>JAITCI010000027.1 GCA_031283155.1 Spirochaetota bacterium | reverse complement strand
TTGCCGCCTCGATATAAACATGATTGTTGATGGACAACGGGTGGATCTGGAGATACAAGTCAAAGATGAACATGATTATCCGGAGAGATCGTTGTATTATTGGGCGAGACAAGTACACGGAGGTACTGTCCCGAGCGCGTACAAGGATGTACGCTTCTGCGAGGGGAGGACGCGCAAGCGGCCGAGGCGCTGCCCCGCGTCGCGCCGACATCCTGTCTACGCGGGGTGTTCACATCGTGTGAGCAGGAAGGCTTTCCCCCGCGCCAATCGCAACATCCTGTTGCGCGCGGGATACTGCCGTTGCCTTGCACGCTTCGCGCCATGGCAGTTACCCCGCAAAAGAAAAAATCCTTAATTACTCCGTAAAGCGGGCGCTCGCAGCCTCAAACAGCGATTCGGCCTCGGGATAGGTGCGCGCGACCGGGAACTGCGGAAATTCGTCTATGACGTTTTGCGGCGGGCAAAAGAGCACGCCCTGGTCGGCGGCCTGGAGCATCGCGGTATCGTTGTAGGAATCGCCCATGGCGATAACGCGCATCTTAAGCTGTTCGCGGAATGCGCAGACCACCGCGCGCTTGGCCTCGGGCTGGCGGAGCCGATACCCGGAGATCATGCCCCGGCTGTCGGAGAGGAGGGCGTGGCAAAAGATCACGGGATAACCGATTTGGCTCACCAGCGGCATCGCGAATTGATAGAAGGTATCCGAAAGGATAAGCACCTGAAAGCGTGTGCGCAGCCGGCGCATAAAATCCTCCGCGCCGTTAAGCGGGCGAAGCGCGGCAATCACCTCCTGAATCGCCGCAAGCGTAATGCCTTTTCTATAGAGGATATCCATGCGATAGCGCATCAGGACGTCATAATCGGGTTCGTCGCGGGTGGTCCGGCGGAGTTCGGGAATGCCCATCCGCTCCGCCACGCTGATCCATATCTCCGGAAAGAGAACTCCTTCCATATCGAGACAAACAGTATCCATACACAAATTCTCCTGTGAAAAAAATACTGCCGCCCGCGCGGCAGGGCTATGTTGAAAATGGCGGGGGCGAGCCGTACCTTTTCGCGAGAAAGCCGCGCGCAATAGATGGAGAAAATATGGTACAGGCAATCATAAACGCAATTTTCGGGACAAAGGGCGAGCGCGATCTGAAGCGCATCCTCCCGATAGTCGAGCGCATCAACGGAATGGAAAAAGAGATGCAGGCCTTGAGCGACGGCGCGCTTGCCGCCAAAACGGTCGAGTTCCGCGAACGCCTCCATAATTTGCTGGGATGTACGCCCGATAAACTGGTGCTCACCGGCGACCGCGCGATTAAGGATCGCAGACGCCTCCTCTTCGCGCTCGACAGCCTGCTGCCCGAGGCCTTTGCCGTGGTGCGCGAAGCCGCGTGGCGCACCATTCGCCAGCGTCCCTTTGATGTGCAGATCTTCGGCGGCATCGTACTCCACCAGGGAAAAATTTCGGAGATGAAAACGGGCGAGGGCAAAACCCTGACCTCCACCCTGCCGGTGTACCTGAACGCCCTGACCGGACTGGGCGTACATGTCGTTACGGTCAACGATTATCTCGCGCGCCGCGACGCCGAGTGGATGCGCCCGATATTTGCTTTCCTCGGGCTTTCGGTGGGCTATATCCTGAGCCACATGGATCAGCGCGACAGGCAGGTGGGCTACGGATGCGATATAACCTATGGCACAAATAACGAGTTCGGCTTTGATTATCTGCGCGACAATATGGTGCATCGCAGCGAGCTGCGCGTACAAAGAAATTATTACTTCTGCATAGTCGACGAGGTGGACTCCATCCTGGTGGACGAGGCGCGCACGCCGCTCATCATTTCCGGCGCGGCGGAAGAATCCACGAAAAAATATTCCGAGATCCAGCGCATCATCCCGCGTCTCGCGCGCGGCTTCACGTATGGGCAGGAATTAGACCGCAAGATGGACAAATTAACGGATGAAAAAACCGAACTGAACACGCGGCTTGAGGCGAGCGAGGCGGCGGGGCAGGAAGACGCGATCCACGCGCGGCTGGAAGAGATCAAAAACGAGATCCGCGATCTGAACCGCGAAAAACAGGCTGCCGGCATGAATAAAAAGCTGAACACCCCGGTGGATGAGGGGGATTATATCGTCGAGGAGAGCGACCGCAGCGCCTATCTGACCACTATCGGAATCAAAAAAATAGAGGGCTTTCTGGGGATCGACAACCTGTACGGCAACGCGAACATCTCCCTGGTACACCATATCGAGCAGGCGCTGAAGGCCAACACGATCTTCCATCTTGACGTGGACTACGTGGTCAAAGAGGGCGAGGTTATCATCGTTGATGAGTTCACGGGGCGGCTCATGCCCGGACGCCGCTACAGCGACGGGCTGCATCAGGCGCTCGAGGCGAAGGAAGGCGTGACCGTCGCGCGCGAGAATCAAACGCTCGCCACGATCACCTTCCAGAATTATTTCCGTATGTACAGCAAGCTCGCCGGTATGACGGGTACGGCGGAGACCGAGGCGGAGGAGTTCCGCAAGATCTATGGTCTGGACGTTGTGGTGATTCCCACCAACCGCCCGCTCCTGCGCACCGATTTTCCGGATCGCATCTACCGCACCGAGGATGAAAAAATCGCGGCCATCGCGAACGAGATCGCGGAGCTTCACGACAAGGGGCAGCCGGTGCTCGTCGGCACGATCTCGGTGGAGAAATCCGAGCGCCTCTCGCGCATCCTGAAGGGGCGCGGCGTTCCGCATAATGTTCTGAACGCAAAATTCCATGAACTCGAGGCGGATATCGTCGCGCAGGCGGGGCAATACGGGCGCGTGACAATCGCCACCAATATGGCCGGGCGCGGCACCGACATCATCCTGGGCGGCAATCCTGAATTGCAGGGGCGCAAATTTATTGAGAATCTCCTGAAGAATACCGGGCGCAAGGCAGAGGCCGAAGAGATCCATGAATTTGTGCGCCTGGTGCTGCTCGAAAAACGCGATATGCTCGCGCTCTTTTATCAGCAGCATCCCACCTTCAACGAAGAGCTTGCCGACAGGATGCGCCTCCTGAAGGCGGAGTGCAGCGCCAACCAGAAATCGGTTATCGGAAAGGGCGGGCTCTTTATACTCGGAACCGAGCGGCATGAGGCGCGGCGCATCGACAACCAGCTTCGCGGGCGCAGCGGACGCCAGGGCGATCCCGGGTGTTCGCGTTTTTATATATCCATGGAAGACGATCTGATGCGCCTCTTTGGCGGGGAGCGGCTTAAAAACGCGTTGCAGCGCCTCGGGATGCGCGAGGGCATGGAGATCGAACATTCGCTGGTCAGCCGCGCCATCGCGAATGCGCAAAAGCGCGTGGAGACCCGCAATTTTGAGATACGCAAACACCTTCTCAAATATGACGAGGTGATGAACGAACAGAGAAACTACATCTACTCCCTGCGCAACCGCATCCTGGATCGCGACGATGTTTCGGACATAACCCGCAAGGTGCTCGATAATACCGCAGAGGCGCATATTGAAGAGTATGCCACAGACGGCTTTACCGCCGAGACCATGGAGAGCGTAAAGCGCTGGCTGGAAGGGGAGATGCGGATATCCGTGGACGTCCCCGGAGATATCAACATAGGGCGCGTCAACCAGGAGGGCTTTACCGCAAGCCTGAAAACAGCGCTGCATCAGCTCTATGCCGAACGCGAAAAGCAAATCGGATCAGCAAATATGCGCAAGCTCGAAAAAATCGTCCTCCTCGACACCATCGACGGCCGCTGGAAGGACCACCTCTACGAAATGGACGGGCTCAAGGAAGGCATAAACTGGATGGCGTATGCCGAACGCGATCCGCTTACGGAATATAAGCTGCGCGGCATGGGCATATTCAACGAAATGCTCGCGAGCATCGACAATCAAACGGCGGATATTCTCTTCCACGCCGAACTCTCCGCATCGGCCATGCCGCCGCCCGAATTTAACCAATACGCTCAGGGTATGGCCAGGCATGATGAATTCGGTTTGTTCAACGCGATGGGCGCGGACGGCGAACAGCGGCCGGTGCGCTATGTTCAGCCCGAGAAAGCGCGCGCTCAGGGCGAGCGTCCTCCCGCCGGGCAGCAGATAGTGCGCGCGGGCGTCAAGGTGGGACGCAATGATCCCTGCCCCTGCGGCAGCGGGCGAAAGTATAAGCAATGCCACGGGAAAAACGGGTGAACGCTTTCCCTTGCGGCGCGCGTCTATGAATAAACGCCCGCTTTCTTTCCCGCAGAGCAAGGCGATTCTGCGCGAAGCTGCGAAGCCGGATGCGGCGCACCCCTCGCCGGATTTTCCCGTCATTATCAAGCGCGGGCGCGGCGCGCGCGTTATCACAATCGACGGCAATATGCTGCACGATTTCTGGCTTGCCGATGGGCGCTATCCCCTGGGACACGCGCCGGGGTTTTTAACGCAAGCGCAAAAAAACGCCGTATCGCTCGGCGGACTCGCCGCGTATCTGCGAAACGATCATATTCGTCTTTTGCGGCGGCTTGCGCAGCGGCTTCCCGGATATACATTATATTTTGCGCGACTCGATTTTTCCGCTGAAGGTACAGGCGCGCAGAATGCGGAAATTCTTGATCTCCGAAAAAACGCTTTTACAACTTCGAAAGATCTTCTTCCGCAGGGCGCTCGTCCCGATATCGCGCTCATCAACGGCGCGCTCTGGCTTGATATCATCGCTGTACGCGACGGCTTCCCTGTATCTGCCGCCGAAGAATTGCCCGACGCGCCGAGCTGCGCATATGCCAATACTCTGCTCCGCAAACTGGATTCCATCGGCGAGCCCTATAGCAAAATCGCGGAACACGCCGCGCTGTTCAAATCTCATGCCGCGTCCCTGCTTGTGGACGACGCTTTTTTTCCGCGCATTACCATGAACGAAGAAAAACGTATCGCGCTTCTTCACGAAGGTTTTTTGCTTTCACCCGACGGCGTGATCTATTTCTGCGCCGAACATGATCCGCGCGCGGTTACACGCCTCGCCAATGCCCTGATGGATATGCGTTAATTGTTTTATTCTTTTTTTGGAAAGTGCGCCCTGTACGCTGCTTTTTCTCGACGTGAGCGCAAGTTTTTCTGCTTTCTGCGTACCGCGGCATAGTGTATTCTTCTTGATTTTTAATATCCGTCAATATTATTTTTCTGTATCAGTTAAATTAGTTAAAAACATTTTGAGGAGAATCCAATGGCCGCAAAATTTACAATCTTTAAGGACAAGGCAAGCAAATTCCGCTTTCGCCTTATTGCCACAAATGGAGAGATCATCGCCGTCGGTGAAGCATATAACACCAAAGCCGCCTGCATGAATGGTATCAAATCCATTCGCAAAAATGCGCCCACCGCCGCGCTCATCGACGAAACAGTAAAGGCTGCTGACGCCGCCGGAAAAAAAGCAACAGGTAAAAAGGCCGCCGGTAAAAAGGCTGCGGGTAAAAAAGCTGCCGGAAAGAAAGCTGCGGGCAAAAAAGCCGCCAGAAAAAAAGCAGCCAAATAAATTTTCCGCCCCTTCTTTACCGAAGGGGCTTTGGATATACCCGCCGGAGCATCAAGGCTTGCGCCGGGGCGATAGAGCCGACAAGCGATATTTTGTATATGGCTTCTTCAAATAACCGCCCGCTGATTTTATAATTAATCAATATCGGACATTTTTTTAACTCTGCCGCCATAGTCATACAGGGGCAGCCTGCAAACATTCCGCGCAAGCCAATTGTGCAATCGGCACAATTTGGATAACGCCGTCATTTTCCTTTATGCAAACATTTTCAGCCTGAATTATCTTGCAGAGAACCTCCGTTATTTTTATTTACGCCGCACGTGAAATTTATGCGCACCGCATATCGTTTTTGATCATGGAACTTACCCTGAAAGGAATTTGCCATGACCAAACTCGATTTTTCGTTTACGGACGACATACTGTTCAAAATGCTTTTTGTCCGGTATCCAAATTTGCTGAAAAAGCTTGTTGCGGCGCTGCTCGATATACAACTGGAGAGCATAGAACAATTTGATATTACCAATTCGGAGATACCGCCGAATGTCATTGGGGACAAATTTTGCCGCCTTGATATAAATATGGTGGTTGACAAACAGCGCGTGGATCTGGAAATACAAGTTGCGGACGAGGGTGACTATCCTGAGCGGTCACTTTATTATTGGGCGCGAGAATACTCAAGCGCGCTCAGCGAAGGGCATACATACAGAGAACTGCCGCGCACGATTATTATCAGTATTATCGCGTTCAATTTGTTTGAGTGCGCGGAATTTTACTCTGAATTTCAGGCGCTCGAAGTGGCGCGACATACTCTATTGACAGACAAAATGCGGCTGTGCTATTTTGAGTTGTCGAAGCTGCCGAAAGTCGTTGGTGCTGACGATGAGTTAAAGCTGTGGCTCAGTTTGTTCAAGGCGAAGACGGAAGAAGATTTGCAAAAAATAGAAGCTCTGGGGGTGCCAATCATGGAACAGGCAATCGAAGCGTACCGCCAAACAAAAGCGATGAACGAGTTCAGGGAGTTGGAGCGCCTGCGTTCACTCGCGCGGCATAATGAAGCTTCCGCGCTGGATCATGCCGCCAAAGTTGAACGCGAGAAATGGCAAGCTGTGGTTGCGGAGAAAGATGCAGAGCTTGCGGAGTTGGAGCGCCTGCGTTCACTCGCGCGGCATAATGAAGCCTCCGCGCTGGATCATGCAGAACGCAAAGCCGAAAAAGCAGAGCGTGAGAAATGGCAAGCCGTGGTTGCGGAAAAAGACGCAGCGCTTACGGAGAAAGAGGCGGTGTACGCTACAGCGCTTGCGGAAAAAGATGCGTTAATTGCGGAACTGCGGGCGCTTAACGCAAAGCATGAGGCATCAGAGGGAAAAAGCGAATAATTTAGTGTGGTACAGCGGCTGCTCTGCACGCTACGCGCCGTGCCGCACCTGTGCCCTGTGGGTATACGCGCATGGCTGCAACAGGAGGGGCGCTTTACTCTAAGCGTTAATATATTTAGAGGTAAAAGCGAATAAAATAACGTATTACAGCAACATCCTTGTTGCGTACGCGCATGGCTGCAACAGGAGGTTGCGTCCCGAGCGCGTACAAGGATGTACGCTTTTGCGAGGGGACTTCCTGTTCCGAGCGTCCCGATACTGTAGCGCCCGTAGGGCGTTGCGCGTACAGGGATGTACGCTTTTGCGAGGGAACATCCTGTCCCGAGCGCAGCTTGGCGAATCCAAAACGTAGCTTTCGCGCCGACATCCATTTTCACGATGGGGAGGCAAAAGGGCGCAATTCCCGTACAAAAGCGCAGCATCAGAATTATTGAAGGAAAAGCCTCCCCTCGCGACCCGGAAGGGAGCACCCCGCGCGCAACAGGATGTTGCAATCAGCGCGGGGCAGCGGCGAGCCCTATGGTCTCGCCCCACCCCACCTGTTTTAAGAATATACGTACAACCGATTTGCTTTACTTAATTGCGCGCGGCGCTTGCCCCTGCTCGCAGGCGCGCTTAGGGGCGCGCAAGCGCGCCGGAGGGCTCAATTATTGCGCACGAGCCGAAAACCCAGGTAGCCGCCCGCGTACCAGGGGGGGATGATGTTCCGAAACGCCGAGCGCAGGTTCTGCGCTGTATTCCCCCAGTGCCCGCCGCGTAGGACCCGGCTCGAGCCCGTACTGGAGCCTCGCGGATCCGTCGCTGATCCTGTATACTCGCCGTACCAGTCCCAGACCAATTCATACACATTCCCGTGCATATCATACAAACCCCAGGCGTTCGGCGTTTTCTTCCCGACCTCATGCGTCTTACTGCCGCTGTTGCTCGTGTACCACCCGGTGCTATCGCTTATGACATCCCCAGTATTATACGCAGTCGTCGTCCCCGCGCGGCAGGCATATTCCCACTCAGCTTCGGTGGGTAAACGATACCCATTGGCGTTCCAATCCGTGGTAGCTGCATTCCACGTAGCATTGCCGCTTGTGGGTACGCCGCCCCAAGTTGAAGGATCTGTACTGCCGCTTATGCTGTACACAGGAGTCAATCCTTCCAATACACTCAGCGTATTGCAGAATACAATCGCGTCATACCAACTTATCTGCTCTACCGGCCGCCGCTCTTGTACTTCGCCCTCCGCTGGATTACTCGTAAATTGACTTGGGTTGCTTCCCATCACCACTTGATACAATCCCTGCGTGACCTCATACTTGCCCATCAAAAAACCCTTCGTGAGCGTCACCGAATGTTGTGTTTCATCACTGCCTCGGCCCGGCTCATCGGGCGGGCTGCCCATGGTAAATGTATTCGCTGCTATCGGTACCATAACGTGAGACTCCCACGGATTGGCGCTACTGCTACTGGCGGATGCGCTGCTTGCGCTCGATTCGCCATCATCGACGGACGCGCTGGATACTATTGCATCGCTGCTCTCGCCGGATGAATTGCTGCCATCCGATTCGCTGCCTTCGCCGGACGTGCTGCTTGCGCTCATGGCAGACGCAGAACTGGATACGCCATCATCGCCGGACGCGCTATTCCCGCTGACGCTTGCGCTCGATTCGCCGTCATCGCCGGATGTGCTGCTTGCGCTCATGGGAGGCGCGGAACTGGATACGCCATCATCGCCAGACGCGCTATTCCCGCTGACGCTTGCGCTCGATTCGCCGTCATCGATGGATGCGCTGCCTGCGCTCGATTCGCCATCATCCCCGGACGCGCTGCTTGCGCGCGATTCGCCATCATCCCCGGACGCGCTGGATACTATTGCATCGCTGCTCTCGCCGGATGAATTACTGCCATCCGATCCGCTGCCTTCGCCGGACGCAGACGAAACGGCGCTGCTTGCGCTCATGGCAGACGCGGAACTGGATATATCATCACCACTGGATGCGCTGTTTCCACCGGCGCTTGCCTCATTGCTCGTATTACCGATAATCGAGCCGTTGCTTTGGCTGACGGCGCTCCCGATTGCCGAACTGCTGTTCTCGTCCTGATCGTCGATTCCGCTCTTGCACGCCGCCAGGCAGAGTATACAAAGGATACCGCAGCAGAGCATAAAACTTTTTCCTGAAAATACGTGGGGTGTGGACATGATTACGCCTCCTTTTTTATTATTCGCGATTTTATGGAAACAAACGACGAGACGCCCGGCGCGCGCAGAGGCGGGCGAAATGGCGAGTTTAAAAATTTTGAATAACTGATTTTATCGAAAGCATTATGAAATATAAGAACAAAATTTACGCTACGAGAAGAGAAGCTACATAATTAGATGAGGGAATTGCCCATAACACCCCAATCACCGCCCCTTCATTTGGAAGGGCTTTCGGAAATATGCGCATACTATGGATATACGGGTTTCTCATGGGATGCAGTATATACCCATGCGAAAATTTTTGCAAGGGAATTTACAAAAAAAGGCGAAAAAACCTTGAGCCACGACGCGAAGCGCCACACAAACAAACACGAATATGGCAAAAAATATCAAAAGGAGCGAAATTCACGAAAAAAACCCCCTCCAGGACATTCGGCTGCGAAAAAAGCGAAAAAGCCCTGAGCCACAACGCGAAGCGCGCAAAGCGCCACACAAACAAACACGAATACGGCAAAAAATATCAAGCATTGGACGCGAAAAAGAACCCCCGGGCTGTACTACGCAAAAGTGGATTGCTTCGGCTACGCCTCGTACCCGCAGGGCATAAACAATGACGAAAATGCTGCCAAATGATACTTTAGGGACACGCCCTAGTACCGGGGATTACTGATTCCAATTTCCCGGAGTTCCTGCTGAATCCAGATTGATGGCTTCGTCTGCGGTGGTATCGCGGCATTTTGGGGGCGACCCCGCAACGTATACGGCATGGCCGCTTCCTACTGGAGAATAGGACGAGTTCCCTATACCCGAACCTTCGCTCCCGCCGTAAATGGTTCCGTCCGTTTTTGAAAAACTGCCGCCGTTTGCCACATAGACTCCGCCGCCATACCCATACCCATACGATTCATTAAGAATATTACTATAGGTAGCATTACCGGCTATTTTCCCTCCGGACATGGTGAAAGTCGCCTCACTGCCTACGTACACCCCGCCGCCGCAGAGCGCCGAATTTCCACTGATTTCGCCGTCCTGCATATCGAAAGTACCTATAGAAACATAAACCGCGCCGCCAAGCAATATCCCCTGGGTGGAGAAAAATGGATCTTCATAATTATTAAGGTAGGCATTATTTATTAATTTCACACCTTCCTTCATGGTCAGGTTTCCGTCGATTACACTTATTAAAGCATCTTTAGTGTTCAGATCTCCGTTGTCAATAACGCGAGCACCATTCAGAGTCATGCTTCCGCCGGATGCGGTTTCAAGCGTGAGATCGCCGATACCCCCATCAGTTTCACCCGTTACATTAAAGAAGCTGTTGAGGAAGTTCCCGTCGCGATTCATGGCAATGTTCCCCGTTGCCTGCAGAGTAATTTTTTTGACTATTGTTATCGGCGTATTCGCTATTAATGTTGTTGTCCCTGCTGCAGACGGCAACTTCAGGATGGCTCCGGATTGCGCGTCTCCTATCGCCTGCTTTAATTTTTGCCAGGTTAAATCGCCCTCCGCGAAGGTGTTCAAAACGAGCTTCCCCATTTCGGTACCCGAAGCGGTGGAGATCCTATAATCGGTCGCGATAGGCTGGAGCGAGACAGTATTCCCTCCTACGCAGAAATCCCCCAGGGTGCATTTGCGAATCTGATCGGCCGTCGTATTCCCTGTAAAAACACTTTTGCCCTTCCAGGCATCGATAACTCCATCTATTCCTAAACTGAATTGAGTCCCTGAAGCTATCAGATGGATGCTTGTGCCTTTTCCGGAAAAATTGTTCAGGCTGCTCGCCCTGCTTCCGATGGAATCGAGGATAAGCGCGCCGATCTGCGCATTGTCGGACAAAACAAGCTGCACGAAGCTGTGCGCATACACGTCGGCGGGGCGGGCGGCACCAGTAAATTTGTTCGTATTTCCGCTGATCTTGCTATTGTCGCTCATGGTAAAAACTGCGCCTGTTCCTATTTGATCTCCGTGTGGCCCGTCGAGATACACCGCCGCGGCCGTGATGTCGTTTCTGCTGGTATTGCCGCTGATTTCGGCGTTACCGCTCATGGTAAAGCTGCCGCCCGCCGCGACATAAACCGCGCCGCCGGACGTACTCTCGTTCACATTGCCGGTAATCTTTGAGCCGCTTTTCATAATGAAGCTCGCGCCGCTGTTCACTTTTACTACGGGAATACCGCTGCCGGAATAGCCATTCAGCGTGATATTTTGCAATGTTACACTGACGTTGTTTTGACCATTCCCGCCAACGGTAAAGAAAGCGTCGCTGGAACTGGGGTTGGAGAAACCTATCGTAATCCCGCCGCTCACGCTTTCAATCGCCAGATGACAACCGGCTGTACTCAGGAATAGCGGATTAGCGGTTGCGTTTTCACTTAAGAGCAAAACGTACGTTCCGCTATTTTCAGTGATATAGGAAACCGCTCCATTAACATCTTTTGGAGAAACGGCTGCAACAAGATTCTGCACGGTGTACTGCGCCCTAAGCGTTATATTTTCGGTGATTAAATGCGCGTCAATATCCCCCCAGTTCTTCAGGTTATTTCCATCAACCAGCTTCCAGGTTAATAAAATTTTGCTTCCGTCAGGAACTGCGGGTGTGTACAGCCCCGCTTTTCGGGTATACGTCGTCTCTTTTGCATACCCAGCAGGAAGCTGTGCGCGCAAACCCTCTGTGACTGGCTGCCTTTCTATAACTTCGCCGTTCTCATTCTGAAGCTCCACACTATGCACCGGCGTCCATTTGGCGTACACGCTGATGGTTCCCATAACCTGTGTGCTTGCGGTAAATTCTGTTCCGCCGGTACGCGACGTATACCAGCCCATGAAGTCATACCCATTCCAATTAGGCGAAGCGGGCATCTGTGTGCCTACCATGCCGAGGTAGGGTACGCTTTTTGTTGCAAGTTCTGTATTATCATTTGAGGTTTCGTTTCTGTAGAATTTGACTTCGTATTGTTCGGGCGTCCACCCGGCGTACACGCTGATGTTTTCCATAACCGGCGTGTTTGCGGTAAATTTTGTTCCGCCGGTGGACATTGTAAACCAGTCCGCAAAAATATAGTGTTCCCGCGCCGGATTCGTGCTGGGCAGCGCTGTCACTGTGCTTTGCGGTTCAATTACGCTGTCCGTGTCATGGATCTCTTCCGTGCCATCGTTCTTCATATAGGTAACGGTGTATCTCGCCCACCACTTTGCGTACAGCATGATGCCATTAGTCTCTACGGGGTCTACAAATGGAGTGTTACCCTCCGGCGTTGCATACCAGCCGCGAAAGACACGGGTTGATTCATCGGCGGGTTTATAATCCACATACTGTCCATGAATTATGTCCTTTGGTATTTCTGTTCCATCAATGACAAAGATCACACTATGCGTTAGCTGCACCGCGCCTGTCACAGTTACGGGAGCGCTTGTTTTGCTGTAGTACCCGGTAGCGCTGATAATTACGGTATAGCTTCCGGGAGCGGACGGCGTGTGGCGATCCGAGGTCTCGTTTGGAATTATGTTACCGTCTTTACGCCATTGGTAGGTGAAGGAAACAGACTCATCTCCGCCATATACAGCGATAAGGGTATTCCCTGTGGTAAAATTACCATCCGCAGTAATAGCTATATTCCCTGAGAGCGTCAAGGGTTCGGGCGGTTCCCCGCCGGACGCACTCCCACCGGAGGCCGCGCTCTCACCGGACGCGCTCTCACCGGATGCACTCTCACCGGATGCACTCTCACCGGACGCGCTCTCATCGGACGACGCGCTCTGCCCGGAGGCCGCGCTCTCGCCGGACTCGCTCTCGCCGGATGCGCTCTCACCGGACTCGCTCTCGCCGGACGACGCGCTCTGCCCGGAGGATACGGCGGCGCTCTGCATATTGCCCTTGGCCGCTTCCCAGAGGTTGATGGATTCGCAGCCGACGCCTAAGCACAGGAGGCACAATATTCCGGCATACAGCATGACGGAGAACCGCGCGGAAGCTATGGCGGAATTTGTATACATGGGCATATCCTCAGAATCAGAGCTATAATAGTCATTTTAATTATACCCTCTCAGTTAAGAGAAAAAAAATTTAATTATTTTTACAAAATTTCGCGGGAATTCGGACAAAAACAAGAACGAATTCCGGTTTCGCGGCGGAACGGCATCTTCGGAGGTACGTGTGTTTGGCACATCCGCAGAACGGCAGAGCGCTTACCAAAATGGCGGTTTCGCGCGTTTCCCCGGGTATGCAGCTCCTGCTCCCAAAAGAAAAAACTGAAAAGGCGCGCTTACCCCGCAAAGCACTCAGCGCATACCCGTCCGTTGGAGTCAAAGTGAACGCCCTCAAATTCGAGGAGCCGCCGCTTGAGTGTGCCGCCCTTGCGAGACATGAACGCGCCGATACGGCCATCCGACTGGACGACGCGATGGCAGGGGTACAATAATGGAAGCGGGTTGCGCGCGCAGGAGTTTCCGACAGCGCGGGCGGCGCGCGATGCGGAAAGCCGGGCGGCCAATCCGCCATACGAAAGCACTTTGCCGCGTTCGATGGAGGCCATGGCCTGCATAACGCCAAGCTGCCAGGGTGTGCAGCCGTTATACGAACAGCGCGCATAATATTCACGAAGATCAGCGCCGGAGAAAAACGCGAGGAGCGCGGAAAGCGCCGGGTCGGGCGGCGCGCAAAAGGCGCTGCGGACAAGCTGGGAAAAATCCGGAGAGTCCGCCGCGAGCGGCATGAGCGCATCCAGAAGCTGCACTAATCCCTCATCTAATATTATACGCTCTATGCGTCCGTCTGCGGAAAGAACTGCCTGCGCCATTAACTGCACCCGCTCGTGTTTCCGCAGACCATACACTTGAGGCAGGTGCCGCTGCGCACCATATTCAGCGAGCCGCAATAGGTACATATATCGCCCGTGTATCCCCGCAGGAGCGCTTCATCCTGCGCGTCCCGCGAATCTGCGCCCTGCGCGCTCACTGCCGGAGAAGAGAGCTTCGCCCGCGTTTGCGGCCTGGAGATATCGGTCGCCGCCATTTTTTCGTCGGGAGCGATATGCGCGAGATCATAGCGCCCGAGGTAGGATATAGCGAGATCGCGGAAGATGTAATCCACAACAGAGGTCGCCATTTTCAGGTGATCGTTGCCCATGACCATACCGTTCGGCTCAAAGCGCGTAAACACAAAGGCCTCGACAAATTCTTCGAGCGGCACCCCGAACTGCAGCCCCAGGGAAACGGCAATCGCGAAACAGTTGACAAAGCTGCGGAACGCGACGCCCTCGCGGTGCATATCTATAAATATTTCTCCCAGTTGTCCGTTCGCGTATTCGCCGGTGCGGAGATATATCGAATGCCCCCCGAGGCGCGCCTTTTGGGTATAGCCACCGCGGCGCGCGGGAAGGGTATGCCGCTCGCGGCGCATGGCGCGCTCGCCCGCGCGGACGATCTGTTCCTGCGCGTTCAGGTCCTCAAGCCCCTCAAAGAGATCGCCCTCGCGGAGCGCGCTTAAGGGCTGGCTCAGCTTTGATCCGTCGCGGTAGATCGCGACCGCCTTCAGCGAGAGCTTCCATGATTCCAGATAGATGCGCTTGATATCCGCGATGCTCGCCTGATACGGAAGATTGATGGTTTTGGAGATCGCGCCGGATATAAAGGGCTGCACGGCGGCCATCATCAGCATATGCCCCTCGGAACGGATGAGGCGCGTTCCGCGTTTGCCGCAGCGCGAAGCGGTATCAAAAACGGGCAGATGCGCGGGATCAAGGTGCGGCGCGCCCTCAAGCATCATCGTGCCGCACACATAGTCATTCGCGGCGTCGATCTCCGCGCGCGAAAAGCCAAGCGCTGTTAAAACGCTCCCCTTTGCCGCGCCGAGCATCGCCGAGTCTATACCGAGTTTGGTGCGGCAAAACTCATCGCCCAATACAACGGGATTGATAACAAAAGAAATGTCAAAGGTTGTAGGCAAAAGTATCTCAAGCTGATCGAGGGTTTCCTGATCAAAACCCTTCTGGAGAAGCCGCTCATGCGAAACGGCGGCACAGCCCCTGAGCGTACCATGCCCCTTGACGTAGGAAAATATCTCTTCGATTTGTCCGCCCGTGTACCCGAGACGGGAGAGCGACGGGGCAAGCGACTGGTTGATGATGCGAAAATACCCGCCGCCCGTGAGCTTCTTGTATTTAACGAGCGCGTAGTCGGGCTCAATACCCGTGGTATCGCAGTCCATCACAAGACCGATTGTGCCCGTGGGGGCAAGCGCGGTGACTTGCGCGTTGCGGTATCCACTCTGTTCGCCCTGCGCGAGCGCGCGATCCGCGGTCTCCCGCGCGATCCGCAGCAGATCCGGAGGCGCGTCGTTTGCCATAATTCCCTGCGGCGGAATGCTCAGGCCGGTATAGGTATTTTGATTATGCGCGGCGGCGGCGTGGTTCCGCACAACGCGCAGGATATGTTCGCGGTTCGCGGCAAATCCCGGAAACGCGCCCAGCGCTCCCGCCATCTCTGCGGAACACGCAAGCGCGCCAAAGTGCATGATGGCCGTGATCGACGCCGCTATCGCGCGCGCGCGGGGCGAATCGTAGGGAAGCCCCATAACCATAACGAGGCTCCCGATATTCGCGTATCCAAGTCCAATTGTTCTGAAGCGCCACGAGAGTTCCGCCATTTTTTTGGAAGGGTATCCGGCCATCGTAACGCTCACGTCAAGCACCATGGTCCAGAGCCGCACCGCATGGGCAAAGGCGGCGGCGTCAAAAGTTCCGGTTTCGGTATTATAAAAGCGCATCAGGTTCAGCGACGCGAGGTTGCACGCGGTATCATTCAGGAACATATATTCCGAACAGGGATTGGATGCTGTGATCCCGCCGTCCTCGGGGCAGGTGTGCCATTCGTTGATGGTTGTATGGTACTGTATCCCGGGATCCGCGCACGCCCAGGCAGCGTAGGCTATATCGTCCCAGAGTTCCCCGGCCTTAGGCGAGCGCGTGATACGCTTCTCGTTTGAGGCGCCGCAGCGCGAATAGAGCGGCCAGGCGTCGTCGTTTTCAAGCGCGCGTATAAAGGCATTCGGGATGCGTACGCTGTTGTTGGAGT
Source organism: Spirochaetota bacterium (assembly GCA_031283155.1). Lineage (GTDB taxonomy): Bacteria > Spirochaetota > JAGLSM01 > JAGLSM01 > JAKPMW01 > JAKPMW01. Next base: position 5,496 of record JAITCI010000027.1, on the reverse strand, counting down.
TTTGACCGGATACCGTGGCATAGCCCTCGGCGTTCCAGTCGGTATCATATACTGGAATTTCGGTGTCGCCCTTTCCCTCCGCCACAAGCTGGAGCGCGCGCATGATCCAGGCTTCGGGTATATGCTGCCTGCGCGCATCCAAAAGCACGGCGGCAAGCTGCGGGTTTGCGCGCGGGTCGGCGGCATTCGCGTCCAGCATAAGACCGCAGGCGGCGGTGATCCGGTGCATGGTATCGCGCAATAAACGCGATCCTGCCGCAAGCGCGGCGACCTTTTGTTCTTCGTTGACTTTCCACTTTATAAAATTCTGTATCTCGGGATGATCGATATCCAGAATGACCATCTTGGCCGCGCGCCTTGTGGTTCCCCCGCTCTTGATGGCGCCCGCCGCGCGATCCCCGATGCGCAAAAAACTCATGAGTCCCGAAGAGCGCCCCCCGCCGGAAAGCGGCTCGCCCTCGGCGCGTATACCGGAATAATTTGTTCCCGTGCCGGAGCCATACTTAAACAGGCGCGCCTCGCGCGTCCAGAGATCCATGATTCCGTTCGGGCCGACCAGATCGTCTTCGATGGACTGAATAAAACAGGCGTGCGGCTGCGGGTGGGTGTATGCGTCGGGAGAAAGGCGCGCCTCGCCTGTGGTATAATCGATATAGTAATGTCCCTGCGTTGGCCCCTCTATCCCATACGCCCAATGCAAGCCCGTATTAAACCACTGCGGCGAGTTGGGGGCGCACATCTGCTTCGCCATCATAAATGCGAGTTCATCGTAAAAGGCGCGCGCGTCCTCCTCGCTGTCAAAATAGCCGCCCTTCCATGCCCAGTATGTCCATGTGCCGACCATGCGGTGTATAACCTGCCGGACGTCGCGCTCATGGGTATATCGCTCTTCGGGCGCGAGATCGGCCATCGCCGCGTCATCGGCGGCGGAGCGCTGTATCCACTCCGGAATACCGTCCTCGTGTACGCGCCGTACGCGCGCGGGTACGCCTGCTTTGCGAAAATATTTCTGGGCAATGATGTCCGTCGCGAGCTGCGACCAAAAATCAGGAACCAGAACCGGCTCCATCGCGAAAATAATCTCGCCGCCGGGATCCCGGATAACCGAACTTCGCTCTTCAAAAACTATGCCATCCCAGGGAGAAAATCCCGCCTGGGTAAATAATCTTGAGATTCGCATACATCCCCCGGGGAACCTGCAAACACGGAATCACAGCTTTTATGCGGGTGTTTTAAGCCGCCAAAAAATAGCTACGCGCGGGTGAAAAGACAAGGCGGGGATTTGGGGGGCTGCAACAGGCGAAGTACCTTTATGCCTTTACACCCGTAGGGTGCCAAGGGTAATGTTGCATCCCGCGCGCTCCCGTAAATTTATTTTTTGTTTTTCCCGCCGCAGTAGTAGCGAAAATCGCAGTCCGTACACACCTTTGTGTCTTTGGCTTTTTCGTCATATTCCCTGCGGAGTATTTTTTGCACAACGTCGTCAAACGCCTGCACAGTAGCGTCAATCGCCGTCCGCGAATACGGCCAGGTTATCGTGGGAACGCCGCCCTCTTCACCCGTGAAATACAGGCGCATACGGCTGACTTTGTGCAACATTCGTTCTTCAACCAGATGGGCGTATACCTGAAGCTGGCGGCGGTAATGCTCCAGCCGCTCTTTGTCCTGAACAATATCCGGCTTTTTCCCGGACTTAAAATCCACCAGTTCCACCGTGCCGTCCGCGCCTTTGATGAGGTCGATTCTGTCCTTGATGATGTAGCCGGGCTTCACGAGGCTTACCTCAACCTCGGCTTGCTGAATCAAATGCCATTGCCCAGCCTGCCTCTCCACATACCGCTTAACCTGCAAAAGCGCGGCGTCCTTTTGCCTCTCCGCAAGATACTTCCGTTCCGCCTTTGAAATGGCCGCATAGTTTGCGCTGAACCAGGTTTCCACATTATCCATTGTGATTGTGTGTTCCTCGTTGCGCAGCGCGGCGCGGTGTACGTCCTCTATTGTTTGATGGACGAGTATGCCAAACAGCATGGCGTCCGCGCGCACAGGCGTAAATTCCAGTTCCTTATAAAACTTATATTGCAGCGGGCAGGTTTCATATACCGTGATATGCGACGTAAATGAGAATGTGTTTTTAAGGTGTACAGGTTTAACTTCCTTGAAATCAAACTCGCGTATATCAAACGGTTTTTTGTCGGCTTCCGGCAGTCCGCCGTAAACCTGGGCGAAATACTTGCTCGGCGCGGGCTGTCTGCCGCCCTGTTCATGGCAGGTAAGCGCGAGCAGATCCTGGGCGCGGGAAAACGCCGTATAGTATAACCGCCAGAAATCAAAAAATTTTATTTCTTCATAAGGCTCATACGCCGGGCGTTTGAAATATTTTTCTTCGACCGCCGCCATAATTTCGGAATACGATTTACGCGGAATGTTACCAAGCGAATCCACAAATACAATCGGAAACTCCATGCCCTTTGACTGGTGAATCGTCAGGAAGGAAACACACCCGCCGGGCGCGTACTCCGCGTCGTCTTCGTACTCGTTTATGCCTTCTACGCGGAGCAAACGCAGATACAGGTTAAACAGCAGTTCTGTGTTCGCGTCGATTCTCCGTTTTCCGTGATATTCCCTGCCGTCCAAAACACTGATGGTATGCAAATACTCAAACTTGCCGATTATCTGCGTCAGGAGCGCGAGATTCCGCACCGCGCGCGCGTCTGTTATGCCACTTTTGAGATCCGTATCCAGATAACCTGTAAAAGGGGCAAAGCCAAATAACTGGTACATCAGGCCGGACCAGGCATAATCAACCGTGCTTTGGAGCGCGGCGTGTGTTTTGCCTTTGCCGCGTATACACTGTAATAAAGCCCTGTGTTCGGGCGCGGTGATTATGTCATTCACCATGTGTACGCAGTCTGTGTAATAGTCGTAATCCGGGGGCTGGAGAAATTCGTATTCCTGATTTTCCAGTCCGTGTATATACTGCGGGAACATAAGCATCATGCAGCCCAAAACAAGCTGCACCTCCGGGCGCTTAAAAAACATATCCGAGCGCGGCGAATAAACGCTTATGCCATTTCTCTCCAGCGCATGGGCAAGGCGCAGCACCCGCTCGTGCTTAACGGAATTAAACAAAAACGCTATTTGGTTATAGTTAGTTACTTTGCCCGATTTTTGCGCCTCGCGTATAAACGCGATGATTTTATCATGCCATGCGCTCTCGTCGTCAGAAGAAGATGTTAATTTCACCGCCGCAGGGCTTTTGAGTTTTGACTGCTTGTGCGGTTTGATGGTTTTTGGGTATCTGAACCCGCCCCAGTCGAATCTGAACCCATTTCCTTCCGTGGCGGACATCCAGTTATTATAGAAACGCACAATATCTGTATTCGAGCGATAGTTTATATCAAGCGGTATTACCCTGCACTCGCCCCTGGCGAATTTATCGGGAAATTCAAGGATATTGCGGATGGTCGCGCCGCGAAAACGGTACAGCCCCTGATCGTCATCGCCCACCACGCATATATTTTTATGTTCGCCGCCAAGCAAAAAAACAATTTGCTCCTGGATATAGTTTGTGTCCTGGTACTCGTCAATCATTATATAGCGTATCTGTTCGCGGATTTTTGCGAGGATTGAAGGGTTATCAACAAGCAATCGATGCGCTTCGGTTTGGATAGCCGCGAAATCCATAAGGTTGTTATCGGAAAGCATGGTTTGGTACGTTTCCAGAATGCCGCCAAGCGCGGCTATCCTGGGATCTGTGTCTGCTTTCAATTTGGCGGGAAGAACAAGCTCTTCTGAAAGTATGTTGACATACTCGCATATTTTCACCGCCGACGCCCAGGCCGCCTGGGTAATATTCGGCAGCAAAGCGTCCACGCCGCTGATATCGCGGAAACGATGGATATTCTGAAACACGGTATAACTCTGATCAAACTGATCAAGGGTGCGATAATTTTTCTTCAGGCGCGTGTGTTCGAGATGCTCCTTGATAATCCGCAGGCAAAGCGAGTGGAATGTGCCGATATACATCTCGTTCAGGTTGACGGGGAGCTTGTTCGTGATACGGGTCACAAGTTCCCGGGCGGCTTTTTCCGTAAAAGTCGCCATGAAGATTTGCGCGGGCTCTGCGCCGCGCTCTTTTATAAGGTAAACGGCGCGCTCTACAAGGGTAAACGTCTTTCCTGTACCCGGCCCCGCTGTTATAAGGACAGGCCCTTCCGATGTTTCAATCGCTTTGCGCTGACCGGCGTTTGCGCCGCCAAAATCAAACATAGTCGCGTTCACCTCACTCAAATATTAAGAATAATTGTGCGGCGGTTCGCGCGAAAACTTACGCTTGACGCTCAAAAAAGCAATACGCATTTTTTTATTTTGAGCCACGAAAAAGGCCGAATAAAAAATCGAATAAAACAAAAAACATCAAGAAGGGTAAATGCAAAAACAAAACAAGGCAAAAACCAAATCTGGGGGTAAATACAAAACAACTTATAGTGACACTGCAAAAGCAAGCCCAGAGGGTTTTGGTCTTTTACCCCAGAACTTTTTTGGGTTTTTTTCGGGTCTTTATTCGATCTTTTATTCGTGTGATTCGTGGCCAATTGTAGTTTTAGCCCATAAAAAATAAAACGGAGAAAACAAATCAATACGCTCTTGGAACGAATTGTTCATGAAGGCTATGTCCCCGCCAAAGCGGAAGCCATACAGTTGATGGATCCGGCGCATACCGCGCTGGATGCGCTTATGGACGCGGCCAAAGCCATAACGAAACGGCATTTCGGGAATACGCTCTCGATGTGCGCGATCCATGCCGCCAAAATGGGGGGATGCGGCAGCGATTGCGCCTTTTGCGCCCAGTCGGCGCAGCACACCTGCGCTATCCACAACAAGAGCGTTGAGGAGAATGATCCGGACGCGATCATCGCGCGCGCGCATACGCTGCGTATTTTTGGGGTTCTTCGCTTCGGCCTCATCACAAGCGGCGAATGGCTCGGTGACGCCGAATTTGAGCGTATGCTGGGCATATTTCGCACAATGCGCGCGGAGACCAATCTCAGGCTCTGCGCTTCGCTTGGGCTGCTCGACGCGGCGAGGGCGCGACGTTTGGCGGAATGCGGCGTTACGCGCTACCACCATAATATTGAAACCGCGGAAAGTTTTTTCCCGAATATATGCACTGCGCACAGCTATGCCGACAGGCTGGAAACCATCTGCGCGGCCCGCGAGGCAGGCATGGAGATATGCTGCGGCGGTATCATCTCGATGGGCGAGTCGCCTGCGCAGCGCGTCGAAATGGCGTACGCGATTCGCGAAATACAAGCGGATTCCGTCCCGATAAATATCCTGAATCCAATCGCGGGTACCCGCCTGGAGGCGCAGCCGATTCTTGGCGTGGAAGAGATACTGCGCGCGATTGCGCTCTTTCGCCTGATCCTGCCGGACGCGACCCTCAGTTTTGCGGGAGGACGGCCAAACGCCACGAAAGAGCAGGCATACCGCGGA
>JAITCI010000070.1 GCA_031283155.1 Spirochaetota bacterium | reverse complement strand
CGCGGCGTCGCGCGCCAGCCACGCGGGGGGCGCCCGACCTGCCAGGAGACCGTGCGCGCGCGGGGGGGGGGGGGCCGGGGGGGGGGGCCATAAACCCGCACGGCTGGCGGCGGACTTGTAGAACAGGCTGCAAGAATCACGTGATTCCCCTCCCCCAGCGTTATGCGAATATATACACTCCTGGAAGTGAAATATACAATATGTTTTGAAAAAATGTATAAAAAATTTCATTTCCGGATTGCGCGCTGTGAAGAACATTATTATGGAAGAATACGGAATTTGAAACCATGCCGGCGGGACACTTTCCAATATGAATAAGAGCTGCGGCACATCCGAAGAGCGGCAGAGCGCACCCAAAAATACTGGCTCTTTAACTTGCCCTGGTATGCGGTATATGTTTCCATAAAAAAATTCAAAGATAGCCTGCAATCCCGCAGAGAGATTTCGCCGCCGCAAACCGCTATTTTTCGCCTGTATCCGCGATGGCGTAGCCGGATTGTATGAGCGTCTCGCGCAATATGCCTTCGTCGATCATGCTCATGATAATTTTTCCATCGGCGCTGTATGCCATATACAGGGAGCCATTAAACCGTATTTCGGCATTTTTTGCGCTCTTTGCTGCTTTGTATACAATATTTCGTTTCATCTGCCCCAGACTGGCAGAGACAGACCACTCATCGAGATTTTGCGCGACGCAAAATACCCGGAATATGTCCAGGGTTCCCGCGATGAGATCGCCAATCCGCATGATTAATAATTTATGATGCGCCTCGGTACAGTCGGATATTTCCTGCCTGCCGTAATCCTGAACAAATTCGGGGACGCAATGGATAAGATCCGCATACAGGGTTTTGCGATCATCCTTTGCGAACTGCGCCTTCTCGCGCAAATAAGGAATAACAAGAAGGGTATATATTTTGCAGTAGATCAGCTCGCTGAAGATAATTTTCATTATCCCTTTTTATCCCCAAATACAATATATGCAAGCCCCTGCGTTGCTTCTTCCGCTTTGGCCACCGCGTCGTGTACTTCCTGCGAATGCGTAGCCATTTCATCGGCATTGGCTGCGGTAGTCTGAATCGCGGTACTCATCTCGCTGATGGCCTTGTTGATTTGGCTGATGCCCGACGCCTGCGTGTCAGAACTTTTGGATATCTCGGAGATAAGGTTCCCCAGGGCTTCGGTGTTTTTGACAACGCCTTCAAATTCATGATCTGTCTTGCTTACGATGTCCATACCGTTTTGAATCTTCGCCTTGCTCTCCTCAATAAGCGCGGAGGTACTCTGCACCGCTTCAGACGCCCGCATCGCGAGTCCGCGCACCTCGCCCGCGACCACCGCAAACCCTGCCCCCGCCTCGCCGGCGCGGGCTGCCTCGACAGCCGCATTCAAAGCCAGGAGATTGGTTTGAAAAGCGATATCATTGATGGTCCCCGTAATACGCAGGATATCATTGCTTGTTTGCGAAATCCCGGACATGGAGGATACAAGTTCCTGCATGGATTTGCTTGCCGATCCCATTAACTGGTGCGCCTCACGCATTTGCTTTTCCGCCGTTTTTGTGGCACCGGTATTCTTTTCCGTGAGCGACGCTATTTCGCTGATAATGGAAACTGTTTCCTGTATGGCTGCCGCCTGGGCGGAAGCGGTATCCGCGAGAGTACGGCTTCCCTGGCGAACAAGCCCGGAAATACAGGATACCTGCGAATTTGTACCGGCAATATGGCTGGAGCAGCCCGCAATCGCGCGCGAAACGGAACGCCCGGTAAAAAAACCAAATACGACGAGAACGATACAAATACAGGCAGCTAACGTTAAAACGATATACACGCTGGAATACAGACTGTCGAGCGCCGCGAGCCTTTGCCCTACAAACAGCATACCCGAACTCTTGCCCAGAGAATTTTTAAGGGGGATGTAGTCTGCGATATACTTTTTGCCGGCAATGAGGACTTCGCCGGAAAAATTTTGCCCGTTACTGAGAACAGTTTGCAGAACATGGGGATTATCCAGCGTCGTCCCGAGTATCCGTTCCCCGTCGTTGTCTGTGATGGTTGTGGAAACGCGCACATTATTCAGAAAGAGGGTACATTCAACCCCGGAATATTCCTTGACGGCTTCCACAAATTCATGTTTGTCTGAAGCCAGATCTATACCCGTGGAGACAGCGCCGATAATTTCACCGTTATACAGCACGGGAGAGGCGCCACGAACAGAAAATTTAACCACCGTTGAGGTTTCCATGCCCCACGTGGTGTCGCCTTTCAGCGCTTGCTGGCAGCTTTGCTGATACATGAGATCATCGCCGACCCTGTCGGAGTGCCCGCGGCCAATAACGACGCCATTTTTGTCAACGACTGTTATTAGCGTGACTTCATATTCCTGCATAAGCGCTTTGCCCAACGCCTGCACTGCCCGGCTGTCTTTTTGGCTGACAGCGGTGATCATGGCAGGCAGCAAAGGCGCTTCCCTGAGCGTCTTCTGCACTCTCTTCGCCATAGCGTCCAGGCGATCAAAGGCCGCGTTGACAACAACATGGGCATAGTTTTTTGCGTCTTCGTTGAGGCTTGTGCGCATAAGCGATAACGACACACTGGTAGATATGATGGCAAGCGCACATACCGCAAGCACAGATACAAGAACAAGAAACATGATCTTTGAGTTGAGAGAGATATGCCGCATACAGCGCCCTTTTATCGGAAATTGGTGATGCGGAAAAACCTGTCGTATCTATTGCATCTGTTTACTCTTCCGCCGTTTGTGAACCGGAACGCCGGATAAAAATGAGGCCAACGCCAATACAGGCGGCTGCGAACAGCATACAATACGCGCAAAAATACAGGGCGCCAAACGCCGGCAGCTTTTGCGCTACAGACAGCATACCTGAATTCCTGCCGGAGGAATTTTTCAAAGGGTAGTAAGCTGCGGTATACCTCGCGCCGGAAACGATGCTGTCGCCGAAATAATTTTGCCCGTTGCTGAAGACAGTGCGCAGGATCTCGGGATCGTCCAGCATTGTCCCGAGTATCCGCTCCCCGGTGCTGTCGGTGATGGTTGTGGAAACGCGCATAGCATCAAGAAAGAGGGTGCACTCGGCGCCGGAGTGCCTTTTGACGGACTCCGCAAATTCATGCGTGTCCGGCGCCAGATCCACGCCGGCGGAGACGCAACCAATAATTTCGCCGCCCACACGCACGGGAGCGGCGCCCCTAAGAGAAAATTGAACCACCGCTGAGGTTTCTACACCCCATGTGGTATCGCCCAGCAGCGCTTCCCGGCAGCTTTGCTGATCCGTGAGATCATCGCCGGTTCTGTCGGAGTGTCCGCGGCCAATAACAATGCCATTTCTGTCAATAATTGTTATGAGATCGACTGCGTATTTCTGCATGAGCGTTTTGCCCAGCGTTTGCGCCGCCTTACTGTCTTTCTGGCTTATGACGGCGGCCACGGCAGGCAGAAGCGGCGCATCGTTCAGCGTTTTATACACCTTCGCCGACAACCCTTCCAACTGCTCAAAAGCGTCGCTGATGATTATCCTGATATGTTTTTTTGCTTCGCCCGTGAGACTGGTGTTTATAAGCGACAATGACACAAGGGTAAATATGCCAACAAGCGCCAATACCGCAGCCACAGATATGAGAATACGAAACATGGTTTTTGAATGGAGAGAGATATGCCGCATGAGATATGCCCTTTTACTGGAATTGGATATTAAGTATAAATTTTACGTCCAAATTGTGCATGAGTCAATGACTATGCCCCCTTCCTCTTTATGCGCAACCGCGCGTGGTTACCCCTTCCATTCTATGCGCTGCCTCGCGGCGCGCACAAAGCAGGCGCATATCCCCTTCCGCTTTCAGCGCGACAGCGCGGGGACGTCTATATCCCTGCCCGACCAGGGCGCCATCACGGTATCCATGTCCCGCGCGATCACAGGATCGATCTGCCCCTTATCCGCCATATCGCGCAGGATGGGCATGGTTTCCGCGTGGCTGCGGCGCGGGTGATAGGGGCGCTCCTCGGAAACCGCCTGATAAATATCGAGGCAGGTCATCAGGCGGGAATTGAAATCCAGATCCGCCGCAATCGTCCCCAGGGGATAGCCGGAACCGTCCAGCTTCTCGTGGTGGTTGGACGCCCACTCGGTCAAAAGACCGCCCAGATCGCCCAGCACAGATCGCGTATGCGCTGCATGGGTTTTGATAATCTCAAACTCATCTTTGGTGAGCGCGCCCGGCTTTTCGAGCACTGCCGACGGAATGGCCATCTTGCCAATGTCGTGCAGCGCGGCGGCGAGATAGAGCTGTATTTTCTGCGCCATATCATAGCCATAAAATTCCGCCATAAGCCAGGCGCGGTTCGCGATCTGTTGGCTATGGATTTTTGTGAACGCCGATTTGCAGTCAATGATGTGCGAGACCAGTTCCGCTATGGAAATCAGCGCTGGATTGTCCATCTCCATTGTCCAGACGGGAATCGCCTTCCGAATCGTATTTGTAATTTCCTCATTCCGCAAAGAGGCAAGCATATCCGCATCCAGCGCGTCCAGCATGGCACCTCCGGCGCGATGGGTGAAGCGCGCGCCCGTATCCGCCGCGATACTTTCGCGCAGCTTTGGCAGCGTATCGGCTGCGACATTCCCCAAATGCCATTCCACGTCAAACATATCCGCAGCCGCGATCAGTTCCGCGCCCAGGGGAAAATTGCCCTCCGATAACCGGAACAGCCCCCGGCCATCGGCGCGTTCATGATGGTACAAAATAAAGCCCGCGATATTTTCGTGAAACGGCAGCTTGTCCAGATTGCGCTGCCCGATTTCGCAATGCGCCGCGAAATGCTCACTGTCCTCTTCGCGGCCTTCCAGAAGCAGAATATATTCCGTCAGGGCATTGTCATGCAGCAATGCGCACGTGATGACGTCTGCAACTGCGGCTTCCGACATACCCAGCCGCCGCCCCATAGCCGCGCAGAGTACCGCTATTCGTTTCCCGTGGTGGGTACTCGCGCCCAAAAAAGATATTTCAACCATATCCAGCGCCTGCGCGAGCGCCTGCATAAGCGTATCCATCCGTATGTTCATTGTACCAGTGTAGCGTACCTCGGTAAATTTTTCAAATGTGGCGTGCGTATGGCGTCACGCACAGAGCGCTTTGGGTATGCTTGGCGGTGTGTTTTTTATGGTTTGCCGCTCTGCGGCTCGGCGTCCTCTGCTTGGGTGATTTCTTCAAAATTTATGTACACGGATGTACTATCCCGCGCTGCGACATGGATGTCGCAAGCAAGCGCGGGGTTAGCGGGCGGGGCGATCCTGATCGGTTTCCTGCGTACATTCGTTTAATTTGTGTACACTATCCCGCGCTTCGCGCTCATGGCTCTTCAACTCCTGGTAGGCGCGCTCGCCCGGCCAAACCTGATATATCCATGCCGTATTATTATGGCGAAGCGGATCACTGAGATCATAGCGCTCGGCAAGAAAAGCAAAATCACGCGAACCCGGAACGGGGCTGTACCAGGCAAGCATCGGCACGACCGAGAGCCGCCGCGCGAATTCCATCGTCTCGTGGACGCTCTCTGCATGGACAAATATATCTTCGCTATCTTGTTGCGGCCTTGGCGCGCCTGCGACCAGGATGGGAGCGTACGCGCCCGCAACAGGAAGTTGCGGCCTTGGCGCGCCAACCATGCAATACGCCTTAATTTCGCCGGGCGCAAAACCCGCCTCAAAGAGATGATCGGCCGCGCGCGCAAATTCATCTCGCGTGATCTTGGCGCCGCTGGATTGGATATAGGCGTCGTCGATGCTCTCAAGCGCAAGCCGCGCATCCCGAAACCCGCACGCGCGCATCGCCCGCGCAAGTTCGCGCGTAATATGGCGCGCGTGCAAACCGTTGGGGGTGAAAAGTTCCAGATCGGGGCAGATCCGCGCGAGTTCGGTAAAAAGGGGTAAAGCGTGCGTCTCGCTCCCGACAAGAAGGGCGTCGTCGTAAAACGCAAAACATCGTGTGCCATACCGCGTGCGTGCGTGGGTGAAGAGTTCCAGCGCCTGCGCGAGATCGAGGGCAGAGCGCGGCTCCAGCTTCCATCCTGAGCAATACGAACAGCGGTATGGGCAGCCGAAACTGGTAAGCACGGGAAGCGATGCATGCGCACCGGGCGAGTCCAGGAGATCCCACGCCGGGATATGCGTCAGAATGGGTGCCTCCGGTATGGCGTCGCTGATGATCGTGCGCACTTCGCGAACCACGCTCGCGAGATCCTTTTTCGCGATAACGTAATCCGCTCCGCTGTATTTGCGCGCATATTCTTCCAGCAAACAGGCGTAATTCCCGCCAAGCAAAATTTTTGCCTCAGGGAAGATGCCGCGCAAAAGCGCAATCGTGTACTGAACGCCGCCGTACCAATAGGTCATGCCGGAGGTCACAAAAATAAAGCGCGGCACGGGAAGCGCTTTTGCCTTCGCGATAAAATCGCTTGCCGCAATTCCATAGCGCCTGTACCGACGCGGCACCTCGGCGAGAATCGCGGGCGTCGCGATTTTTTCCGAAACCAGCGAGCCGCAGTATTCGGAGCCGCAGTCTTTGCGCGCCTGGGCGTCGAGAAAATATAGATCGTAGCTCTCGCGAAACTGCGCGGCGAGCAGCAGAAGCCCGTAGGGTTTCATAAAATGATCGTAGGCGGCAAAGTCTTCGATATAGGGATTGACGAAGAGGAGGATATCTTTGGACATAATTGAGAAGCTACATTCCCACAGCAAAAGGGATATTGAGTTCAAGTTTTAAATCAAGATATTGTAATAATGGACTCTTTTCAAAAAGAGCATCTGTATTGAAAACAGGATGTTCTTTGAACTCGTCTTGCAGAATGTTTCTGATAAAATCCTTCATCGCGCACTGTCATCCGCTATGGAATTAAGCTCCATCTGGTCAAAATTACTGTAATGATCGCTTTTTGATTTGTTGCGTGTTTTCCGTGACTTATCCTGATAAAGCAGCTTGCCGCCATTCTGCAGGGCAATCCCCGTCCGCCGGAGGCCAATCTCATAATAATCAGGGTTGATATCTATCCCAACGGCCTTTCTGCCAAGCCGTATCGCAACAGCGGAAGTTGTAAATGAACCACTGAAAGGATCCAATACTATTTCGTTTTTATTACTGGACGTCAATAATATTCTTTCCAGCAATGCTTCCGGTTTTTGCGATGGGTGATTTTCATACTCATTCATTTTGTAGCGAACGCGATTGAACTCCCACACATTCCCGGGAATTTTCATGGCGTTATACGGTTGCGGCGGCGTTTTTCTGTAATCAATCAGCTTGCGTTCCGCTCCGGTTTTCGCTTCAACCATAATATCCTGATAGTTAAAAGTGTAATCGGTAGAGGCGCTATGTGTGATCATGAGTATTGGCTCATACAGAGAACCAAATTTTGATTTTGGCTGTACACCGGATGAGTCATACACCCAGACAATACGATTGATAACAAAATATTTTTTGTCAACATACCTGTCCAGCGCGGGCATGACGCCATAAAATACATCGTTCCCGCTGGTTTGAGAATACGCATACATTCGTCAATCCATAATATGCACCATGCAGTATATTCTTCAATATTGATAAATACATCTTTTGTAATACCAAAATCTTTTCCTAGTCCATACGGTGGGTCGGCAAATATAAGATCGATTGAGCCTGATTTGATCTTTTTAAGCAAAGACAGGCTATCCCCCAGCATTACGCAGGAGAAATCGTTCTCTTCTTTAACGATTCCGGCAGCATCCAGAAAAATATTGAACATTCCGCCGAACTCCCGTTTATTGCCTTGTCAGCGCAAACCCCGCATAATCCTCATCTTCCGGCGCGGTCATGGTCAGGGTATTGCCTTCGACGGCAAAGGTATAGGAACGAACAGAGTCCCAACCATCGAATGTGATGACCATTGTGTTGCCTGTGATGGTGTAGGTGCCGGGCGCTTTGTCGAAAAAGATCCCGTCGGTAAACGTAAGCCCGCCCTTGCCGTTAAAGGCAAAGGCGGCTTCCTGCGCGCTGCTGTCTGCGCCTTTCCATGTGCCTTTCAGCGTATCGCCGCCGCCGCATCCGGCAAGCAGGCAAAAAATAAGCGCGAATGACATAATGATTGTTCTTTTCATTCCATCCTCCTGTATGTTTATTCCTCTATTATACCGATTCGCCAGGAAAAGTAAATCCTTCACGGGCGGATCCCCCGGCAGCTAAGATAATCCGTCTTTGTAATTAAAAGCGCAGGATGGCTGCGCGGCCTCGCCCTGCCCGAAAAGGCGCAGCATACGCGAAAAAGTATGCTGCGAAGGTTTTTCCGACGAGAGATCGATCAAAAACCGCGAATAGCCCGCATCCTCGAGCGCCGGGCGATACTGAAACCAGCTCACGGGCAGAGCGGAAGTGAGCATGAGCAGGCCGTCGCGGACTTCGGCCATATATTCGCCGCTCCGGTCACAGCAGACCTCGCCGACACTCAGCCCGGGGATGCCCGTTCGGCCACAGACGCGCGAGACGAAAAGCCTCGGCCTGCAATAGAGCGGCACGACGCCGCTTAGGTCACGCGCAGTCTGGAGGTTGCGCGCGTCGTTTTCGAGCGGAAGGACGCGGCGCTCAAAACCGATGGAATCGAGAAAAACGGCGGCGGCGGCGTTCAGGCAGTACACCGTCTCGGCAGCCCAGATGCCAATGCCGGAGAGTCCTTCGAGAAGCGGGAGCTGCCAGACCTGCGACGCCATGAAGCTCGTACATCCGGCGGCATAAAATCGTTCCACTATTTTGCGCCAGTGGGGTAAAGATTTCTCGGGGATAAAAAGCGGTAACTGGAGTACAAAGCGATCACGATTGCGCTCGATACTCGGGCGCGAAAATTGCACCTGCGCCCAATCCTCCAGCGTAAAATCCAGAATGAGGGCGTCGAGTTTTTCGGGCTGCACCTTGGCAAGCCATGCGAGGGTATCGATGCGCATGATGAGTTCGCTTTCGCCGGACGCCTGTACGGTGTGCGCACTCTGCGCAGCGGATTGCTCAGCCTGCCGTAAAATTTCATCGTAAATACGCCTTTGCTGCGCAGGAGGCATAATTTTTTGGGCAAAATCGCTTACCCCACTCCCCGGGAGACGAGAGGGAAAACGAAGTTCCTTTGAGCCGACTTTGAGAACGAGATCGCCCGCGCGAAAATTTTTCATCCAGACTGCGCGATCAGCGCGCAGTCCGCCATTCTGCGTATCTGCGCTGCGTGTTTTGAAAGTCTCGGCGGAAACAGTGCCGGGGATGCTTTGTTTTTCGGCGAATGTGCGGGAGGCGCTGATCTCGGCGAAACGTGATTCAACGGATGCGCGATAACCTGCGGTTGCTTCGTGTGCAACGAGGGGCACAGAAACTTCGGCGCGCGAAATACGATTCGCGTGAGACACGCTGTCCGTATCGATGGCTTCGGCACGGAAATCGCCATTCATATCGGAAACCCCGGCGCGGAACGCACTGTCTGCGCGAGGTACGCTGTCTACACCTGCGGATACGGCGCTGGGATCGCTGTCCATGTCAGCGGATTCGGCGCGGAGATCGCCGCCGGATTCAATAAACGCGCGGGAGGCGTTTGGCGGGGTCAGCGTGTCGATGGCTTCCGCGAAATGCGGGATTATCTCGACCTGCTGCGCCTCTTCGGCAAATTCGAGGGATTGCCCAGAGACTCGAATTTCCGCCGCCCGAAAGGAAATGCTGTCCTCACCCGAAGCAGGCTGAATGCGCAAGCGGTCGCGCGTACTGATTTTGCTTTGCAGGGTGATCGTAAAACCACGCGGCGTGATTTTTTCAATGCGCCCAATGACCCTGCCGGTATAGCTTTGTTGCGCAAATGCGTTTTGCACATCGCCAAGCCCGCCCACGAAATACGCTGTTTTTTCGCGCGCGAGATCCTCATGGAGAATCGCTTTGGCCTCGCGTATATTGCGCGGGTTATCGAGCGCAAGGCGGTAGGCTTTGGCCGTGTGATACACATACTCCGCCGGTTTCATTCTTCCTTCGATCTTCAGGGAATCAACGCCAACCTTTTGGAGCGCGCCCAGATAATCAATCAGCTCCAGATCGCGCAGATTAAAGAAGGGAAAATCGACGTCGCGCTGCGGCACCGATCTGTCGGGAAATTTGTCTATCGAATTTTCTCCGCGTATACTGTGTATACCTTTTTCTCTGCGT
>JAITCI010000038.1 GCA_031283155.1 Spirochaetota bacterium | reverse complement strand
AATCCGCGAGGTCTTTGCGCAAAAACCGGCGGAATTTGATCCGCGAAAATATCTCGGTCCCGCGCGCGACGCCCTGAAAGTCATGTACAAAGCGAAAAACGATAATGTTCTGGGCAGTTCCGGACACGCCCCCGAGATTATGAAGGACTTGAAATAAGTTTTGTGTCTGTGGCGGAGGCGTTAATGCCGCAAACCTGGAGAGCGGAGCTGTCGGCGCGGACACATGGCGCGTGCCGGGGCTGTATCCTCTGCGACGGACGCGCCTGCGCCGGAGAGGTTCCCGGGATGGGCGGTGCCGGCCGGGGCGAGAGTTTCATAAACAATGTATGTTCATGGGAAGAGATCGATGTGCCGCTCTCGCCGCATCTTCCCGAGATCGCTGTGGCACCCATTACCGGAATCGATGAGAATGTCGGCGGCGCTTTGCCGGAGGCGGAGTTTCACGACGCGATGGTGCGCGGGGCAAAGGAAGCCGCAATATACTCCTGCATCGGGGACGGCGTGCCGGACTATAAATTCACCGACGGGGTCGCGGCGCTCGCGCGGTATGAACAGAAGGCGGCGATTATCATCAAGCCGCATCCAAATCGCATGATTCTGGACAGATACGAAATGGCGGCGTCCTGGGCGGAAGCCGTCGGCGTTGATATTGACGCCTGTACGCTCGCCACGATTGAGGGCAAGGCTGCCCTTGAAAGGAAAGACGCCGCCCAGTTGCTTGATATCAAGCGGAATGTGCATACCCCATTTATAATAAAAGGAATCTGCCGCGAGAGCGAGCTGGAACTCCTGGAGGCGGTTCGCCCCGATATTGTTGTTATCTCCAACCACGGCGGACGGGTTATCGACGCGCTGCCCGGAATAGCGTATAATCTGGAAATGCTGGCCGCGCGCGCACGGAATTTTTGCGGCGAGATATGGGTCGATGGCGGCTTGCGGAAACGCGGGCATCTTATGAAGGCGGCGGCACTGGGCGCAAAACGAGTTTTAATCGCCCGCCCCTTTATCCAGGGGGTCGCTGTCATGGGTGCCGGCGGGGTACAGAAGGTTCTACAGGAGCAGTACGGCACAGGGGCGTGAAAGCGCAATATCCGGGAAAGATAAAGGATCTGCGGAATACATTACCGGGATGCGCAGAGCAAGGGACGTATAATGCGATGAAAAGACGGAGAACGCGCGCATTTTTCCGCAGAATAGATATCCAAATAATATTGATTCTGCTGTTTTTGACAGTTCTTCTGTCTTTGCTTGCAGGGTATGTAAACGGCACCGGTCTTTACAATGCCTATAAAACCAATCTGACCGACTGGATTCTCTTCACCAACAAACTGATCGGAATTACGATAGACGCTGAAGAAATCAAATATTACGCGGATATGATGCTCTCCATGGATGAAAAATTCCGGGAACGGCAAAAGCGGTTTTTCCATGATCGCGAAGAATATCTTGGTCTGCGGGATACAAACGCGCCAATCGAAGAGCAGAAAACGGCATTGGCAAAAATGAATAAATTTCTTGACGTCGCAAAGGTGTACAAAACAGAACGGTATTGGAATTTAGTGGAAAAATTCCGTTCATTAAAGACGCTGGGACACGCGAAATTTCTATACGTTTTTATGGATGCCGGGCTGACAGACGATGACGGAACAATTCTCTACCCCTATATCGTTGACGCCGACGATATGGACGTTTATGAGAGCTATGACAATGACGGCTTTGGCACCGTAACTACCCAGGGGGATGAGGTACAGCAAATTTATGCGCTTAAAAAACCTCTGCCGGAAGTAGGCGTTTATGAGGGCGGCTATGGAAAGCTCTATTACGCGCACGCTCCGATCATGGACAGCGAAGGAAACATTATCGCGATACTCGGCACGGATATTGACATAGATGAGATGTATGGCGAAATAGCGGAGTATATAAATTTATCCAACTGGTTGTTTTTCGCGTGTTTTATATCGCTTATACTGACTGTGTATTTCTTTCTGCGCGCCTCTGTCACCAATCCCGTGCGCAAACTGACCGGAACGATACAGAGTATCGCAGAAGGTAAAATGTTCATCCCTGTGCCTGCCCAGGTTTTGAAAAGCCGCAATGAGATCGGTATTCTCGCGAATGCCATAAAGGATTTGCGCGGCGTTTTTCAGAGTGTGGCGCGGGAATCCGAAGAGCTTGCGGATATTGTGCTTTTGAGCAAGCCCGCCTTTCATCACGATATATCTGCGCGTTCAATGACTGATAAAATCGAAACCTATATTGATGAGTCAAAATGGCTGGTGAATATCCTGAAAAATATACTGGATGGCGTGGATGCGATAGTGTATGCCACGGTTCCTGAAACCGGAGAGATTATTTTTCTGAATCAAGCCATGAAAAGCCATTATAAGCTTGAAGGCGATTATGTTGGGCAGCGCTGCTATAAAGTTTTGCAGCAAGGGATAAATAAGCGGTGTCCATTCTGCCCTTGCCATGAACTGGACAAGGATCCAAAAAAAGTTATTGTCTGGGAGATGCACAGTGCGCTGACAAAGCGTATCTACCGGAATACGGATCGCTATATCGAATGGCCCGGCGGGATGGTGGTCCATTTGCAGCATTCAATCGATATCACCGAACTGATTGAGGCAAAGGAGGAGGCGATTCAGGCAAACACAACCAAAAGTGAATTTCTTGCCAGGATAAGCCATGAGATTCGTACGCCCATGAACGCTGTTTTTGGCATAGCGGAAATACACTTGCAGGAAAATTTGTCACCGGAAATGACCGAGGCCTTCAGCAGAATTTATCAATCCGCGTCCGTGCTGCTTGTCATTATCAACGATCTTCTTGACTTGTCCAAAATTGAAGCCGGAAAAATGGAGCTGCTTCCCGTCCGGTACGATATCGCAGGCCTCATCCGGGACGCCGTGCAGCTGAACGTCATATATATCGGCAGCAAGCCGATTGAGTTCAATCTGCATATTGATCCTTCCATCCCACTGGAATTGCTGGGGGATTGCCTGCGGATCAAACAGATCCTGAATAATCTGCTCTCCAATGCGTTCAAGTATACAAGGGAAGGTTTTGTGCTGCTGGATGTGACAGCCGATTGCTTTCCGGATGCCGAAAACGATGTGGTTCTTGTTTTCAAAGTGCGGGACAGCGGCAGCGGGATGTTGCCCGAACAGGTTCAGGTGCTCTACAACGAATACACGCGCTTTAATCCTGCTGATATGTATGCGACTGAAGGAACCGGACTGGGCATGAGTATCACCAGGCGTCTTGTCGAAATGATGGGCGGCGAAATATGTATAACAAGCGAGCCGGGCAAGGGTTCTGAATTTTGCGTACGATTGCCGCAAAAGAGCCAGGGCCCGGAAAGGATAGGCAGGGATCTGGCCGAAAATCTGCGGCAGTTCCATATAAAAACGCCAAAGATCATATATGAGCCCATGCCGTATGGCCGCGTTTTGATTGTGGATGATTTGGAAACAAACCTGTTCGTCGCGAAGGGTCTTTTAACGCCCTATAAACTGCAAATCGATACCGCAGGCAGCGGGTTTGAGGCGATTGACAAGATCAATGCCGGCGGCGCGTATGATATTGTGTTTATGGATCACCTGATGCCTGTAATGGATGGCATGGAAACGGTTCGCCGGCTGCGCGGGGATGGATGGACAGGTCCCATCATTGCGCTGACGGCCAATGCGCTGGCAGGGCAGGAAGAGAAGTTCACGCAAAATGGTTTTGACGCCTGCATCTTCAAGCCGATAGACGTAAACAATCTGGACGCTGTTCTCAGAAAATATATTCGCGGCAAACAGCTGCCCATTCAGGCAGCTCTGAATCAAAATAGCGGCACGAGCATCGTTTCTTCGCAGGTCGCCGGAATTTTCGCGCAGGACGCAAAAAGAATTCTTGCGGATCTGGAGACAGAGATGGCGGGCGAAAAAACCGGGAAAGAATCCTTTCAGCAATATGCCGCAGATATGCATGCCCTGAAAGGCGCGCTGGCGAATATCGGAAAAACCGAACTCTCAAAACAGGCGGCGTTTCTGGAGGAGCGCGCCAAAACGGAGGATATTCCGGCGTTTCGGTCGCGGATCGGCGAATTTATGGACTCGATCCGGAGTCTGATTACGGATATGACTCCCGCCGCCGGGAATGCGGAATATCCGCTCAGCGGCGAAGACAGACAGTATTTGCGCGAAAAACTGCGCACCATACTGGACGCGGCGATTGTGTGCGACATAATTACCCTGCAGAATACGATAGGCATAATAATGGAAAAAACATGGCCGCCTTCCGTACAAAAACTATTGAGCGCGATTGCAGAGCATCTTTTGCATAACCGATTCGAAACGATCATAGAGGATATACGGGATTTTGAGTGGCAATAAATACGGTTTGCCGCATATCTCTGAAATAATTCCGGTGTATGAAACAGGGCTGGAAACGTATATTTATTGTAGTAAGTTTACAGGCTAAGCCGCGCGTAATACTTGTAGCGCGGGCTTTGCAATGATAATGTATTAAGGGAGATATTCCGTTACACTGAAACGGGAAAATTCGCAATGATGACATTTGTTAAACGCATAATACAGGCGATACAGGCCGTCCCCCGGCAGTATTTGCAGGCGCTCATCGTGTGGGTGGCGTTTGCGCTTATGGTTATCGCAAGCTATTGGTTTGCGGGCGGAATAGTGCGCGAACAGTTGGTGAAAGAAGCGCAAATTACGATTTCCCACACGCAGACCAAAATATGGTCGGATTTCCTGGAATCAAAGACCCTGATGGCGAGCATTTCCGAGGCTCTGCACACCCTGCTTCTGACGGGAAGCGGCTCCGCTGTGGCGCAAAGGTATATGCGTGATGTTTCCGAGAGCATAATCAAAAACGGAAAGCGCCATTCGCGGGAACAGAGACTGTATGGGGTTTTTGACATATTCGGGGGTTTGTACATCAGCGCGCAAGGGCAGGAACTGCGGCCGGAAAATGATCCCAGGGAGCTTTCCTGGTACAAGGACGCGGTTCGGGCAAACGGTGAAATTGTTTTTACCGAGCCGTATTTTGATGAAAAAGAACAGGGTTTCCTGGTCACATGCGTCCGCCGCATTTTTGATGAAAGAGGCAATGCGCTGGGAGCGCTGGGCATGGATATGCCGCTTGACAGGATCGTCGCCTATGTTGCCGATACGCGCATCACACCGGGCGGCTTCAGTATGTTATTCAGCAAAAGCCTGCAAAATATAACGCACCCTGAACCGAAATTTGTGGGCAAAATGATACGTGAATTGCCGGGCGATATTGCGGGGTTTGCCGACGAGTTGGCGCAGGGCAAAAATATTTCCGAACGCGAGGTTTTGAATTATAAAGGCAAGCTCTCCGTTGGATTCGTTTACCATCTTGAGAATAACTGGCGGTTGGCTCTTATAACGCCCTACGATGAATACTACCATGACATATACACAATGCAAATCGGTCTTGTCATATTGGGCATCATTCTGGCGGCGATTTTAAGCGTTATTCTTGTAAAAATCCTCACGTCAAGGGATGAAGCGAATGACCGTATGCAGCTTATGTTTGACACCATGCCGTTGGGCGCAACTTTTTATGACAAAAATTCCAGGGCTTTTGATTGCAATAAAAGCATGATAAAACTGCTGGGCTTGTCAAACAAGCGGGAATTCTTTGATGGATCTATTGATCTTTCGCCAAAGTATCAGCCGGACGGAATTCTTTCCGGAGAAAAAAAGGCGGAGATGATCAATAAAGCGTTTTCCGAAGGGTATTCCCGGCTTGAATGGACGTACCAGGCGCGGGACGGCGCGCCGGTATCGGCTGAAGTCACTTTGATTCGCGTGAAATTTAAAGACGATGATATGATTTTGGTTTTTACGCGCGATTTACGCGAACTGAAAGCGGTATTTGACGAGATACGCAGGGAGAGCGAAAAATCCCGGGCAATGTCGCATTGGTACGAATCCATTCTGAATGCGGTGCCGCTGCCCATAGCGGCTATGGATACAGATTACAAATGGACGTTTATAAATACGGCGGTTGAAAAATATTTCGGGAAAACATTCAGGGAAAGCCTGGGTCTGCCGTGCAGCAATCTGGGCGTCAGTATATGCAATACGGAAAACTGCGGCGTTGTTTGCGCCAAAAAGGGCATACATCAGACTTTTTTCTCGGATAACAGCTTATCCTACCAGGTTGACGTTGCGGTACTCAAGGATTTGAGGGGCAAGACGCTGGGATATGTTGAGGTGATGCAGGATATAACAAACCTGAGACAGATGGCAAAAAAGCAGGCGGATGCGGAATCCGCCAATTTTGCCAAAACCACTTTTTTGGCAAAGGTAAGCCATGAATTACGCACACCCTTAAACGCTGTTCTGGGTATTGCGGAAATTCAGTTACAGGATGAAATGCTTTCGGCGGATATTACGGAGGCATTTGGCAGGATTCGTCAATCCGGCGCGATGCTGCTTGGCTTAATCAATGATATACTCGATCTCTCCAAGATTGAAGCCGGCAAACTGGAATTGCTCCCCAACAGATATGACGCCGCGAGCCTCCTGAAGGATACGGCACAGTCCAATCTTCTGCGTATTGGCAGTAAGCCGCTTTCGTTCAATCTTCAGATTGATCCGGCCATTCCATCAGAATTATTCGGTGACGAATTGCGCATCAAGCAGATACTGAATAATCTGCTTTCAAACGCGATCAAATATACAAAAGAGGGCTGGGTAAAACTTACGGTCGAGGTGGATCCGCTGTGCGCTGCCGAAAACAGGATAATCCTTGTCATTCGTGTGCAGGATACAGGGTCGGGCATGACGGAAGAGCAGATACAGGTTTTGTTTGAGGAATACTCGAGATTTAATATGGTAGAAAACCGCGCAACCGAAGGGACAGGGCTTGGTATGAATATCACCAAGCGTCTTGTGGATATGATGGGCGGCGAAATTTCGGTGGAGAGCAAGCTGAACAAGGGGACGATGGTAACTGTGCGGCTGCCGCAGGAGAGGCTCTCTTCAAAGGAGATAGGCGCAAATGCCGCCGACGACCTGCGGTGGTTCCGGACGAACAAGAAGCGGTTTTCACGCGAACCCATGCCGTATGGGAGCGTTCTGGTTGTAGACGATTTGGAATCGAATATATATGTCGCGAAGGGTCTTTTAACGCCCTACAAACTGGCGATAGATGTTGCCAGCAGCGGCGCGGAGGCGCTTGAAAAAATCGAGGGAGGCAAGGTGTATGACGTTGTATTTATGGATCACCTGATGCCGGTTATGGATGGCATTGAGGCGGCAAGGCAGCTGCGCTCCATGGGATACGTGCAGCCGATTATAGCGCTCACGGCGAACGCCGTAGCGGGGCAGGCGGAGATGTTTTTAACAAATGGATTTGATGGCTTCATTTCCAAGCCCATAGACATACGCCAGCTGGACGCCGCGCTGCTTAAATATATACGCGACAGGCAGACGCCCGAGGTGATCCAGGCGGCGCGGAGCCAAACAGGCAGGGCGGCGGTTGAATACGGGGATGCCGCGCAGGCCGACTCTATTTCTTCGCAGCTGGCCGAGACTTTTTTGCGGGACGCCGCAAAGGTTTTCGGGGAACTGGAAGCAGTCTCCCAAAAGACGGATCCTCTGGCAAAAGAGGATATCGAGAGAAGCACCTTTAATTTTCACGCAATAAAGGGCGCCCTGGCGAATGTCGGCGAAACGGCGCTTTTCAAACTTGCGGCTCATCTGGAAGAATCCGGGAAACAAAACAATGCGGAGGCGATACAATCTGGGATATCACCGTTTCTTGATTCCCTGCGGAGGGTGATCGAGAAAATATCCATGATTGGAAACACTGAAGAATTTGAAGAGGAACTCACAGAGGTGGATTTTCTCCATGAAAAGCTCAAGATGATTTATAATGCGTGTGCTGCGTATGATAAAATTGTCATCAAGAGCGCAATAGGAGATCTGCGGTGTAAAAAATGGACGTATGCTGTCAGCGAAATGCTTAAAAGTATCTCCGAACATCTTTTGCACAGCGAGTTTATGGAAATTGCGGATACCATAAAGAACTATATGCACATATGACAACTGCGGTGTTTTGGCTTTTGCCGGGAACCGGCTGCGGTTGCTTCTTTATCCTCGCATAATCAGATGAATGATTTTTATGCCAAACCAGGGCTGGATACGCCGGACAAATACCGGCGTCTGGCTGAAAGTCTCCGGGAGGGAATAGTTCCCGGGCAGCGGAAGATGATATGGCGTCTGACGGTCTGGGTACAGTTGACGCCTGCGATACCATTACGGGACATAAATCAGTTTGCGGTGTAATGCAATCCAAACAATAAGAACTCCCGGGAACATTGCGCGTTTTTGGGAGTTCCAGGGCGCTTTGCGCTCTTGCGAAAGGAACGAAAATGATACAGCTTCGCGGGGAGAGGCATCGTGTGCTCGCGGGGCATCCCTGGGTGTATGCGAATGAGATTGCCGAACCCTGTTCGGCGGAGGACGCAGGCGACACGGCTGCCCTGTATGACGCGCGCGGGCGCTTTGTGGCAAGCGGCATATATAATCCGCGCTCGCAGATCGTCTGGCGGCGTTATTCTTTTTCCAGCGAGGATCTGGACGCTGTCTTTATCCGGCGCGCGCTTCTGCGCGCTCTTAATCGGCGCGCGCAGAATCCGGTATGCCGTTTGGTTTGGTCGGAATCCGACTCGCTTCCCGGGCTGACTGTTGACCGGTACGACGATGTGCTTGTGTTGCAGGCGCAAACCCGCGCGCTCGACGCGCGTATTCCCATAATAGCGGATATCCTCTGCGATCTGCTGCATCCGCGCGCGCTTATTGTCCGCAATGAGGCGAAGGTGCGCGCGCTCGAGGGGCTTTCGTGCCATACCTATATACATTCCGGGGAACTGCGGCCGGAGGAGAGTGTCCGGATTGACGGTATACTTTTTCATATTGATTTTCAGAACGGACAAAAAACAGGGCTGTACCTTGATCAGCGTGAACACTATGGGCGCGCGGCGCGGTATGCCGCGGGCAGGCGGGTGCTGGACGCCTTTTGCAACCAGGGCGGATTTGCGTTATTTGCGGCGCGCGCGGGGGCGGGTATGGTGCGCGCGATCGACAGTTCAGAGTCCGCGCTTTCCCTCCTGCGCAGGAACGCCGAGGCGAATGGGTGTGCTCGCATAGAAACCGTGGTGGCGAATGTTTTTGATTATTTTCATCAAAACAGGGATGAGCGCTGGGATCTCGTGATTCTGGATCCGCCTCCGTTCGCCCCCGTGAAAAAGCGGCTGGATTCGGCGTATCGCGGGTATAAGGAGCTGAACCTGCGTGCCGCCCAGTCCTTAAACCGCGGCGGCATACTCATGAGTTTTTCATGCTCGCACCATATTGGTTTGGCGGATTTTACAGAGATCGTGCGCGAGGCCTTCTCCGATGCGGGCAAAAGCGCGCATATTCTGGAGTATTTGCACCAGCCGCCCGACCATCCCATCCTTCTGGATATGCCGGAGAGCGAGTACCTGTGCGGGCTTATTGTTGAGGTCCCGTAGGGCGCTTCACGCCCGATATATGTTTTCGCCAGAGTTTGATCTGGCGCACAAGGAAAATCAGAAAGAGTGCGTCGAGGCAGGCAAGCGCAATAAAGCGCTCCGGGAATGAAAAGCCCGCAAATTCCTGCGCCTGCATTATAACGCTTGCCAGAACCATGAAGCCGGCGTCCAGGATATTCCCGCCGGAAAAAACCCGCGCGCGGATATCGAGGCTCGCTTCTTTTTGCACGATTGTGTAGAGGGGTACGGAGTAATAACCGGCGGCCATTCCGGCAATGGTCAATGCCGCAAAGCAGGACAGTTCGCCCTGCGGGAGCAGTGCGATGGCCGCCGTTCCCAGGGCAAGAAGAATCAGGGCGCGCATGGAGGTGGCGGGATCGGCTTTTTTTCGCTGCCCGCACAAGAGCGAGCCGAGGCCGGAGCCGCAGGAAAAAAGGACGATGGTTAATGAAATGAACGCCCCGTACCGCACTTTGGCCGCTTTTGACCACAGCGGAAGAAGCTGGAGCATATACGCGCCGTGGAACCAGAACCAGGAGATCAAAATCAAAAAAGGAAATATAAGCGGCATACGCTTAACGTCGTGCAGCCTGGAATATGTTTCCTGAAAGAGATTCCCTTCGCGTTTCAGGTCCGGCGCGCGCGCGGGCAGCCGGGGAATGCGAAGGCTTGTGATATAGCCAAGAGCGGCGACAAGCACCACGGCTATCGCGGCGTATATGAGTTTATCCATCAATCCCAAAAATGTTCCCGCGAGTGTGCCCGCAAGCATGGCGAAAAGATTGCCCATGCCTATGAGTCCGTTTGCGCGCATGAGTTTTTCGGGTTCGCAGAGTTCAGGGATAACGCCGTATTTGGGCGGGCTGAAAAATGCCGACTGCGCGCCCATGAGAAAAAGCACAATAATCAGCGCCGGAATGGATCCCAGGATAAAGGCGACAGCGCCCGCGAGCATGATGACTATTTCCGCGATCTTTGTCCAGCGGATAACGATATCCTTGGGATAGCGGTCGGCAAGCCAGCCGGCGGTTGCGGAAAACAAAAAGAAGGGCAGGATATATATACCGGAAGAAACTATAACCAGGGTGCTGCGCGTGAAGTCGCCGAGATCGGGTACCTCTGTGAAGGTTATCCAGACGATCATCGCCATTTTATAGAGGTTGTCATTGAGCGCGCCTAAAACCTGCGTCCAAAAAAATCCCCAGAAACCCTTTTTCAACGCGCTCCTCCGTCCGTGGCATACCATAAAACTAAGCACTCCGGTATTCAGAGTGGATGCGGTATAATATATATGCCATTTGGAAAAAGCTGCGGAGATACACAAAAGGAGTGGTTACAGTGAAGACATTGCGGGAACGTCTTGCACAGGGAGAGGTTTTGATCCTCGACGGCGCTATGGGTACCGAGATCCAAAAAATGAATATTCAGGAGAAGGATTGGGGCGGGTACTCCGGCTGCAACGAATATCTTGTGCTCTCCGCTCCCGAGCGCATACGGGAGGTTCACCGGAGCTATTATGCCGCCGGTTCCGACATTGTGGAGACGAATACCTTCGGCGCGAATGCGATTGTGCTGGAGGAATTTGGTTTGGCCGCGCGCACACGCGAGATCAATATCGCGGCGGCTCGTCTTGCGCGGGGTGCGGCGGACGCTTTTACTGATGGCAAGGAGCGGTATATAGCCGGTTCCATCGGGCCGGGCACAAAATTGGCGAGCCTGGGGCAGGTGGATTTTGACGCGATCCATGCCGCGTACCTCCCGCAGCTTCAGGGCCTGGCCGAGGGCGGCGCGGATATTTTTATGATCGAGACCTGCCAGGATCCGCTGCATTTTAAGGCGGTCGCGGCAGCCGCGCGCGACGTGATTTGCGAGTGTGGGCGCGATATTCTGGTTCTTGTGTCGGTCACAATCGAGGCGAACGGGACGATGCTGGTCGGGAGCGATATGGGCGCGGTGATCGCGCTTGCCGATGGGCTGGGCGTAGACATCCTCGGGATAAATTGCGCAACCGGGCCGGAGCAGATGGCGCCCTGGATCAGCGAACTCTGCGCGCGCTTTTCGGGCTTTACTATGGCTATGCCGAACGCGGGGATGCCGCAAACCGTTAATGGTCGGATGGTCTATTCGCTCGCGCCTAAGGAATTTGCCGCGCAGGTCGCGCGCTTCATCAGCGAGGATGGGGTGCAGATCGCGGGCGGGTGTTGCGGCACCAGTCCCGAGTATATCGCGGCATTGTTTGCGGCCACGCGCGATATTCGTCCTGCCGCTCGGCGCAATATACATAAGGTGGACGCGGGTGCAGATCATATCCGCACTGGGGAAGGCGGCGCAAGGGGAAATAAGGAATCCGCTTCCCGGGATGTGCCGGAACACAATATAAATAAAACAGCCGGGCAAATTCCTCTATGGAATTTGACGAACTTTCCACGAGCTGCGGCGAGTCTGTATTCGGCGCAGTCCTTTGCGCAGGAGCCGCGCCCCTTCATCATCGGAGAGCGCGCGAATACGCATGGCAGCAAGCGGTTTCAGGGCCTGCTCGCGGCGGAGGACTGGGAGGGGATGGTCGAGGTGCTCGTGGAGCAGGAGCAGGGCGCGCATGCGCTTGACCTCTCGGTGGCCGCGACCGGACGGAATGAGCGCGCAGATATGGCGGCGATTGTGGCGCTTGCGCGGAGCCGCGTTCGCCTGCCGCTGGTGATCGATTCAACAAGTTACGAGGTGCTGGATGCGGCGCTCAAAGTATACGGAGGCCGCCCGATCATCAACAGCGTGAATCTGGAGGCGGGGGAGGCGCACGCCGAAAAGATATGCCGGCTCGCGAAGCGGCATGGGGCGGCGCTGATCGCCCTTGTTATAGACGAAAACGAGGGCATGGCAAAAACAGCCGCGAAAAAAATGGAGGTGGCAAAACGCATCTACGAAATTGCTGTGATGCGCGCTGGTCTTGCGCCGGGCGACCTCATTTTCGATATGCTGACTTTTACGCTCGCGAGCGGGGACGCCGATTCGCGCGGGAGCGCGCTGGAGACACTGGAAGCCATGCGCCGCGTGAAGGCCGAGCTGCCCGAGGCGCGCACGGTTTTGGGGCTTTCGAATGTTTCCTTTGGGCTTGCGCCTGCCGCGCGCAGGGTTTTGAATTCCGTTTTTCTGGGCGAGGCGCTCGCGGCCGGTTTGGATATGGCGATCCTTCATGCGGCGAGTATTTTGCCGGCGCATGAGATCGCGGAGGATATGCGGCAGGCGGCGCTTGCGCTCATCCATAACACGAGCGCGGACGCGCTCTTCCGGTATATGGCATTATTTGAGCGACAGGAAAGCGGGACGCCGGACACGCAGGTATCCGCTGCCGTGCTGCCGGTGGAG
This sequence comes from Spirochaetota bacterium, assembly GCA_031283155.1. Lineage (GTDB taxonomy): Bacteria > Spirochaetota > JAGLSM01 > JAGLSM01 > JAKPMW01 > JAKPMW01. The sequence continues at coordinate 19,209 of JAITCI010000038.1, read as the reverse complement.
GAGCGTCTTGCAAATGCCGTTATGCGTGGGAAGCGCGCCGGGTTGGAGGCTCTCGTCGAGGAGGCGCGACTTGCGGGTACGGATGCTTTCCAAATTATCAATACTATTTTAATCCCGGCGATGCAGCGTGTCGGCGAACTCTTCAGCGCGGGCAAAATGCAGCTCCCCTTTGTGCTTGAGTCCGCCGAGACGATGCGCATGGCGGTTAATCTGCTTGAACCCCATATCGCCAGGCAGCGCAATACGGATATCACGAGCGTGGTGCTGGCCACGGTGCGCGGGGACGTGCATGACATCGGCAAGAATCTGGTGGACATTATCCTGAGCAATAACGGATACGCGGTGCATAACCTCGGGATTAAGTGCGAGGTGGCTGTGATCATAGAAAAGATCAGGGAAATCGGCGCGGACGCGCTCGGGCTTTCGGGGCTGCTTGTGAAATCCACCGTGATCATGAAGGAGTATCTTGCCGCGCTCGCGGCGGCGGATATTCGGATACCGGTTTTACTGGGCGGGGCTGCGCTCACGCGCGAATGGGCGGAGGCGGACTGCCAATCGGTGTATGCCGGCCATGTGGTCTATTGCGCCGACGCCTTTGAGGGACTCCGCGCGCTGAAGCTGATGCGCGAGGGCGGGCTTGGCGACGCGCTTGCAGCCGATCGCGTCCGTTTCGCGAAGCGCAGGCATTTTATGGAGGCGGGCGCTGACGGCGAAAAGGCGCAGAGCCCCGCTGTTTCCGTCAAGCCCGTTCCGGTACCCGCAGCGCCGTTTTACGGGAATACGGTCATTGACCATATTCCCTTGACCGAACTCTTCCCGCTTATAAATGAGGATCGCCTCTTTCGCGCGCGCTGGAATATCCGGCGGGGCGATATGGAAGCGTCTGCCTTTGCTGATTTTTTGGGGCGCGAGATTCGCCCGCACCGCATACAGTTGGAACAGGTTTTTGCCGAGGGAAAATTCTGTACCCCGAGGGCTGCGTACGGATATTTTCCGTGCCGCCGCGTGGGCGAGGATCTCGCTGTATATGACGCAGGCGAAGAACGCGCGCGCTTTCATTTTCCACGCCGCGAATTTTCGCTGATAGATTATTTCGCGGATACGGAAGAATTTGATCTCCTGCCCGCGCAGGTGGTCACTCTTGGGGAAGGCGTCAGCGAGTACGCGCGCGATCTCTATACCCGGGGAAAATTCCGCGAATACCTTTTCGCGCATGGACTCGCGGTCGAGCTGACCGAGACGCTTGCGGCATATATCCATGATCGCATCCGGCGCGAGTTGGAATTTCCGTCTGCGCGCAGCCTGCGCTATTCCTTTGGGTATCCCGCCTGCCCCGATCTCGCGCAGAATACGCAGCTTCTCCGGCTTTTGGGAGCGGAGCGCATCGGCGTAACGGAGAGCGAGGCGGAGGAGATGCTCCCGGAATTTTCAACGAGCGCGTTTATCCTCCACCACCCCGAGGCAAGATACGGCGGCTAGAACAGGATGTTCTGCACCGATGCTGTTCGTCGCGATACCCACAGGGCACAAGAGCGACGCCTATAATTTTCCTCTCAGCCACGCCCGAAGGGCGTTGCGCGTACATGGCGAAGTACCCTGGGGGTAATGTACGCTCTTGCGAGGGCTAGAATTTTTCGGTATGCCAGTTCTGCGTCATTGTTTATGCCTTGAGGGTGCGAGACCCGTATTCTCCCGTCATTGTTTATGCCCTGAGGGTGCGAGACCCGTAGGGTCGAAGCAATCCACTTTTGCATAGTACAGCATGGATTGCTTCGCCGCTCGCGCGGCTCGCAATGACGAAAATGATACTTTAGCGACAGACTCCTAGTGTATGCGGATCAGGGGGATGGTGATATCGTAGCTGTCCTGCCAGCGTGTGAAGAGCTTCAGTGCCGGTTCATTATTCTCGATGATTTTGTAGGTGATGGATCCGTTTTCAAGATTCAGGGTAAGTTCTTTTCCGGTGTAGGTATATGTCCCTTTTTGCTCCCTGAGACCGTCGCTCTTGATGGTACACGCGCCGTTTGCCTCAAATGTCCAGGTGCCGCGCTCCAGGCTTATATTCGCGCGCCACTGTCCGACCATTGAGCGAACCTCGCCGTCGGCAAACTGCTCTGTGTTTTTCACTGCATTTTTTCCGCAGGATCCGAGTACAAGCATACAGAGCGCTGTAAGAAGTAAAGCCAATTTCATGTTTTCACTCCTTTGTTTCCTGTTCGAGCCAGTCAAGATACTCAGAATTTCCGGTGAGCGCCGGGAATATCAGAATGCAGGCGACGGAATAGCTGTGGAGTTCACGGACGCGCCGGATAATTCTCTCCGCGAGGGTCTTGCGCGTCTTTATAATGAGTACCGCTTCGCGGCTTTCCTCCAGCGCCCCCTGCCAATGATAGATCGAGTGCATATTATCATATATATTTATACATGCCGCAAGATGTTCCCCGAGAAGGGCGCGGCCAATGCTTTCCGCTTCGGCGTGGTCAGTACAAGGCACATACGCAAAAACAGCGTCTGTCATGGTTCTCCTTACAAGCGCAAAAGCGCGATATTATTGTATCGGCAAAAATCGCATTCCTGTCAAGTGGCGCGGGTTTGACTCGCATGGATCGGCTTTGTACCTTTTGCGGCACAATACCCATACGGACACAGCGGAGGGTCTCCAATGCCAAACCAATACGCAGGCTTAACTCCCGAAGAGGTGCTCGCCAGCCGCGCGCGGCACGGGGCAAATGTGCTTTCCCCGCCGCAGCGCACTGTTTGGTGGCGCGCCTATCTCGAAAAATTTAACGACCCGATTATCCGCATCCTCGGAATCGCGGCCTTTCTCTCGATTGCGATTGGCGCGGCGCACGACAATTACCTTGAGGGGGTCGCCATTGTCGTCACCATATTCCTGGCTACCTTCATCGCTTTTTGGAATGAGCGGCGCGCGGCTGCCGAATTTGACGTCCTGAACAGGGTCAACGACGATATTGAGGTACGCGCGATCCGCGGCGAGGCGCAGGCAATCCCGCGCAAGGATCTCGTGGTGGGCGATATCATCCTGCTCGAAACCGGCGAGGAAACCCCGGCGGACGCGGAGGTGCTGGAGGCGTATTCGCTCGAGGTGGATGAATCGAAGCTCACCGGCGAATCGCATCCCGTTGCCAAAAAGCCGCGCGAGGCAGGCGAGGTTCCCGACGCGGCCTATCCCTCCTTTCGCATTATGAAGGGTACCCTTGTCGCCGACGGGCATGGGGTTTTTCGTATTGAAAAGGTCGGCGAGGCGAGCGAGATCGGCGCTGTCGCCCGTCTTGCCGCCGAGGAAACGCAAAACGAAACGCCGCTGATGAGGCAGCTTGCGCATCTTGCGCGGATCCTGGGCGTTGTGGCCTTTGTCGTCGCGGCGGCATTTTTTATGGTGTTATTCGCGCGCGGGATTATGACCAAACAATTTGCGCTCGCATCGGCGGAATGGGCGCTTCTGGGTGTACTCGTCGCCGCGCTTTTGATTTTGCTGCATCGTGTCTGGCTGCCCGTGCTTTTTGATCTCCCGCTGTTATTGGGGCGTGAACCCTCGCCTCCCGCCTGGCTCGGGCGCGCGGGCTGGAAGTCCTGGACGCTGAGTACCGTGCTTGCGTTTCTCGTTGGCGGCGGCGGCATATATGTTCTTACCGCAAACGGATCGCTTCCGGCTGCGGTTGCGGATTGGCTCCCCTCTGCGGTACTCATGGAGATCCTCGCGTATTTCATGGCGGCGGTCGCGTTGATCGTGGTCGCGGTGCCGGAGGGGCTGCCGTTGTCGGTTACGCTCGCGCTTTCGTATAATATGCGCAAGATGGTCGCGAATAACGCGCTGGTGCGGCGGCTCTATGCCTGTGAGACCATCGGCGCAGTGACGGTGATCTGCTCCGACAAAACCGGCACCCTTACCGCCAACAGGATGCGCGTCGCTGCTATGCAGTCGCGCGCAGAACAATCGTTGGTCAATTTTGCGATTGCCGCGAACAGCACGGCATTGCTTGAGGCGCGCGAGGGCGAAGAGAGCCGCGTACTCGGCAATCCCACCGAGGGCGCGCTCTTGCTCTGGCTTGAATCGCAGGGGATCTCGTGGCAAAAGCTCCGCGAGGGCGCGCGACTCGAGCGCCAGTGGACCTTTACCACCGAGCGCAAATTCATGGCAAGCGTTGTTACAGGCGAACCCGGGCGTTTTTTGCTCGTGAAGGGCGCGCCGGAATATGTTATGGAGCGGTGTGCGGATATCGCGGCGGAAGAACGATCTTCGGGTATGGCCTCCGAAATAAAGGCCGCGCTCCAGGACGAAATTTATTCCTATCAAAAACGCGGGATGCGTACGATAGGTTTTGCCGCGCGGCGGCTTGCGGAGGGCGCGCCTGTTACGGACAATCTTGAGGAGCAGGCAAACGATCTCGTCTGGTTCGGTTTTGCCGCCATTGAGGATCCCGTGCGCTCCGACGTACCCGCCGCGATAGCCTCGTGCATGAGCGCCGGGGTAGCGGTGAAGGTGGTAACGGGCGACACCCCGGAAACCGCGCGGGAGATCGCGCGCCAGATTGGGCTCTGGCAGGAATCCGACGAGCAGGCGGAGTATGCCATTACCACCGGCGACGCGCTCGAGGCCTGGACTGATGAGGAACTGGAGGTTCGCGCCCCCGGACTCAAGATTGTCGCGCGCGCCCGCCCAAAAAATAAATTGCGGCTTGTCAAATGCCTCCAGAAATTGGGCGAGGTGGTCGCGGTGACGGGCGATGGCACCAACGACGCGCCGGCTCTGAACCATGCCGATGTGGGGCTTGCGATGGGCAAAACCGGCACGGCGGTTTCGCGCGAGGCGAGCGATATCGTGCTGCTCGACGATTCCTTCGTGAGCATCGTGCGCGCGATCCTGTGGGGGCGCTCCATCTATCTCAATATCCAGCGCTTCCTGATTTTTCAGGTGACAATCAATCTCGTCGCGGTTTGCATTGTGCTTGCGGGACCCTTTTTGGGAATCGCGCTCCCGCTGACCGTTATCCAGATGCTCTGGGTCAATCTCATCATGGACACCTTAGCCGCGCTCGCGCTCGCGACCGAACCCCCCGACGACGCCCTTTTATTGCGTCCGCCGCGCAGCCGCAAGGAGGGCATTATCACGCGGGCGATGGGGGTTGAAATTGTACGAAACGCGGTTCTGTTTCTCGCGCTCCTGATCACGATGATGGTTGTATTCATCGACGGCAGCACCCGCTGGCTCACGATCTTCTTTACCGTATTCGTCTTTTTGCAGGTCTGGAATATGCTCAATATGCGGTTCTTCGCCCGCGAGCGTGTTCCGGCGCGCGCCTTTTTCGGGAATCGTTCCTTCTGGCTTGTCACCCTTGCCATCGTGCTTGGGCAAATTATAATTGTGCAATTTGGCGGCGAGGTATTCCGCGCGGAACCCCTCCATATTACGGAGTGGGGCGTGATTGCGCTTGTCTCTTCGTGCGTGTTTTTACTCGGACGGGCGAGACGTTTTTGCAGACGACCGCAAAACACAGGAGCATAGCGTTTATTTGCGTCCGCCAAATACAACACGGAAGAGCGACTCGGCTGCTTCCTTTGTCTTTGCGGTTTCGCTGATGGATCTCTGCGAGAGGTCGTTTACCGTCTCTGCGTTTTTGGCTGTAGTATGGATTGCCGAATTCATTTCGCCAACAGCCCTGTTTATCTGTTCTATCCCCTGCGCCTGGTTATTCGCGTTTCTCGCGATTGTATCGATGATGCCGCCCATTGCCGCAGCGTTTTGCGTAACGCCGGAAAACTCTGTGCTGCTCTGTTGGGCGAGATTCACGCCGTTCTGTATTTTTTCTTTGCTCTCCTCAACCAATTCCTCCGTATGCTGTACGGCCTGCGATGATCGCATCGCGAGGCTCCGCACCTCATTCGCGACAACCGCAAAGCCCGCCCCGGCCTCGCCCGCGCGCGCGGCTTCCACGGCGGCATTCAGCGCAAGCAGGTTTGTCTGGAAGGCAATTTCATTGATCGTTTTGGTAATGCTTAAGATATTATTGCTGGTTTCGGAAATCTCCGTCATTGAAGAAACAAGCGCTTCGAGGGAGTCGCCGGCCTGTTTGACCGATTGCTGCGTACTCTGCATTTGCTTTTCGGCTTCCTTTACGGCGTCGGTGGTTTGATTTGTGTGCGCCGTTATATCGCCTACAAGCGCGGTCGTTTCTTCCATGGTGGCCGATTGGGTATTGGCGGCATTGGCAAGGTTTTTGCTGGAGTGCAGCACCTGCCCCGCAATATCTTCCGCTGCGGCATTCGCTTTCTCTATGCGGTTGGTCGAAGAAGCAATGGCTCGCGTTGTGTTGCGCGCGAGAATGAAGCCTCCAAGGAAGAGCAGGACGCACACAAGCCCTGCCTCCGTCAGGATACGGCTTATGGATTTATGGAGAGAATCCAGCACCTCGCTGAGCTGGATCCCCACAAAGAGGATGCCCGAGGTTTTGCCCGAAGAATTTTTGAGAGGGTGATAGGCGGATATATAATCGTTGCCCAGGATGATATTTTTGCCGTAATACACCTGCCCATTGCTCAGCACCGTTTGCAGAATGGTGGTGTTATCGAGCGTTGTTCCAATCGCCCGCGCCCCCTTGTCGTTGATGATGGTAGTCGAGATGCGCAGATTGTCCTGAAAGAGGGTACATTCCACGTTGAACCGCTTTTTAATGGGATCCACAAAATCATGCTTGTCGGCGGTGACAAAGGTGAATCCTATGGAGAGGCAGCCGATGATTTCGCCATTATAATACACCGGCGCTGCGCCGCGAAGAGCGAATGACACCAGGGCTGCTGTTTCCACGCCATAAGCGGCGGTACCGGTCAGTGCCTGCCGGATGCTTTCCTGCTTCGAGAGGTCGTCACCGACTGTTTCCGAGAACCCCCGCCCAATGACTATCCCGTTTGCATCCAGGAGGGTGACTAAAGATAAATCGTATTGAGCCATAATTTCGCGGCATATACTCTGGGCGGCGGCTTTGTTCCTGTCGCGCGCGGCTGCGGCAATTCCCGGTATATTGTTTGCTTCCGCCAGCACGTTTTTGAGCTTTTGCGCCATGGAATCCATATTTTCCGAGACTATATCCAAAATGATATCGGCCCGCTCCTGCGCTTCCTTTGTAAGACCCTCGGACATGAGCGAACTGGCAATGGAGGCGCTGATGACCGCAGCCAGGATTACGGAGACAACGGACGCAAAAACAAGCGATAAGATTTTTGATCGAAGCGATGGACGAATCATGGGTGCCTGCCTGGATTTTTTTGCTCTTCCTGCTGCGGACTGCGCAGGACGCAGCCCAAAAGGCATTATAACATCATATAAAAGGGAAGCGAATTTTTCAATCAAATTCCGGTTCCCGTGCTACAGCGTAAAACTCCCGTGTTCATAAATCAGCCGCGTTTCCCCGCCGGGGAGGCGCGCGTGTACCGTTTTTGCCTCGGTGTTCACCAGATCCCAGTGAAGCGCGGATTCATTGAAGCCGAGTGCCGCGCGGTCGCGCTTTGTGAGGGCGCTTTGCTTTCCCGTAAAGGTATCGATGTAGGCGTTGCCGAGCGCGATATGGGAATTTCCCTCAGCGCCGCCGTAATTCTCATCGTAGAGGGTTTCGGCCATAAAACGGCTGATGCGCGAAAAACGGCGGTCGGTCAGCGAAAACTCGCCTATCTGCGCGGCACCGCGATCCATCATCAGCATCTGCTGCGTAAAATCTTCCCCCTGGCGCGCGCCCACAAGCCGCGCGCGGCCGCGCGCAAATTCCAGGCGGATGCCCTCCACCAGATTGCCGCTCCTGTACGAAGGCTGATTGGCGTACCAGGTACCGCGCGCGTTTCGCCAGTCCGGCGAGGTGAAGATCTCAAAAGAGGGGATGTTATGCCCGCTCACGCCCAGGAAACGCCGCTGCCGGCCAATCGTGATTGTGAGATCCATATTCTGGGTTTCAATCCGCACCGTTTCCGCTTGCAATGAGGTAAGCCAGCGCTTGATCTCCTGCGCTTCGGCGTGTACCTCTTTCCATTTCGCGACGGGATCCGCTTCGTCCAGAAAGCAGGCGCGGACGATCTCTTTGGTATATACCCCGAGGCTGCATCCGGCGCGGTTCGCGAGTTCCTGCGTGGGCAGGATCGCGAGCGTCCAGCCGAATTTGCCCGCCGCCTCGCGCGCCTCCTGGATCTCGCGTATCGCCTTGCGCGCGCGCGCGGCCTCCGCGATGCGTTTCGGATCCACATCCTTTAAGTGGGTCAGCGAATCGGGCGCGCCGATAAAGGCATTGCCCGCGAGGGCATTGTAGAACTCGCGCTCGCCCGCCGCCACATAAGCCCGCTGGCGTTCGTCGGAAAGCATATAAAAATCCTTTTCCATGCCGGGCGGCGCGATCAGGCGGGAAATGATATGCAGCCTGCGCGGGAGGAGCCGCCTGGCGAGCGCCTCCGCGAGCGGCAGCGCGGAAAGCTCAAAGCGGATCAGCACGGTTTCGTAGGGCTTATAGGCGCGCCCGCGAGCGGCGTCGAGCCCCCATTCCAGAACAGCGGCATATTTTTCGAGATAATCATTGTGCATAATAAACTCCAAAGAGCAGACGGCTTTCTATATAATAGTATATACTGGCGATGCGTTTTTGAATCTATAAACGCCGTTTCGGGGGAGGTTTTTCGTATGGTGACAATACGCGAGGTTGTGACAAAACGCGACGCGATGCGCTTTATCAAAATGCCGTGGCTCGTGTACAAGGGCGATCCCTATTGGGTGCCGCCGCTGATCTTTGACATGAAAAATATCATGGCGCGAAAGCATCCCTTTTTTGAGTTCGGCGAGGCGGCCTTCTTTCTCGCCGAGAGAGACGGCAAGCCGGTTGGCAGGATAGACGCGCATATCAACCGCAATCACAACGAGTACCACAAGGTGCAGGACGGCTTTTTTGGTTTCTTTGAGTGCCTGGACGACCTTGAAGCCTCTAACGCGCTCTTTGCGAAGGCCGAGGAGTGGTGCCGCGCGCGGGGCGCGGTGCGTATGCAGGGGCCGATGAATTTTACCATATACGACGAGATAGGATTTTTGGCGGACGGGTTTGACAACGAGCCCAAAACCCCCATCATCCTGGAGATATACACCCCCCGGTATTATCTGCATCTCATGGACAAGGCGGGATACGTTAAGGACATCGACTGGCTCTCTTTTATGATCACCCAGGATATCAAGCTCCCCGAAGTCGCCGCCAAAATCAAGGAGCGCCTTATTGCCAAGGGCTTTGTGTTCCGTACCCTGAACATGAAAAACCTTGAGCGGGAGGTGGCGGGCATTAAGGTGGTGGTCAATAACGCCTGGGCGCAAAACTGGGGACACGTGCCCTATACCGACGGGCAGTTCGCCGCCATTACCGAGGCGTTTAAGATGATCGTTGATCCGCGCTATGTTATAATCGTCGAAAAGGACGGGCAAACGGTCGCCTGCTCGATCACTCTTCCCGATATTAACCCTTCCATTAAAAAAATGAACGGGCGGCTTTTCCCGTTTGGATGGTGGTACTTCCTGCGCGCCAAAAAGCACGTGGTTGGCGTACGCACCTTTTTATTCGGGGTGTATACGGAGTACCGCAACCGCGGGATCGACGCGGTGATGGTTCTGGACACCATTGCCGCCGGGCGCGTCGCCGGGTGCGAATGGTCGTCATGTTCGATCATCGTGGAGAATAACGACAAGATGATCCAGCCGATTATGGATTGGGGCGGGAGGGAATTCAAGCGGTACAGAATTTTCACAAAAAAGCTGTGATGTAATACAACCTTTGAGGCGATAATCGATTCCGCGAGCGAGAGAATTTACGAAGGATGGGGCGCGGTATAACCAACCCCTGCGTTTTGCATGGCGGCAGCAAGCGCAAAGGCAAGTTCACGCTCTTGTGCGAGCCATGCGGCGTATTGCAGCGATTGCAAAATATCCTTATTCCTGGAACTTTCTTTCTTTTTCGCGCTGAACAGCGCGCTCAAATATTTCTGTAATGGACATATTTTGCCAGAGATTGTTTTGCCGCCATTCTGTATAGTCGAAGGCATTCTCCTTGATTATCGATAAAAATATTTCAGCATCCACAGCGCCGAGTTTCTCGATGAGGCATTTCATTCCGGCGCACATTATTGCATCTGTCGTTACATTCTCAATCATGATAATTTCTCCCAGATTTGTATAAAATGTGTTGGATTTATAATTTGTATACTTTCTGATTTGTATTTCAAAATCCGCTTGTCTGTAGTTATGAAATAGTCGCATCCGGCTAAAATCGCACAGGCAATATGCGCGGCGTCGGACGCTTTTATACCTGTTTGCATAATATCCTGCGCGATTGCCAGAGCTTTGGACGACATTTCGCCTCCAATGTATATTTTTGTATATTCATCGACAAATTGCATAATGTTTACAAGTTTATATTTATGAGGATTATCCGATATTTCCGAGTATAAAATAAATGAACCCGCTAAAATAATATCCCCATACCGTATAAGTGATTGAATGAATAATTTTGCCATTGCTTCCAGATAAACATTTTTATCGCTCGAATTATCGAACGGTCGGTTATAACAGCAATTATCGAGATAGACTTTTATCATAATATAAACCGCAACCCTCAATAAACACCCGGCGGATGTGCATTCCCTGACCCCAGTATAGCACATTTTAGCAGAAAATATCCTCCTGTTCAAATGCCGCGAAGCTGGAATGCCCTTTGGACTCCACTCGCGTTGTTCGGGTTGGTCTTTCCCCGAGTAGGGGAAAGCCAAAAGTGTGCAAACATCCAAAGGGTGCGGCGTGTGCCTTCAGGTTTCGTGCTTTTTTGCTGCTGATTGTATGTTGGATACGATATTTTTTTTGGTGGGGGCAGATGTTGCATACCTGGGCAATTTCGCGAGACCGCCATTTTGGTAAGTGCTCTGCCGCCGCAAACACGATGTTTGCGCCCCGCGCGCAACAGGATGTTGCGACCAGCGCGGGGCTTCGGATGTGCCGCAGCTCTTGTTCTCCGAATTGCCGTTCCGCTGGTGTGGATGCTACGCCCCTTCCACAATTTTAATTTCTTCCTCCGTTAAGCCGTAGAGGGCGTACACCGCCTTGTCGATTTCCTTATCGATGTCGTTCATAAGCCGCGCAAAAATATTTTTTCGCTGCGTGTCCTGCTCGGAGGCTTCTTTCTGTCTGAGTTCCAGCATTTTATCAACAAGAGAGACGAGGGCGTCATGTTTGGTTTTGTCAGATTTTTCAGAGAGATCGATGGTTGGAATGGGAATGCGTGATGTTGTAAAATTATCAAAGTGCATGGTTCTTATAGCATTTGCAAAAATAAATTTATAAACATACCACGATGTAATAGTTGAGTTTAATATTGCCAAAATATATTTTGAAGACAAATTACTTGTATTTACAAGTTGGTTGATAGTATCCAATAGTATGTACTTTTTGCAATCTATATTATTTAACGCGGCTGTTATCATTACATGGGGAAGTGGATTCATAATATGAGCAACAATATTCTGAACAAGAATTGCATTTTCAGATATATATGCTTTGCCATCACTTATATCGGCAGAGCTTATTTTTCCTTTTACATTTTTTGTATCTATTTTATATCGCCCGATTTGCTTGCCTGCGAGAACACTCAAATCTCCGTTTTCGCAGACAAGATTCTGATACATTGCTCCGCGCTTATTTTCAATAAAATCCCCAAGAGTTTTATTATTTGTCAGAAGTTTGATTGCTATTGCAATTTCATTCTCTGAAACCCCATTCAGGATAAAATCAAATTTTTCACATAATTTTTTTTCGATTTTTGACATTGCTGATATATTGCTTTCTTTTCTTATGCACGACAGGAAATTTTTTGTATTGGTGTTTTTTTCTGATATATATATAACTTGTTCCAATTTAACTTCTTTCCAAACTTTTCCGCAATCGACAATATTTTTCATATCGTTTAACAAGAAGTTTCTTAATTTTTTCCAATTGGAAGCATACGTAAATGGTTTTGGAATAATAAAACCATTTATGCCGCTCTCATCCAACAAGCCGACAGCCTGTATCAGAAAAAGAGCTGCGGTATCAGTATTTCCAATGGCAAATTTATTATCCATGTATTGTCTCTCAATATCGCTTAACTCCGCTCCATACGGCGGGTTGCCAAGCACCACGTCAAAGCCTCCCGCCCTGAAGATTTGCGGATAGCCATTCTCGCCTTTCCAATCAAATGGATTTATTTTGAACAAAGTATCATCGCTGTACGAAAATTCCTGCTGCTTGCAGATATCCGTTCCAATCAAGCTATTCCCGCACTTGATATTTCCCGTCATGTCCGGCAGGATGCTCCCCTTTTTGATCAGCTCGCCCTGCCCCTTGTCGTAGCCCTCGTCCAGTATCTTCAGATACAGACTCATGATCGCCACCTCGGTCGCCTCGCGGTCTATATCCACGCCGTATATATTGTTCTTCAAAATCCCCGTCTTCTTTTTGATTGTAAGCTGCACTTCCTTGCTATCGGTATACAGAAAATCGTCCCTGTACTCCTTTTTATCCGCATCGCTTGCCTCGGCGTACCATACGCAGTGATAGTCAATCAGATACTGAAATGCGCCCAAAAGAAAGCTCCCGGAGCCGCAGGCGGGATCACATATTTTTATCTGCGCAATCTCGTCCGGGGTTTTGCCCCTGATCTTTTCGCCCACCGTATTTTCAACGATGTACTTCACGATATACTCCGGCGTGTAATACACCCCGCCCGCTTTGAGTACCTCGGGCTTCTCCTCAACCTTTGCCCGGTGATCCTCGGTCAGCCGGATTTTGCTGCCCAAAAACCGCTCATATATCCTGCCCAATATTTCCGGCTCGATCATGGCAAAGTCATACGCGGAGTAGTGGTATTGCGGACAAAGTTGTTTGATGATTTCCCTGATAGCCGAATCATCAATAATGAGATTCTCCGAAAAATGCTTTTTGAAAAGCAAGCCGTTATAGGCAACGTCCAGTTTTCTGAACAGAGGAATTAAACCGGAATACAGATTATCCTTTGAGTTGATAACCGACGCGAGTGTGTCCTCGGGTTCGATCTCACGGTCTTCAAGGTTGCGGATAAAAATCAGGCGGTCGAGAATGCGCTGCACGGCTTCATTTATCTGCTCGACCGAAAGCTCCCTGTTGCGCAACGCGGTTTTTTGCGCCAGTAATTTCCGCCACTCCGATATGTCCGCCAGAAATTCATCATCGAGCGGTTTTGCGTTTCGGCAGGTCTTGTCGGCAAGCCGCTCAATGCTGCCCCCGATAACCGCTTCCTTTGAGAATGTATCCCAAAGATCGTCCCATCGGTCAAGATATTCAGAATGCTTCATATCAAGGGCTTTGATGAGTCCCCTGTCCGGATTGTCGTATATCGGTTTTTCAAGACCATTAAAAACACGAAAGGTATGAAAATTGGTCAGGATCGTAATGGGGGTTTTGCCGCAAGAAGAAAAGGCGTACCGCTTCGCCTGATGCGCCGGGTCTTTGCCCGTCAAATCAACCCAGGCGGCTTTTGCCTCCACGAAAAATTTCGCGCGGAACTTATTTCCTTCCTGTACGCGAAAGGCGTAATCGGGCTTTTTTATTATTCCGTTGTCCCGCTGGCGGTATTCGAGGTGTACGTCCCAGAATTTGGCTGTGCCTGTTTGCTCCAGATTCCAGCCGAGCGCGCTGAAAAACTTATCTATAAACCTCTTCCGAATATCCGCTTCCTGCATACTTTTGGACAAATATTGATTTTTATTTTGCTCAAAGTCCTTGACTAATGGATACAGATCATTTTTTCTTTTCTGTCTGTCTGTCTGTCTGTCTGTCTGTCTGTCTGTCTGTCTGTCTGTCTGTCTGTCGGCCATAATTATGTCCCTCCGTTACATAAAATTACGCAGCCGCATCACCAAAAAGCGGACGAAGATATAAAACGGTTTTTTGCCGACCAGCGGTTGAGAGTCCCCTGGCGTTTACCTCTCATTGATTGCTATTCAGGAGATCAACGACTGCGTTCTCAATTTTCTTTCTGCTTTTTGCTGGGGTGTACTCATGAAAACAATTCCATATCCGCTTTTTGCGTATGCTTTTTCGCTTCCCTGATTTGGATGCTTTGCGTGTTTCTTTCCCAAAACACGCCGCTCGCATATCCCTGAATGACGGAATCGTTTTCCGCGAGCAGTAAACGCTTTTCAGCCAAACAGCAATACTCTTCATTTATCTCGACGCCCGCATATCTGCGTCCAAGTTTTTTCGCCACAACCGAACTCGTTCCGGAGCCCAGAAATGGATCGAAAACAATTCCGTCCGGCGCGCAGCTTGCCAAAATGAGCTTCGCAACCAATTTTTCCGGCTTTTGCGCGGGGTGATCCGTATTCTCCGGCATTGACCAGTAAGGGATGGAAATATCATCCCAAAAATTGCCCGGGCTTGTTAATCTGAAATTGCCATCCTCGGTTTCCTGCCAGTCTTTGGGCTGGCCATTTTCCCTGTAGGGAGCAATCACTTTTCTTTTTTGCTTAACCGCATCGGCATTAAAATAATAGTCGTCGCTTTTTGTGCCATACCAAATATCCTCCGTAACATTTTTCCAGTTGGCTTTTGCGCCCCGGCCTTTTTCCCGCTGCCAGATTATCCTGTTCCTGACTATGGTATAATCGCGCATGATTTGGTACAGACAGAATGTGCTTTTCCAGTCTCCGCAGATATACACGCTTCCGTTCGGTTTCAATGCTTTCAGAATTCGCGGAAACCATGCCGTTACATATTCCAGATACGCTATATCATCCATTTTTGAAAATTTAAGCCCATTAAAATCTTTATCCAAATTGTATGGAGGATCGATTATTAAAAGATCCGCGAATTCATGCGGCAAAGAATCCAAGATACTGAAAATGTCCGTGCAGATGGTTTTATTTATAATTTCCGGGAGCGTGAGACTGCTTTTTTTCGGGAAGAGCAATCTCTTTTTCAGAATGTCGTATTCATCCTCGGGAATGCGTATAGTTCTGTTTCGCGGAGCCTTCTCTTTAACCACATACCCCTCCGGAGTACCGTATCGCATATAGTATAGAGTATAGCATCCAAATTTGACGCGCTCTCGTTTTATTTTACAGCCCCGACTCGAGTGCTTATTTCGTCGGAGGGCATAAGAACGCTTCGCGGAACGTTTTTTCGGAGGCAAGGCTCGTCGGTTAGGCGCGGAACGGCAGAGCGCGCAATACAGAAAATCGGCTCGCGGGCTACTTCCGTATGCGCCCTCTGCTCCCCGGAAAAAATTCTGTTTATTGCGCTTCCCCCTCAGCGCAAACGCGCTTCTTGACAGTATTTCTTTCCTTTGGGTACAATGAAAACCGTAATTTTTCGGTCTCTTTTTATGGAAGGAAACCAGTATGCGCGTTGTTATTACAGGAATGGCGACCATCAATCCCCTGGGGGATACGCTTGACGCCTATTACGCCAATCTCATAGCCGGGAAGTCCGGCATCAGGCGCTGGACTTCGCTCGACGTCGCGCGCGTTGAATGTAAGATTGGCGGCGATCTTGGGAATTATGATACCGCCGCCGCGCTTGAGGGATTGCGCGGATCGCTCCCGCCGGATCTGCATAAGCAGCTCCGCAAGCTCTTCCGTACCATGACTCTGCCGAATAAAACCGCCACCCTTTGCGCGCTTGCGGCCTGGCGCGACGCGGGGCTTTTTACGGAGGGCGCGCGGCCTGCGGATGATCGCATCAGCGTGATGGTTGGCGGGCATAATTTTAACTCGCGCTATGTGCTCGCGCAGAGCCTGCAATTTCTGGAGGAGCCCGCCTACATCGATCCGCTCTACGGGATTGAGGCGCTGGATCCGAATATTCCGGGGACGATCTGCGAGGTTTTGCGCGCGCGCGGGCCTGCCTATAATCTTGGCGCCGCCTGCGCGAGCGGCAATATCGCGCTCCGCGACGGCTTTCGCGATATTATCACAGGCGAGTGCGACGTCTCGGTTGTTGCGGGCGGCTTTTGGGATATGAACGAGGCCGATATAAACGCGATGTGTACCCTCCAGGCGCTCGTGATAGAACCGTTCTTTCAGGATCGCCCCGAGGAGGCTTCGCGCCCCTTCGATAAGCGGCGCTGCGGTTTCGTGCCTTCGCATGGCGCGGCTGCGCTGATCCTTGAGGAATACGAACACGCGAAGCGCCGTAACGCGCCCATTTGGGCGGAGGTGCTTGCGGTGGCGGCCAACTCCAACGCGAGCCATCTTCCCGCGCCGCATGCCGACGCGATGGGCGCGCTTATGAAGCGCGTGATTGAGCGCGCGGGCATTTCTCCCGATGAGGTGGACTACGTGAACTGCCATGCCACCGGAACTCCCGCCGGCGACACCAAGGAACTTGAGGCCGTCAAATTCGCTCTGGGCAAGCGCGCATACACCATTAAGCTCAACGCCCCGAAATCCATGCTTGGGCACACCTGCTGGTCGGCGCCCCTGGTGGAGATGATCGGCGGGATTCTGCAAATGAAAAATAAAACGCTCCATGCCACCACCAATATTGATGAACTCGCGGCGGAGGTGGATCTTGACGTGTGCGCGAAAAATCCCCAGGCGACGACGGCGCGCACGATGCTCAAAAATTCCTTCGGCTTTGGGGGGCTCAACTGCTGCTCCCTGATCCGGATGATCGGGGACTAAGCATGAATGTTTTTGTGACCGGAGGATCGCGGGGGATTGGGCGCGAGATTGTTATTCGGTTTGCGCGCGAGGGATGGGGCGTTGCTTTCAGTTTCGCCGGAAACGAGACCGCCGCTGCCGAAACGCGATCCCTTGCCGAAGCCGCCGCCCGCGAGGCTGGACATGGCGATATTCTGATCAGGAGTTACCAATTGGATCTCCGCAACCGCGCCGATATTGAGCGCGTTACCGAACAGCTCTTCGCTGATTTCGGCGAGTTCCACGCGCTGGTCAATAACGCCGCCGTTGTGCGCAATAATGTCGCGGTGCTGATGAGCGACGAGGAATGGGACGACGTTATCGCGGTCAACCTGACCGGCCCCTTCACCCTGATGCGCGCCTTTACGATGCGCTTCATCCCGAACCGCTTTGGCCGCATTGTGAACATCTCCTCGCTGGCCGAGGGCGGGTGCAGCGGGCAGTCCAATTACGCGGCCAGCAAGGCCGGGCTGGTGGGTTTAACCCTTACCTTCGCGAAGGAGTATGGGCGGAAGGGCGTCACCTCCAACGCAGTCACAGTGGGCTATGTGCCCACCGATATGACGAAGGACAATATGGCCGACGAATTACATAAATACTGGATGCAGCATTGCCCCCTGAAGCGCCCCGGGAAGGGAGAGGATATCGCCGACCTCGTACATTTTTTGTGTTCCGAGCGGGGGGGCTTTATAAACGGCGAGCGCATTCGCGTCTCCGGCGGACTGACATACGCGCCGTAGGCACCAGTAGGGGGAGCGCAAGTACATGGATGTACTGTCCCGCGCAGCTTCCGAAGTAGGAGTACGTGCTTCGGAAAAGGATGCCGCGGTAGTGCGCGGGAAAAATTTAGTATAAGTAATTTTTCTTACTTGGCGATGTGTTGAAGGTATATGCTCCCCCCAACGACAGGAGGTCGTGTCCCGAGCTGCTTCCGAAGTAGGAATACGTGCTTCGGAAAAGGATGCCGCACGTTAGCGAGGGTCGCTACGACCGCCTTGCGGCGTCCTCCGGCACCCCACCAATTTCAAAGCTGTGCTGCCGTCAAATAAGAAGCGCCGAAGCTGCTGAAGCCATGAAAACCGCGAAAGCTCCGAATAAAAGCAGGTAGCCACGAATCACACGAAAGAAAGATCGATGTTGTAGCGCCCGTTGGGCGCGACTGTGTGGTGGGATTATAGGCGTTGCGCTTGTGCCCTGTGGGTATCGCAACGAACAGTATCGTCGTTTACCCCTACTGTTCCCCGGAGGGGCACAGTAGGGGCTATAGGCGACGCCTATAATTTTCCTATCAACCGCGCCCGACCGAAGGAAGGGCGCTATAAAAGCCTAAACCAAAAGGCTTAGGGTAAAAGACAAAAGCCCTATGTCTTGTTTTTGCACTTACCCGGCTTGGATTTTTTTGCCTTATTCGTGCTTGTGCAGAGCAACGCAAGCACCCCGCGCAGACAGGATGTCGGTCGCGCAGCGAGCGCGGGGAGCCTTCTTTCGGTTTTTTTTGTCCCACTCGCGTTGTGCGCGTTGCGCAGGGATTCTATGGCTGAATGTCTTTTTCGAGGTTTTTTCGTGAATTTCGTGGCCAATGCTTTGTAGTTTTGGCTTTTTTCGCGGCTGAATTTCCACGAAAATTCTGTTTGCAAAATTGGACAATGTATATATCGTTTATCTAAAATGCTCTGGGCAGGCTGGAAGCGGCAGCAGAGCAGGACATGATTATGCGGGACAATAAATTCTACTTGGGAGGAGCTGTATGTTTGGCAACAAGGATGTACCCATGTCTCTTATGAAGAAAATAGGTTTCATCATTTGTATATTCATCGGAACCGTTTCTGCAATTTTTGCGCAGCAAGCGGCAAGAGTACAAAATGGTGGTTCTGGGCTTGGCATTGCGTCGCACGTTATGGTATCCATTCCGGCGGGCAGATTTATAATGGGCAGCCCCGCGACGGAAGCGAATCGGGAGCGCGATGAAACGCAGCATTCCGTCACGATCACGAAGAGTTTTTTAATGGGCAAGTACGAGGTCACGCAGGAATTGTATGAGAAAGTGATGGGGTCGAATCGGAGTTATTTCAGGGATTCTCCGGCAACGGGAGAAGCGCAGGCGAAGCGTCCGGTGGAGATGGTCAGTTGGTACGACACGCTTGTGTTTTGCAACAGACTCAGTATTTTGGAGGGGCTATCGCCTGTATATCGGATAAACGGGAGTACAGATCCTTCAAATTGGGGAAGAGCCCCTATGCGCGATAACGCGATCTGGAATAACGCCGCTGTTAATTGGGACGCGAATGGGTACAGACTGCCTACCGAAGCTGAGTGGGAATATGCCTGCCGCGCGGGGACGACGACTGCGTACAATCTTGGCAACACATGGAACGATGCTTGGGGATGGTCTGAAAGCAATAGCGGTGACATGACGCATGAAGTGGGGAAGAAGATGCCGAATGCATGGGGATTGTATGACATGCACGGGAA
>JAITCI010000018.1 GCA_031283155.1 Spirochaetota bacterium | reverse complement strand
AATGAGAATCTCTTCATCACCCTCAACACCCAGGATCCCTCGCTGATAGAGAGCTGGAAGGTACAGGTCAAGCGCGGGGATACGGTCTTTAAGACCTTTACCGGCAAAGGGCCGGTGAACGTGCATGAAACGATTGCCTGGGACGGGCGGAGCAATTCGGGGCGTCTTGCGCAGAGCGGCTCGTCCTACACGGTGGAGGGGAGTACCGTTGACTACTTCGGCAACGTGGGACATTCGGAACCGCTCCGCGTGGACATTGATTTGTTGATGCTGAACGACAAGCGCGGGATCAAGATGGTCATATCGGACATAGAGGAGGACTCGGCGGATGTATTCCCCCGGGGCAGTCCCAATTTCCGGCTTGCGGACATGGTGCGGGAGTATCCTGATCGCAGGGTTGTCATTGAGGGGCATACGGACAATACCGGGGATACCGCCTACAACCGTGATCTCTCCGAGCGGCGCGCGCGGGCGGTGGCACGGTATCTGGTCTTAAGCGGGATTGACGGGCGGCGCTTAACTGTGCGCGGGCGGGGGCAGGCGTCGCCGGTTGCGAGCAATGCCACGGAGGATGGCCGCTCCCAAAACCGGCGGGTAGAGATATTTCTGGTGAAGGAGTAAGGCTGCCGTCATTGTTTATGCCCTGTGGGTACGAGACCCGCCCAACACGTCATTGCGAGCCGCGATAGCGGCGCGGCAATCCAGGCTGTACGCTGGTACAGTGGATTGCTTCGCTCCGCTCGCAATGACAAGAAGGAAGCCCCAACGCGTCATTGTTTATGCCCTGTGGGTACGAGCGTTCTGCAAGAACGCGAAGCAATCCACTTTTGCATAATTACAGCCTGGATTGCTTCGCTCCGCTCGCAATGACCGGCGGAATGCCGCTCGCAATGACAAGAAGGAAGCACCAACCCGTCATTGTTTATGCCCTGTGGGTACGAGACCCGCCCAACCCGTCATTGCGAGCGTTCTGCAAGAACGCGAAGCAATCCACTTTTGCATAATTACAGCCTGGATTGCTTCGGCTACGCCTCGCAATGACCGGCGGAATGCCGCTCGCAATGACCGGCGGAATGCCGCTCGCAATGACAAGAAGGAAGCCCAACCCGTCATTGCGAGCCGCGATAGCGGCGTGGCAATCCAGGCTGTACGCTGGTACAGTGGATTGCTTCGCTCCGCTCGCAATGACAAGAAGGAATGCCGCTCGCGATGACGATGACGGTAGGAAATCCGGTAAAGCTCGCGCTCCCGTCGAATCTGCTTTGGAAAAATCACGCAAGGCTTGGACGCCGAGCTGCGCAGCGGCGAACAAAAGCAAAAGCAATTTAGCCACGAATAACGCGAATGAAAGGATCGAATAAAAAATTAAAAGGCAAAAACAATGATTGGGGTAAATACAAAACAAAACTGTAGTCCAAATAAAGCCCCCGCTGGTCGCAACATCCTGTTGCACCCTTGCCCCCTGGCACCCATTTATGCCCTGTGGGTACAGGGCGTAAATGGGTAAAGGCATAAACGCCCGTGCTTGCGTTGCTCTGCACGCTTCGCGCCTTGCAAGCACGAATAAGGCAAAAAAATAAACCTGGGGTAAATACTGCAGCATGGCTTTAGAGGGCTTTGGTTTTGTCTTTTACCCCAGGACTTTTGGGTTTTTATTCGATCCTTTCATTCGCGTTATTCGTGGCCAAATGCCTTATAGCTGGCTTTTTGTGGATTTTCGCGGCTGCTCCGCAAGAATGAAATTGCGAAAATGTAATATAACGGTGTAGTATTACCCATAGGCAGCGCGTTACGAGCAAACTCATGGGGTGTATCGTTCTATGGAAGAGATTTCGCGGGAAGCGGATTCGGCAGAGGCGCAAAAATATCTCATTTTTATGATTCTGGAAAAGCGCTATGCTTTGCCTTCCCGAATAATCAGCGAGGTGGCGGCGCTCGAAAAGGTCTTTCCGCTGCCGCTCGTGCCGCCCTTTGTGCGCGGCATCATCAACCGCTATTCCATTCCCTACGCGCTCGTCGATGTGAGCCTCATCCTGGGCGGCGATAGCGCGCAGGGCTCGAAGGTCATCGTTTTTAAGGAAGAGACGGACAGGCTCGCGCTTTTGATCGACGACGTTGTGGATTTCGCGGATCTCCCTCCGTCCGCATTGATGGACGTTGACCAGGAAGCGGGCGCAGCCGCAAATCTGGTGCGCGCTTTTTTTGAATGGAAGGGAAATCCGGTGTTTTGCCTGGAGAGCGACGAACTCCTGCGGCACATACAGCAGGAAGCGTAAGATGCGGTATTTCGTATGCGCTTTCGATGATTTTCAGGTTGGCGTCCCGGCGGAGTGTATGGAACGGATTATCGCAATGGACGCGCATCCGGATGAAGCCGGAGACCGGAATTTTTGTATTTCATTGGCGGCGCTCTGCGGGCAAAAGGAAACGGACGCGCCGCACGGGCTTGTCCTTAAATCCGGCAGGTCCCCCGCCGTGGTACTCCTTACGCCAAAGATACAAACGGATATGGAATTACCCGACGCCGAACTGCGCGCTTTCCCGCGCTCGCTTGCGGCATTTTTGCGGTATTTTCGCGGGGCGTTTCTGGACGCTTCCGGTATGATTCTTGCGCTTGATCCCGAAACCATCATAAAGGATATACCATGATAAACACGCTCATCGTTGACGACAGCTCCCTTGTGCGCGATATCCTCCGCGATTTTCTGGAGAGCGACGGCAGTTTTAACATCATCGGCGAAGCGGCGGACGGCGAGGAGGGGCTGCAGAAAATTCTCTCGCTCAACCCCGATCTCGTTACATTGGATGTTGAAATGCCCAAGATGACCGGATTGCAGGTTATCGACGCGGCCATGAAGCAAACCTTTGTGCCGATTGTGGTCATCACAAGTCTCGACACCGCGGCGACCGCATACGAGGCGACCATGCGCGGCGCGCTCGAATTTTATTCGAAGGAAGTTTTTTCATCGTCACTCTCACCGGCAAAAAAGAATGCGGTATATGAAACCCTGAAGCGCATCAGCGGGATAAAAAAGAAGGCGGCGGCAGAGATCCCCGCAGCCGCAGAGGGTTCGCCGCCGGAGCCCAGGGAGATTCACGCGGTGGTTATCGCGTCGTCTACGGGCGGCCCGAAGGCGCTCGCGAAATTTTGTTCGCTCCTGCCCGAAGATTTTGCGGTGCCCATCGCGATAGTGCAGCATAACGATTCCGGCTTTGATAAAAGTTTCGCGGAGTGGCTGGACGCGCGCGCGAGCTTACAGGTTAAACTTGCGGAGGAGGGCGAGACGCCAAAGCGCGGTACAATATATATCGCCCAAACCGACAGGCATCTCATGCTGGAAAGATTGAACGCGGGCGGATATTGTTTTACCTATAACGACGGCGAGCCGGAGAGCAACCAAAAGCCGGCGGCGGACGCGCTCTTCCGCAGCGCCGCGGAGAGTATGCGCGAGGCGGTTATCTCGGTGGTGCTGACCGGTATGGGCAGCGACGGCGCAAGGGGTACCCAAAAAATTCGGGAGATGGGCGGGATCACCCTTGCGCAGGACGAGGAAACCTCGCTGATATACGGTATGCCGAAAGCCGCCGCCGAAACGGGATGCGTGGATCTGGTGCTGCCGCTTGAGCGGATTCCCGGAGAGCTGGTCAGGTTAATCAAATGCTGAATCTCATCAGCCGGAATGCGGAACAATATTTTGGAATCCGCGCGGAAGAGAGCGAAGCCGCAAGGCTCAGCGCCCATATCCGGCAAAATTACGGAAAGATGGACGCGGAGAGCATCCAAAGGGTTTTTTCATCCGGCGAGGCCGCCGAATTTCTGATGGTGCATGAGACCTATTTTTTCAGGGAGCCCGCCCACTTTGCGCTGCTTTTAAACCTGCTGCCACAATTTGAAAAATCCGGTCTCATAATTTGTTCTGCGGCGGCGGCGAATGGCTGCGAGGCATATAGCATAGCCATGCTGATTGAATCCTGGAACAAAGGCAGGGAAAAACCGCTCGCGTACCATATAGACGCCCTTGATATCAGCGCGCGGATGATCGGGAATGCGCGACGGGGCGTCTATGGCACCAATGCCGTGCGCGAGGATGGGAGTGATTTTCATGCGATGATGGCGGCGTATACCGAGCCGTTTGAAAACGGATTCCGCGTCAGGGAGCCGCTGAAAAAGCATATACATTTTTTTACGCATAATCTTATGAACCCCCTGCCGAAAATTTATGACCTCATTTTTTTCCGGAACGCCTTTATCTATTTTACGCAGCAGGGCAGGGAGCGGGTACTCTCCAATATCTCGGCGGCCCTGCGCGCGGAGGGACTGCTCTTTCTGGGCGTCTCTGAAACCATGAGGGCGCGCCATGCGGATATGGCGCAAAAAACTATGGGCGATACAGTCTATTTTCAAAAAATAAAGAGTAACGGAAAGGTTCAGTACGGGTAGCACGATCCGGCAGGAGGGCAAATGGTATTTTCAAAGTTTAAGCAATTCTACTCCAGGTTAAAAATTTCCCAGAAGCTCATCATCTCCAGCGCTGTATTTTTGATTCCCATTATTGTTATGCTCATCCCTATATGCTCATACACTGTGGAGATCATGCAAAAGAGCATGGATGAGCGCGAGGGGATACGCGCGCTGAAACCTGCGGTAACGCTCATGCAAAAGCTGCCGGAATATCTGAACGTCCATCTGGGGTTTGAGCGCGGCGACGCCGCGTCCCTCGACAGGCAGATCAGCGCCGCCCTGTATGCCCTCGACGCTGAAATGAAGCGTTATGCGGCAAAGGGGCAGCAGGTTCCGGATCTCACGGGCGAATGGCATACAATAAAAGGGCTGGAAAAAACAGACGCCCAATTATACATAAAATCAACAAACCTGATCAGCGCCGTCACGGAACGAATGCTTGCCATAGGGGAAAAGTCCAGACTGATGCTCACCGCGAATATGAATACCTTTTATTTTGTGAAGCAGGCTCTGGAAGGTATGCCCATGATGGCCTCAGGCTTTATTGCGGCGGGCAATATACTGCGCAAAAATTTTGTGAACGCCGAGGAATTGATCACAACCTGGAATGCCGGGGTTGCGGAGGCATTGGCGCAGGGGCGCAGGCGGACGCGGTATGAAGGGGATGCGCGTTCCATTTATTTTTATATGCTTGCCGCAGCCGAGCGTGACCCTGTTCGGATAAATGCCAATGCCACAGGGATGATGCAGGAAGGACTCAGCGCGATCCTGCAGGCAGGCGTCAATGAGAATCCGAGAATCGCTGAGAAATTTGAAGAACTCCTGAAAAAGCTGGAGGTGTACCGGAGTTCGGCGGATAATTGGACAAGGCTCTATGACAGAATGGGCTTTGCGACCACCCTGGGGACTCCCTGCACGGTTGCGGAATGTCTCGAGGCCATATCGCGTTGCAATACCGATCTCGGGCAGTTGTGGACGGAAGATTTTAACGTGCTGGATATGCTTGTGCAGCGCAATACCGATAACGCCAGCCGCAGCCTGATTATCAATCTCGTGATTATACTGCTCACGCTTGGAATTGCGGGCGGTTTTGTATTATATATCACCGTTGACGTCAGCCGCTCGGTGGGCACGCTCAGGACCCTCTTTAAGGGATTAAACGAAAACGATCTGACCATTTTGCTCAAAGTAAATTCGCAGGATGAATTTGGCGAACTCATGACGGCCTTCAATGGGTTTCTCAATATCCTGCGATCAACATTCGGGAGCTTCAAGCAGAGCGCGCAGCTTGTCGCCGATTCTGTTTTCGATATATCCTCTTCATCCAAGGAGATCACCACCACCGCTAACGAGCAGTCCGGGAGCGTCGCGGAAATCGTGAGTACAATGGAAAGCAGCAAGAACCTTTCGGAGCAGATGGCTTTCAAAACGACCGAGGTGGCGCAGCTCGCGGCGGAGACGCAGGAGTTAAGCGCGAAGGGCGCGAAGCTCAGGGACGCGAATGAAGATATGATGAAGGATATCCGCGAGCAAAATCAGAAGATCATCAGCGAGATACGCAATCTCTCGGACATGATCATCCGGATAAGCGAGGCGATACGCATCATCGACAGCATAGCGGATCAGACCAAGCTGATCGCGTTTAACGCCTCGCTCGAGGCTTCCTCATCGGGCGAAGCGGGCGCGCGCTTTTCGGTGGTCGCCTCGGAGATCCGGCGCTTTGCGGATAACGTGGTGGAGTCAACCCGCGAGATACGGCAAAAAATAGAAGAGGTGCGGGGCGCTTCCCAAACATTGATATCGGAAGCCAATAACGGATCAAAGCAGATCGAGATTGGCTACGAGCGGATGAGCGAGCAGAAGATCGTGTTTGAGGATATAGTGCACAATTCCCAGAACGTCGCGATCCGTTCGCAGCAGATATCGAATCTCAGCAAACAGCAGGAAGTGGCCTCTTCCCAGGTCTTTAACGCCCTGAAGGAGATATCCGCAGGCGCGAAGCAATTTGTGATAGCCACCTCGGCCACGTCCAGGATCGCGGACAGCTTAAACAGTATGTCTGTGGAATTAAAGGGCAAAGTCGAGAAGTACCGCACCGAAACCTGAGGGATACTGCCATGCCTGGTGAAATTCTTTTTCTGATACTTGGGATCATAACGGGCTGCGCGATCATGCTGCCCGGGCTGCGTTCCCATAAAAATCGTATTGCGCATTTTGAGCAGGCGCGCGACGCCTCTGGCAGGGAGGAGGCGAATTTTCACAGGAGGTGCGGGCAGCTTGCCGCCAATATCCGCGAATCCGCCGATACGCTCTGCCAGTCCATGCAGGGCGTATGGGATCAGGGCGGCGACAAGAGCGGGAGCATGGACAAAATAGAAGATACCATAAAAGAAAATTCCAGGATCGCCGCCGAGATCATGCAAAAGACGGCGAGCATAACAACCATAGCATCCAAAATGGAAGAAGACGTTCTGCATGGCTTTGCGGTGCTTGGGAAAAACGTCAAAAAAATGGAAGACATCAAAACCAAAAATTCCGAGATAATCAACGGCATCATCTCGCTGGGCAACAAGGTCAGCAGGATCCGCGATATTGTGCGCGTCATAAATACCATTATCGATCAGACCAAGGTGATCGCCTTCAACGCGGCGCTGGAGGCGGCGGGCGCGGGCGAGACGGGCAAGCGCTTTGCGGTCGTCTCCGGCGAGATAAACCGCCTGGCGGAAGATATAGACGTATTGACCAGGCAGATCCGCGAGCAGATCGAGGATATTCAGAGCGCGTCGTCGTCGCTGATTATTTACAGCGAGGAGGGTTCAGACAGGATTGCGGAGGGGCACAAGCTCATCAAGGATCTGGAGGACATTTTCAAGGATATTCGATCAAGCGCGGAGATAGCATCCAGCCAAACCCAAACCATAACAGCGTCCACGGAAAGCCAGGTGAAATCAAGCGAGCAAATATCACTGAAGATCGGCGAGGCCGCAAAGATGCTCCGCTCCTCGCTCGGCGCCGATAAAAAAACCGCGTTATCCGTAAACAGCCTGACGGAAAACATTCAGGAACTGGAAAGCTATTTGAAAAATGCCAGCCGGGCAGGAGAGTCATGGCAATAGACAAATCCAAATATATTGGCAAGTTTGTCGACGAGGGGCTGGAGAATATCTCGGTCGTGGAAGGCCTGCTCTTTGAGATACGCGAGGGCTATTCGGCGCAGGATGATATTGTGACGCTCATGCGGGCGCTGCATACCCTGAAAGGGTCGGCCAGGATGCTTGAGTTCAAGGGCATAGAGACTCTTTCGCACGCGCTCGAGACTGTTTTTGCGGCATTAAAGGAAGAGCGTATAACGCTCAGCGATAACGCGGTGCGCCTTCTGCTGTCCGGTCTTGACGAACTCAAAACAGGGATTCATCTGATAAAATCGGGCAAGCCCGACGAGATACGCGCAAGCATATTCCAAAAGGAATTATTGGCGTTATCCGCGAATGAGGATTTCACGATTCCCGGCAAAATTCCGGGCGCGCCCGCGCAGTCTCCGGCACGGACGCCGGAAGCGTCGGAGACGGCGCAGGCTCCCGGTGCGCAAGCCTCCCCGCCGCGAGAAGAGGAGAAAGCGGCTAAGCGCAATAAGCGCGACAAGGCGGAAGAACTCAAAGCGGAGAATATCCGTGTCTCGCTTGAGCGGGTCAATGAGATCATCCGCAATATGGCGTCGCTCCAGAGTCTGGAGATCACCGCGCGCAATATCGCGAGGGAACTGGAATCCATCAGCGAGGCCTCGCGGCAATTCCTGAAGCACATCCGGATGGCGCAGGCATATAACTCCCCGCTCGTCCAGGAATTTCTGTCCATCGAATTACAGATGTCCAAGCTCCTGACTCTCGGCAAAAATTTCGCACCGGACGTGGGCAAGCATATCCGCTCAGCCTACGACAGCGTTATTTCCCTCCGGATGCTGCCGCTCTCCACGGTACTGGACTCCTATCCGCGCTTTGTTTTTACCGTCGCTGCGGAACTGGGCAAGAAGGTGCGCATCACCATCGAGGGCGCCGAGAATGAGATCGATAAAAATCTGATTGAATCGCTCTCCGACATATTTTTGCACGCGATCAGGAATTCCATCGATCATGGCATCGAGAGTCCGAAGGAGCGCATCGCCGCCGGAAAGGACGAAACAGGTCTTATCGCGATTCGCTGCGCGCGCGAGAGCGGCAATATGAAGATCACGATCTCTGACGACGGGCGGGGCATCAACACAGAGGCGATACGCAAAAAGATTATTGAGCAGGGGCAGACGACCAAAGAATCCGCGGAAACCCTTTCAGAGGAAGAACTCATCAATTATATATTTCAAAGCGGATTTTCCACTGCGGCGCAGATCTCGAATATCTCGGGGCGCGGCGTGGGGATGGACGCGGTGCGGAACAATATTGAGCGCATAAAGGGCAGCATCGCGGTTACGTCGAAGGCGGGCGCGGGGAGCGTATTCACCCTCTCGGTTCCGCTCTCTCTGGCCTCCATGATGGGCTTTCCGATAGCGTCCGGCGGCATGAAATTTATCATCCCCGCAAATTTTGTGCATACCATCATGCTCGTTAACGCAGAGGATATAATTACGGTTGTGGATCGTCCATGTATTCAGTACAACGGCAAGATTATCAAGCTCTTTTACCTGCATAATATCCTGAAAATCACCGACGCCGCGAAAAAAACAGAGGATACCGCCATCTCGGCGGTGATTGTGCAGGCCTATGAAGAAACCATTGCGCTTGCGGTCAGCCGCATAAGCAGTATGCGGCAGGTGATACTGAAAACTCTCCCGAAATTTATGGAAGAGATGGAAATTTTTTCAGGGGTTGTGCTCACCGAAGACTATGAGATGATCCCGTCTCTGCACATTCCCTCGGTCATACGGCTCGCGCGGAAGACCAGGTCCATAGATCTGAAAAAACGCGATTACGATTTTGAGCGGCTGCGCAAATCCATTTTGGTGGTGGACGATTCCGCCCCCACGCGGGATATTGAACGCGATATCCTTGAGGCCGAGGGCTATAAGGTCGGTACGGCCTGCGACGGCTCGGAGGCGCTTGCCGCCGCAAAAAATTTCCATTACGATCTCATCTGTACCGATGTTGTGATGCCGAATATGGACGGCTTCATGCTTGTGGAGAATATCCGCAAGAACGAGGCTTTGAAGGATATTCCCATTATTGTTATCACCTCCAAAATGGATGAAAGCGATCAGAACAGGGCGGCGGCTCTGGGTGCCAACCGGTACATAATAAAGAGTTCCTTTAACACACATACTCTGATAAGCGCCGTTCGTGAATTGATCGGAGAGGCTCATGGATAAGAGACGGGTATTGATTTTTGAGGATTCGGAAATATTTGCCGATATGCTCCTGGAATTCCTGAATGAACAGGGGTATGAGACGGCGCGCGCGGAGAACGGCCTTGAAGGCATAAAGATGGTATACAGTTTTTTCCCCGAGATCATTGTCACCGACGTCGAGATGCCGCTCTTCAAGGGGTACCAGTCCACACGCCTCTTAAAGTCGCGCCCTGCCACGCAAAAGATCCCCATCATCATGTTTACGTCACTTGGCGAGTCGAAGGATAAATTCTGGGGCGAGCAGGCCGGCGCGGACTGTTACGTCGAAAAAGCGCCTGAAAATTTTGAGAAGCTCGCGCGCGAGATACAGCGGCTTTTGCAGGAAAGCCCGCCTGTTGATTACGAATTGATAAAGAGGGAAGCCCGAAGGATTACGGACGACTCCCTCATCGAAATGATCAACAGCCTTCTGGACAATAAACTCTTTCAGACGACCCTTGTGGGTTTGCTCGCGGAGCTGTCCGCAAAGGTCAGCTCGCTTCCGGACACAGTGGCGGGGATCATACAGCTCCTCAATAACGTCTGCCAGTATGAAATATGTTCCATAATTATAAAGGATGCGGACAGCGGTTTGCTTATCTATAACGCCAATACCGCCGGATTGACCGAGGCGATAGCCGAAGATTTTGGCGCCATCACGATTGCCGATTTTAACGCGCACTTTTCCGATTATAAGGTGCAGACAAAGGACGTACAAGAGCTGTATCCGCCCGGGAAAAAGGGCAAAAGGATGGAGTCCTATATATTCATTCCGCTCGCGAGCTCCGGCGAGGAATTTGCCACGATCCATATAGGCACGCCCATTAAGGAATATTTCTCTCCCGTGATTACCGAAAATCTGCGCGTCTTTCTTGCGGCGGCGGCGCCGATCCTCGCGAATGTTTTGCGCATCCGGCAGATGGAGATATTGCAAAAGAAAACGCGCGCCGCGTTTGCGCGCTACGTTCCCATAGACGTTATGGATGAGATCATCAAAAAATCGGAAACCCAGTCCAGCCAGAGCGAGACGCGCAATGTGGCGATCCTCTTTTCGGATATACGGAGCTTTACAAAAATATCCGAGAAAACGCCCGCGCAGGAGCTTGTTAATTTTTTGAATATCTATTTTACCGTCATGGGCAACGAGATTGTGAGCGAGGGCGGCAATATCGATAAATTCATCGGCGACGCGATCATGGCGATATTCGGCGCTCCGAAAACGCTCGAAAACGCATCCTCTTCCGCCATCCGCGCCGCCATAAAAATGGTACAGGCAATTTCCAGCGTGGATACGGCGGGCATCACGCTGCCTCCGGGCGGCTTCGGCGCGGGTATAGGGATCAATTTCGGGGACTGCGTTGTCGGGAATATTGGCTTTCAGGACAAGCTGGACTACACGGTCATAGGCGATAACGTCAATCTCGCGTCGAGGCTGGAGGGCATCACGAAATATTACCATCAGAGTATCATCGTTTCCGAAAACGCCTACGGCGCGGCAAAGAATGATTTTATATTCCGAAAGGCCGACAGTGTGCGTGTGAAGGGCAAGGATCAGCCGGTCGGACTCTATACGGTCTACGCTGCCTGGCGGGGCGAAGCTGCAGACAATATGCCGGAGATCCTGGTCATTGAGTACGAGGCACTCGATAATTACAACAAGGGATTAAAACTCTACGCGATGCGCGAATGGGAGACCGCAAAACAGTACTTTCAGAAAACACTTTCGATATTCGAAAAAACAGGCGTTGAGGATTATCTCTCCGCGCTTTATCTCGAGCGAATATCGGAGTTTCAGGCAAATCCGCCGCCGCCCGACTGGGACGCGACGATCACCATGACGGAGAAGTAGACGTTTTGCGCAGGGATCCTCTGATCAAGCCGTATCTGAAATGGGCGGGTGGGAAACGGCAGCTCTTGCCGGAGCTGCAAAAGCATCTCCCCGAGAATTTTGATAGCCTGCGCTATTTTGAACCGTTCGTTGGCGCCGGCGCGCTGTTCCTTGCGAGCCAACCTGAGAGAGCTGTGATTAACGATTGCAACGCGGAGCTTATTCTTACCTACCAAGCCATCCGGGAACATATTGACGAACTCATTGAAGCGCTTCAGACGCATAAGACGAATAACAGCGAAGAATACTATTATCAAATACGAGCGCAGGATCGCGGCCGCGAAAGCTATGCGCAATTTCCAGACGTCCAAAAAGCCGCGCGGCTCATGTACCTCAATAAAACCTGTTATAATGGCTTATACAGAGTCAATTCGCAGGGATTATTTAATGTTCCGTATGGACGATACCCCAATTCGGCGATCTGCGAAGAACCTGTATTGCGCGCCATTCATACATATTTGAATCACGAAAATACTGAAATTGAAATTCTTAACTGCGATTTTGCGGCTGCGGTTAAAAACGCGGGGCGGGGCGCGTGCATATATTTTGATCCGCCGTACCACAGCGCGGACAATACCCATTTTACAGGCTATCAGCCCGGCGGATTCGGCGATGACGAACAACGCAGGCTGCGGGACGTATTTATCGCGCGGACAAACGTCGGCGCACGCTGTTTATTAAGCAATTCGGATACGCCATTTATACGTGAACTGTACAGCGGGTTTGAAATCGTCAGCATCAAAGCCAGGCGCGCTATCAATTCTGACGGCGCGGGACGCGGGGAAGTGGACGAGGTGCTGATAAAGAATTGGTAGCGTATTTTCTTTTGGGGAGCAGTTGCTGCACATTTTTGTGGTTTGCGAGTCTTGAGTGCAAGGGGAGCGTTCTGCCGTCGCGAAGCTGGATGCGGCGCGAAGCGTGCAAGGCAACCGTCCCGCGCCTTCCGAAGTAGGAGTACGCACTTCGGAAAAGGATGTCGGACGCGAATACACACAGGGCACAAGTCGCGCAAGGCGAGCGCGGGGACTGCGGATGTGCCAAACGTTGTGTACCAGGAAGGGGAACATCCCGCACCGACATGGATGTCGAAAAGTGCGGGGCATAGCCTCCGAAAATGCCGTTCCGCAGGATATGCAAAAGCAAAGAAATTTCTGGCCATGAAATCCCTGCGCAACGCGCACAACGCGAGCGGGACGAAATTCACGGGTCAAAAGTCATGCTTGGCCGTGATTGAGCGGAATTATACAGAGCTGAGCTTAAGGCTCTGAATCAAGCCGTTAAGCGCCACAGAGAACATTTTCCGCCCGGTTTTATGTTTCACCTGGCACAGGATGAAATGTAGTAGAAAGTAATCCTATAGCAATGTTTACGGGAGCTATACTGACGAAAGTCACCGCCGCCTGGAGTTCTATAATTTGCGGAAGCGGGATTCCTTACTTTTGCGAAGGGCGGTGCGAAAATTCAGGCAAGTGATGCTCGCAGCGCGGCTTCTGTATTAAGCAGGAGAGGTTAGTGTAGCTTTTTGGGGGTGAGTTAGTTAATTGCGTTATAGAAAGCCCTGCAAGTTTCATCATTGAAAAGAGGTGATATTTGTTTGATCATAGTGGCTGCCGCGCTATGCTCTCCTAAAGAATTTTCTTCTCCAGTTTTAGGATCAACAATTCTTATTGCACTGATAGTTATGGACTCGTTTCCTTCTCGGCCAGTTACAATATAGAAGATTATTTGTATTTTCTTTTTTATCGTCTCTTTTGTGAGGCTATCCTCTGTTGAATACGAGAAATTAGTGGTAAAATATTTTTCTTTTCCAGAGGATGATTCTAAAAGCACTGTTATGGGTGCTCCAGTTTGAGCTATCTGTGTTCTGAACCTTGAGCCATTCAAAAGTTCCCTTAGTGATATTTGTGTATCTTTAGGAAGAGTTATATGTAAGTCAGCAGGGAACTCCCCAAAGTTCGCGGGCGCGGAAGCCTTAGTCCCGCAGTTGAGTAGAAGTGCCATAAGCACAAGGCACGGGTATATTTTTAAGGTTGTAGTCATGGGTTTTCCTTGCACTGTTGTTACAGCTTTATGTATTTCATATTGCGGTAGTCTTTCGCGTCAGGACTTCCTTCTAAGGGAATTTTCCCAATGGGCTTGAGACCATAGTCAGGCGCTTTCGCATAGAAGGCTTCTCCTATATGACCCTTCCAGTGCAGTTTTAACTTTCTCCAGTAAGAATAGCTCTAAAGTGAGATTCTTTCCTTGTGTTTTGACAGAACATGGTATACTTATTAAATATCCCCTGCCAAGCGTTTGTATATTTTATCAGATCTTTATAGCAGGCGGATGAATAATATGCGTAATGTGATTATTGGTGGTGCAGCTATATGACAGAATATATATTGTTTGTAGTCATTATTTCTCTTTTGCTGCTTCATGAGATGGATGCGATACGGGCAAGGGAATGGAAAATGTTTATTGTGCTTAAAGATATGTCCGAGGAGACGGCGTATAAAGTATTTTTGTTCATACATTTTCCGCTGTATATAGCGGCATTTTATGTTTTATGTAACGAGAGTATGCAATCAGGGTATATATTGAAAGTGAGCATTGATATTTTCCTTATAGGACACGCAATTCTTCATTATGGTTTCAGAAACCATAACAGCAATGGCTTTTCAGCATATTATTCAAAGGCAATTATTTACTCATTGTTTGCTTTAGCTCTTGCGCATTTATGTATATTACTCGGTTCATAGCCAGCGGGACGTTTCCAATATGGATCGTATCTGAGGTTAATTCGTAGTCCCCGCGCCGGTCGCAACATCCTGTTGCGCGCCAGTCGCAAACCTCGTGTTTGCGGCGGCAGAGCGCTGCTTATAAATGTATTTTTGCGCAGTTATTTCAGTGTGCGATACCTGTCACAAAAAAAAACAGAATTATTTGCGCCTCCCCCTGCGCAAGAGCATACATCCATGTACGCTCGCGGGACACGACTTCCTGTCGTAGCCCCTACGGTCGCTTCGCCATCTTCCCCGCGAACCTCTCCGCGACCGCGCGATTCGCGGTAATCTCCATCGTGTCGTCCAGCGGCGCAAGCTCCGATGTATAGCCCTTGCGCAAAAGCGCCGCGCGCAATATCCAGTCGCAGAGTTCCGGATTTTTGGGCAGGAGCGGCCCATGTAAATAGGTGCCGAGGACATTTTTGTATTGTACGCCCTCGTGTCCGTCTTTGCCGTTATTGCCGCCGCCCGTGATAACGCGGCCAAGCGGCGTGTGTTCGCCGATATATGTCCGTCCGCCGTGATTCTCAAAACCAACTATCGGCATGGAAGAGAGGGGCGAGCGAATGACGACGTTCCCGATGAGGCGGCCGGGCTCATTCTCGGTGCGGACGTCCAGGATGCGCAAGCCCTCGATGACCGCGTCGCCCATGCGGTAGTATTCGCCCAAAAGCTGATAGCCGCCGCAGATCGCGATGACCGCGCCATCGCTTTCCACGTAATCGGCGAAGGCGCTGCGGATCTCGCGGAGGCGTGCGCAGACCAGCATCTGTTCGCGATCAGAGCCGCCGCCGAGGAATACGATATCGAGCGCCGCGAAATCGATATCGTCATGCAGGCGGTATTCGCGTATTTTCGCACCGATCCCGCGCCACTCCAGGCGGCGCACCAGCGCCATGATATTGCCGCGGTCGCCGTAGAGGTTCAGCAAATCAGGGTACAAATGCCCGATGGTTATTTCCATATAAACCTCGTTCGCCGCTTTGATAATTTCTCTAACAAATCGTGCGTATAAAAGAGCGCGGTATAATTCACAAGCGTATACACGACATCGGAATCGCACAGAAGCGCGGCGCGGATCGCCTCCTTGATTTCGGGCAGTATGCGCGCCATATTGCCCGCGTACTTCATGCGCACCCGCATATCGGCGGCGCGCAGGCCGCTTGTGATAATATCCGGGATGTTGTCAAGGCGCTCAAAATCAACGTCCCAGAGCCAGGAAACGTCGCGCCCGTCCTGATCGTTGTCGTTGATCACGATAACCACAGTCTTGCTTCGCGTGTCGGTACGCAGGGCGGCGATGGCCTGATTGAAGCCGGCGGGATTTTTGGAGAGGTTCAGGATAACCTGCTTGCCGCCAATCGTAAAGGTTTCCATCCTGCCGATCTGCGGGCGGTATCCGGCAAAGGCTTTGTTGATATCCACAGCGCGTATATCGTATTCCCACAGCACCGCGCAGGCGGCGAGCATATTATAAATATTGTAGAGGCCGCGATAGTCCGCCGCGATATGCGTACCGTCCAGATCAAAGGCGATGCCGCCATCGAGGGTTATATTTTCGGCGGTGTAGTCCGGTTCGGGGCGCGTGAAGCCGCAGCGCGGGCAGGCGTAGCGGCCTAGCTGGCTGTAATAATACGCATCGTATTTGAGTTCAGCGCCGCAGAGCCGACAGAAGCGCCCCTCCCTGGTTTCGATGCTTGTGCAGCACGGAGGCTGCACCCCGCGCTGCGAACATGGCGAAGTGCCCTGTGGGTAAGGTTCGCTTTGACCGAGCGGGGCATCGCGCAAGCCGAAATATTTTATGTTCGCGTGTCCCTGCGCGCGTACTTCCCTGCCAAACGCGGCGAGCATGGGGTCGTCGGCATTCAGGAGGAGCGTTGCTTTCCCCGCTTGCGCAGCAGCGCGCTTCAGGCTTTCGATGGTGATATCGATCTCGCCGTACCGGTCAAGCTGATCGCGGAACAAATTTGTAATCACAATAATATTTGGCGTGAAATGCGCAAACACCTTAACGGCGGAGAGTTCGTCCACCTCTATGCACGCGAAATCGGCGTTGAGCCTGCCGCCGTATCCCGCCGCGTCCGCGAACGCCGTTACCGCGCCATAGAGCATATTCGCGCCCACGCGGTTGCAAACCAGGGTATACCCTCCGGCGCGGAGCAGGGTGTATATAAAATTATTTGTTGTGGTTTTGCCGTTTGTGCCGCATACGGCAATAATCCCCTGCCGGACCTGCGCCGCGAGATGCCGCAGGATATCCGGCGCGATGCGTAGCGCGAATTTGCCCGGGGTCGCGGAGCCGCGCTTCCCGAGCAGCTTCCCGGCGATGATGAGCATCTTGCATATCCATACGGCCAAAAGACGCCTCTGTGCCTGTATCAAACCGCGCTCCTCGATCCGGACTGCGATACGGTTAAATTTAACGCCGCGCGCCTGTGCGGCAAAACAAACCGCACATTATGCCAGCGCAGAGCCGCTGCGTCATAAAAATCCATGTTTACAGGCAGATATTTTTTTGGGGAGCAGATGGCGCATACGAAAATAGTCAGCGATCCTGATCGTATTGATATCTGTTCTGCCGTCCCGCGTGTGAACCAAACATGCGTACCTGGAAGGGGAGCACCCCGCACTGACACGGATGTCGAAAAGTGCGGGGCACTTCCCGCCGAAAGCAAGCGTTCCGCGAGCGGGGACGACAAGACTACATAGCCGCGAAGTTGTGTGCCGTAATACCTGAAAGGCATAATCCCGGATAAAAGATACGCGGGAACCAGTACAAAAATCGTTCCGTCTCTGAATGTGCCCCGGGCGGCGGCGAGCTTGCCAGCAGCGGCTCTTTTGTCTATAATGGAAACGCAGCCGCTGTTATAAACGGCGTCGCGGGGAATAAAGGAGCATATTGTTGAATAAGCAAAAACTGCTTCAGCAAATACTCTCCAATCAAAAGAATGTTAAATACAATGACTTTGTAACTATTCTTGAAGCGTATGGATTTTATCTCGCGAGGACAGAAGGAAGCCATACTATATTCAGGAATGACTCAGTTAAAGAAATTATGAACATTCAAAATGTCCATGGTGAAGCTAAGCCGTATCAGGTAAGGCAGTTCTTTGCCTTGATTGAAAAATATAATTTGAAAATGGAGGACTGATCATGAAGGACTATCATATAAATATTTTTTACAGTGATGACGACGAAGGATATATTGCGGATATTCCGGACTTGAAGAATTGCAGCGCTTTTGGAAAAACGCCGAATGACGCTCTGCAACAGGTCTTAATCGCCCAAAAACTTTGGCTTGAAGAGGCAAAAAACAGCAATATCCCGATTCCGAAACCTCAGTACCGCCCGATCATTTACCAGGTCGTCTGACGCAGGGCGCGGCCACTGCTTTTGCTTTTTATTCCATCGGTCAGGCGAAAATTGCCGCGCGCGTCATTCGCGGTTCAGCGGTCGTTTTTCGCTGCAACTCGGGAAAGCAAGCGCTCCCGTTCGCGCAGCTTTGCGAAAGTGGCAAGACTTTGGACGTCCTTTCCAAAAATGTATAAATATGGGAAAAACAAATATGGGAAAAACAGTTGACAAAAGATATTTCCTGTGAAATAATGAAGCATATAGAAATAAATACATCGTATGATGCTTTGGAGGAAAAGATTTATGGTTTCAAAATATTTAGAGGCATTAACGAATGACGAATATAAAGATTTAACCGCAAAATTATTGAAAATTCAAAGCAATATCTGTTATATATGCCAAGAATCTATAGATTTGGTTTTACATGATACTAATATTGACCATATTATTCCTTTGGCGAATAAAGGGAAAGATATTGAAGAAAATTTTGCTGTTACACATGCTTCTTGCAATAAGTCTAAACAGGACTCTGATCTAAGGATTTCCAGAATATTGGCAAAATTAAGAAAAATTCAAAAGGATGTATCCGAGAAGGATAATGGTCGGTCTGCCTCGCTCGAAGATGTATTAAAATTTTATGGCGGTTCTTCGTATGAATTTAAATATAAAATAGAAGACAATAAACTTTCTTACTCGTTTCCAGATATTAATGATAACAAAATTTATTATTCTGAGATATTTGAAGACAATTTGTCCAATGAAAAAACTGTATTCTTACATATACCTATTGAATATCTGTTTCATGATCGTCTTATTAATCCTCGTGGTATCAATAATAGCGTCTCATTATTAGTAAAAGAGTTTTATAAGGGTAATCCGCAGTTGCACATTTCGTTGGCTCGCATTAAAGATGGAAAGATAGTTATTTTTGATGGGCAGCATAAGGCAGTTGCACAAATTTTATTGAATAGTAAAAAATTGCTTTTAAGGTTGTTTTTGAGTCCAGATGTTGATCGCTTAACAGAAACAAATACAAATGCAGGCAGTATTCTGCGGCAAATTGCATTTGATAAATCCATTATGCGCCAATTAAATAATACCTTATATTATGAGCGTATAAAGAGGTATCAGTCAGAACATAGTTTTGGCGACGATAATTTTGATTTTTCAGAGCAACAATTGGTAGATTATTTTAAAGGAGAAAGAATAAATATACGTAAATATATTATTGACAGCTTAAAACATTCAATAACTTATTCTGCTGATAATAAATTAAAAGATTATATCGATTTTGAAGGTAAAGCTAAAGGACTCCCTTTATCATATAGTGCCTTTGAAAAAACATTTCTTTCAATATTTTTAGATTCAAAGTTGATTTTAACTACAAATATCGGGTATAAGACTGACGAGGGAAATAACCCAAGAGAACTTGAAATATATCAACTTGTGAAATTATTGAATATAATAGCTGAAGTAATATATATCGGGAAATTCAACCCTGATATAGGTGTGTCCAGAATTGAGCAGAAGATCATTGATAAAAAAGATGCAGATATAACCGATGATCATTTAATTGCATATAGAATCAGTAAAGAAGAAATAATTTATAATTGGTTGTTATTTCTACAAAAAGTTGTTGAAAGTTATTTTTCTACTACTGGCAAGATATTTGATAAAAATAAATTATTCCAAACACCTTTTGATGATCAATTGTGGCATAACTTGGAAATATTTGTAAAAAATTTAGTTAAATTGCCTCTATGGAAAGATAGAGGCATGGCAAGCACAATATTTTCAGGAAAAAATAATTATGATTTTTGGAAACACGTATTTAAGACAGGGAAGACAACAGATGGTGTATCAGTATTGATAAACCCTTTGAATTATGTTGAAATGATAAGAGAATAATGTAAAATGGGGTTTGTGGAGCCTTAACAAAACTACAATTACCCTTTTAGTCATTTTTGTGGTCTCGTACCCACAGGACACTTTGCTGTGTTCTAAGCTGTAATCCCTTTTTTGTTGTTGGATTTTATTCGATTCTTTTTCGGTTTTTTCGCGGCAAACAAACGCATAATTGGGCTGCCCGCGAATCCCGGTTGTGCTGACGTTCGTCGCTTGTACCCTTACCCCCTGCGGGGGTAAGGGTACAAGCGACGATACAATCCATTCTTACGGCAATGTCCGACGCGAAGCGCGCAGAGCGAGGGCATAACTTTTCGAGCAGACTGCTCCGCGCGCTTCGCGTTGCTCTGCACACTTCGTGCCATGTTCAGAAGATTTGCACATTTCACTAAAATTGCCGCGCGCGCCATGTTCGCGGTTCAGCGGTCGTTTTTCGCTGCAACACGGGAAAGCAAGCGCTCCCGTTCGCGCAGCTTTGTGAAAGTGGCAAGACTTTGGACGCCCTTTCCACCATGCCTCTCATACAAGTGGAGAAAACCTTTCGGAACGCCCGCAGCCCAGATACGCAACCTTACCCACAGGGCACAAGCCATGTTGCGGGCTGCGTGCTGACGTCCTGTCAGCAAAAAAGCATTGACAAACCCGGGCATGGAAGCTAGACTTGTGGTTGTGGGTGGGGAAATTTGGGGAATTATGAGGAAATTTGGTGGAATCTCCCAATGGAACTCGCAGAATAGACCTTTTTTCCGGCGAAAATCTCCATACCCTCGACGAGAAATCGCGGCTTGCCGTGCCGGCAAGATTTCGGGGGTATGCATCCTGGATCGATGGCCGCGAGCTGTGGGTCGTCACCAAGGGCATTGAGGCCTGCCTGTATCTGTTTACCGCAGAGGCCTGGCAGGAGATGCTGCAGGACAAGCTCGCGGGGCTCTCGATGGGCAACCGCGAACATCGCATTTTTCAGCGCAAATTCATCGGGCCGGCGGTTGAACTCGCGGCGGATAAACAGGGGCGGATTTTGATACCGCAGGTTCTGTGCGACTATGCCTCGATCACCAGGGATTGCGTGGTGGTGGGCGTGGGGCGGCGCATCGAGATATGGGACAAGGACGCCTACGAGCGCGATTTACGGGAGAACGGCGATCTGGACGCGATTGGCGACACGCTTTCGCGGCTGGACCTGTAGAGCGGGGCGGAATGAAAACGGAATATATTCATGAACCGGTGATGCCCCGCGAGGTGCTGGAGGGTTTGGCGCTGAAGGCGGATGGGGTATATCTGGACGGTACGCTGGGCGAGGGCGGACACTCCGAACTCATCCTGCGGCGCGAGCCGCGCTGCCGCGTTATCGCCTGCGAACAGGACGCCGCGATAGCCGAGGTTGCGCGTATGCGGCTCGCGGAATACGGCGACCGCATCCATATCCATGAGGTCAATTTTGAAGAGCTGCCCAATGTTCTCCGCGAGGAGGGGGTGCGGCGTCTGGACGGGATCCTGCTCGATCTCGGGATTTCTTCCTTCCATTATGAGGCGGGCGGGCGCGGCTTTTCGTTTCAGCGCGACGAGGCGCTGGATATGCGGCTTGGTGTGACCGCGCGGCTCTCGGCGGCGGACGTTCTGCGAACTTATAGCGAGGATGAACTCGTCCGCGTGTTCCGCGACTATGGCGAGGAGCGCTACGCCGCGCGGATAGCGCGCGCGGTAGTCCGGCAGAGGGCGGACGCGGCGCTGCAGAGGACGCAGGAACTCGCCTCTCTCATCACCAAAAATGTTCCGGCGCAATATGCCCACGGGCGCATCCATCCGGCCACGAGGGTTTTTCAGGCGCTGCGGATCGAGGTGAACCGCGAACTTGATGTCCTGCGCAATTTTCTGGACGGGGTGCTGGATCTACTCCTTGTGGGGGCGCGCCTTTGCGTGATCAGCTTCCATTCGCTTGAGGATCGCATCGTGAAACAATATATGCGCGGGAATGAGCCGCATTGCGTCTGCCCGCGCGGGGCGCTGCGCTGCACCTGCGGCTGCCCGGGAAAACTGCGCGCGGTTCCGCGCCGCGCGATCACCGCCGATGCGGAAGAGGTGCGCAAAAATCCGCGCGCGCGGAGCGCTAGGTTGCGCGTTGCGGAAAGGATAGAGGCATGATCCCGCGCGCGCACACGCATCCGGAAGAGAAGAGTGTACTGCGGCTCTGCCTGCGGGTGCTATGTATCGTACTCCTGGTGATGTCGGTACTCTTTCTGTTTCTGATGCAGCGGATCAAGAGCCGCGAACTCGATCAGGAGATCGCGCGGCTTAAGCAGGAGCAGGCGGAGGCGATCAAGAATCTGAACCAGCTCGACTGGCGGATTGAGCAGCTCAAGAGTCCGGAACGGATCAAGTCTTTGGCGCAGGACGTTTTGGGAATGCAGGAGCGGGAACGGAAGTAGGGCGGTATCGCGCGATTGAGGGATTGCGCGGCACGGCTTTTTGGGAAAACGGTAAGAGGATCGGATATGCGGTTTGTCGAACTGATGGGCGCGATTGCGCCCGGGTATGATCGTGACTGCGAAATAAGCGCCGTTACGACCGATTCGCGCCGCGTCGCGCCCGGTACGCTCTTTATCGCGCTCAAAGGGGTGAAGTCCGATGGGCATACCTTTATCCCGCAGGCCATCGAACAGGGCGCTGCCGCGATCATCCTTGAGGACGCGGGCTTCATTCCGGCAAAATGCGCGGTACCGTGCGTCGTGTGCGCGGATATCCGCAAGCAGCTCGCCGGACTTGCGGCGCGTTTTTACGGCAATCCCACGCGCGCGTTGACCGTTATCGGGGTCACCGGAACCAACGGGAAAACTTCCACAACATATTATCTGAAGGCGATTCTTGAGGCCGCCGGAATACCGACGGGTCTCATAGGCACCATAGAGCATATCATCGGGAGTGAACGCGAGCCGGCGGCCAATACCACGCCCGATGGTCTCAAATTACAGGAACTCTTCGCGCGGATG
Source organism: Spirochaetota bacterium (assembly GCA_031283155.1). Taxonomy (GTDB): domain Bacteria; phylum Spirochaetota; class JAGLSM01; order JAGLSM01; family JAKPMW01; genus JAKPMW01. The sequence continues at coordinate 63,929 of JAITCI010000018.1, read as the reverse complement.
CGCGACGCCGGTATGCGCGCTGCGGTGATGGAGGTCTCTTCGCACGGGCTCGCGCTGGGCCGGACGGAAGGAATTGAATTTGACGGCGCGATCTTCACGAATATCACCGAGGATCATCTCGATTTTCATAAAACGATGGAAGAGTACCTCGCCGCAAAACTGCTCTTCGCCGATCAACTGGAGCGCAGCGCGAAATCCAATACGTGGTATTGCTGTAACCGCGATATCCAGTATGCCGATACGGTCAAGGCGCGGCTGCGGAAGAGCGGGCTGCCGATCTGGTACTTCGGCGAGGGAGACGCCGGAGCCGATCCGCGCGGGACAGGCGCAGAGTATATTCTCGCGCGCGATGCGGTGGCGAGCCTCCATGAAACATCATATATGCTTTGCCGGAGAGAGACCGCGCTTGCGCGCACAGAACTCGCGTCGCGCGGATATTTCAACATTTATAATTCGCTTGCCGCCGCGAGCGCCGCCCTGGCGCTCGGGATCGCACCGGATATCATCGCGCGCGGCATGGCCGAGGTGCGCATCCCCGGGCGCTTTGAGCTTGTTCCGAATGATCGCGGCTTTTTGGTCGCCGTGGATTATGCCCATACCGACGACGCGCTCGCGAATCTGCTTTCCTCCGCGCGCCGCCTTGAGCCCGGGCGTATCATCACGGTTTTCGGCTGCGGCGGCGACAGGGATCGCGCGAAGCGCCCCAAAATGGCGCGCGCGGCCTCCTCGCTCTCCGACATGGTTATTGTGACAAGCGACAATCCGCGCACCGAAAACCCCGAGGCGATCATACAGGACATCCTGCCCGGGATAACAGATACCAACCGCGCGCGGGTATGCGTTGATCGCGCCTCGGCCATCCGTGCCGCGCTTCGCGAGGCGCGAAAGGGCGACATCGTTCTGATCGCCGGAAAAGGGCATGAGAATTATCAGATCTTTGCGGATCGGACTATCCATTTTGACGACCGCGAAATCGCGGCGGAGGCATTGGCCGCTCTATGAGAAAGATCAACCTCCGCATTCTCCTGAATACGCTTTCGGCGGAAGTCCTCGCCGGAGCGGACGCTCTGCATTCGGGCGAACCGCTGATACTCTCGGGCGTCTCTATCGACTCGCGCGAGGATCAGCGCGGCAAGCTCTTCTTTGCATTGCGGGGCGAACGCGCCGATGGGCATGACTATGTCATGGACGCGCTCTTGCAGGGCGCGCTTGCCGCTGTGGTTGACGCCCGCGCATTTGCGGATCATCCCGCGCGCGCGCGTATCCTCGAATATGCCGGTCGGCACACGCGGATTATAATCGCCGCCTGTGATGCGCGCCGCGCGCTCGGGGATATGGCGGCCATCGCGCTTGCAGCCTGGCGCGTTCCGGTTATCGCGGTGACGGGCTCGAGCGGAAAAACCACCACGCGCAATATTCTGTATACCCTGCTCTCCGCGCGGTTTGCGGTACGGAACGCCGCCAAAAATTACAATAACGATATTGGGGTGCCGCTCACCATCTTCTCGCTCGAAGACAATGACGAGATGCTCCTGCTCGAGATGGGAATGAATCACGTCGGCGAACTCTCGCGGCTGGCGGAGATCGCGCGCCCCGTACTCGTGATCATCACCAATATCGGAACCGCGCACATCGAAAATTTCGGGAGCCGGGAAGCCATCGCGCGCGCGAAGAAAGAGGCGCTGTCGTATTTTGACGCAAACTGCGCCGCTGTGCTGAACAGGGACGATCCCTATTTTGATTTTCTCCGGGCTGAGGTTCCGGGTACGATCATTCCCTTCGGAGCGATTCCGGAGGGTTTTACCGTCGCCCGGGATCGCGGTCTTGATGGGTATATGCTCGGCTGTGCCGGCGGGGAAGTGAGTTTTGCCTTGGGAGGGGCGCATAATCTCATGAATCTCTCCGCCGCCGCAGCCGCCGCAGATAAGCTGGGCCTTGCCAAAAGCGTTATTGCCGGACGGATATCGTATATCCGCGCGGTCGAATCCCGGTCGCAGGTCGTCGGCGGGAGGGTAGCGATCATCAACGACTGTTATAATGCGAACCCCGAATCCATGCGGGCAGGGCTTACCCTTCTCGCGTCGGTTCGGGGTTCGCGGCGTATTGCCGTGCTTGCCGATATGCTCGAACTCGGGGGGGATTCGGCGCGTATTCATGGCGAGCTCGGGGCATGGATAAGCGGCGAAGAGGTGTGCGATGAATTCGTGGCAATCGGGCCTGCCATGGCGGGATGCGCGAGCGAGGCGCGCGCACGCGGGTTTTGCGCGGAGCGTCTACATATCTTTCCCTCATGCGGCGAAGCCAAGTCCTGGCTGCCCGGTTTTGTCCGCGCGGGGGATACCGTGTTCCTGAAGGGATCCCATGCCATGCGCCTGGAGGAAATGCTGCCGCTGCTTGAATCTTAAAATCTGTGCGGCGCATTTTCCCCGAAGTTTCTGTCTGATGGTCTGCATCTTCGCCGACTATCCCGATGACTGGAGTGACGCTCTATGTTGCTTGAGATTTTTCTGCCGCTGATAAAATATTTTTCCGCTTTGAATATCTTCCGGTATATTACATTCCGGACGGGCGCCGCATTGGTATGCGCGCTCTTTGTCTGTTTTTTTATCGGGCCCAGGCTCATCCGTTTTCTCGCGCGCGTCAAGGCCGGCCAGAATATCCGCTCGGATGGTCCCGACACGCACAAGAGCAAATCCGGGACGCCCACCATGGGCGGCCTCCTGATCCTCGCGGGACTCGTTCTCGCGATGCTCCTCTTTGGGAATCTCGGCAATCCCTACGTTATCATCGCGCTTATCGCCACCCTGCAGTTCGGGCTCATCGGTTTTCTGGACGACTATCTCAAGATTGTGCGCAAGGATACCCGCGGTCTCCCGGGGCGCTACAAGATACTGATGCAGTGCATCGTTTCCCTTTCGGTCGTCGGGGCGCTCTATCTGAATCCCCTGCAGTCCACGGAGCTGACTAAAATTTCCATTCCGTTTTTTGCCGAATTTTCGATAGATTTGGACTGGCTGTATATTCCCTTTGCGATTGTTCTGCTTATCGGTTCCAGCAATTCGGTCAATCTGACCGACGGACTCGATGGTCTCGCGATAGGGCTCACGCTCATAGTCGCTGCCGCCTTTGCCGCGATTGCCTATGTTACGGGGCATTTTAATATCGCGACCTATCTCAAAATTCCGTTTTTGCCCGGCAGTGCCGAACTCGCGGTTTTTTGCGGGGCGCTCTTTGGCGCGGGAGTCGGATTCCTCTGGTATAACGCGCATCCTGCGGAGGTATTTATGGGCGACACCGGCAGCCTCGCATTGGGCGGCGCGCTCGGTCTGATCGCGCTGATGCTTAAAAAAGAGATGCTCCTGGTACTGGTGGGCGGAGTTTTTGTCGCGGAAGCGCTCTCGGTGATCATCCAGGTGGGCTACTTCAAGCTCAAGGGGCGGCGCGTTTTTCGCATGGCGCCCCTGCACCACCATTATGAACTCGGGGGCTGGCACGAGAATAAGGTGATCACCCGATTCTGGATTGTGGGTCTCCTGCTCGCGATCCTTGCGCTCGCCACCCTCAAGGTAAGGTGATGCCCATGCTCGATCTCGCCGGAAAAAAACTTGTTGTATTTGGGTTCAGCCCAAGGACCGGCGTATCGGCGGCGCGCTTCGCGCTCAAAAAGGGCGCGCGGGTTATCGCTGTGGACAAAAAACCGAAAGACGCGCACACCGCCGCGCTTGCCGAACTCGGGCAGGATATGCCGCCGGAGTTTCTCCGCAATTTTGAACTCATCGCCGGCGAGCAGCCCGCGCGCGCGCTTGATAACGCCGCGCTGATGATCCTCTCCCCGGGGGTTCCGCGTACGGGCGAACTCTGTGATGAGGCCGCGCGGCGCGGGATTCCGGTTATCGGCGATATCGAGCTTGCCTGGCATTTTGCGCATTGCCGCATCGCAGGCATAACGGGAACAGACGGCAAGTCCACGGTTGTTTCGATGGTCGGGAGCATTCTTGCGCAGCAGAGCCGGGGGTGTATCGCGGGGAATATCGGTATTCCTGTTCTGAATGTTGTTGAAGAGATTCCGCAGGATCAGATCCTCGCGCTGGAACTCTCGAGCTTCATGCTGGAATCGATAGACGAATTTTCACCGGAGCTGGGAGCTATCCTGAACTTTGGCGCCGATCATCTGGATCGCTATCCCGATATGGAAAGTTATCTTCAGGCAAAGCTCCGGCTCTTTACGCATCTCGCGCGCGGCGCGAAGGCGGTCTATCCGCTGGATTCGGCATACACCGGGCGCTTTGCGAGCGCCGTGCCGGACGGGGTGACGCATATCCCCTTTGGGGCGGGCGGGGCAGTACACCTGTCTCGCGGGAGCGCGGATCAGGCGGATTCCCGGGCATGGATCATGCGGCAGGATACGCCGATTATGCCGCTCTCCGAACTCAGGGTTTTTGGGCAGCATAATAGCACCAACGCGCTCGCGGCGGCTGCGATAAGCCATGCGCTCGGGATACCGGACGCGGAGATCCGCGCGGGGCTCGCGGATTTTTCCGGACTCCCGCACAGATATGAATACGCAGGTGTCGTCTCGGGGGTGCGCTTTATCAACGACTCGAAGGCCACCACGGTATCCGCCGTTATGAGCGCGGCAGAGTCGGCGGGCGCGGGTGCGTCCATTCTTCTCGGGGGGCGCGACAAGGGGCTGGATTTCACGCCCCTCGCGGCATCGATCCGCGCGAAGGGGCTTAAGGTTTTTCCATTCGGAGAGGCCGGCGCGAAGATACGCGCGCAGCTTGCCGCCGCCCTGGGAAGCGACGCCGCGCTCTCGCCTGTGGAGGCGCGTCTGGAATCCGCGATTAAGCGCGCGTATGCAAGCGCGCTCGACCGCAAAGCGGGCGAGGTAGTCCTCTCCCCCGGATGTACCTCATTCGATGAATTCGATAATTTTGAGGTTCGCGGAGATTTCTTCAGGGATTGGGTGCGGAAACAGGGCGCGGAGGCAAAAGGTGGATAAACCCGATATTCTTCTTTTTGTTCTGGCGCTCGTCCTCGTGTTTTTGGGGGTGCTGCTTGTCTACGGCGCCGGCACGAATACCGCGCAGCGCTATTACGATAACGCGAACGCCTTCCTGATCCGCCAGGGCATAGCGGCGGGGATCGGCATCGCCTGCATGGTCGGGTTGATTTTTATTCCGTATATGCGGATCCAGCCGCTTACCCTGCCCATAGTTCTTTCATGTCTTGCGCTGCTTGTTCTCGTTCTGATCCCCGGGGTCGGGCATTTGGTCAACAACGCGCGCCGCTGGATCAGCCTTCCGGTCTTGCAGATGCAGCCTTCGGAATTTGCGAAGATCGCGCTCGTTCTCTACCTCGCGGGGATCATGAGCAAGAAACATGAGCAGGGTCTCGAGGGAAGTCTGCGCGGTTTTTTGCCTCCGCTTCTGATTACCCTTTGCTTTGTATGTTTAATCTATTTTGAACCCGATTTTTCGACCGCTATTCTGGTCCTCATTGTCGGAATCACGCTGCTTTTAATGGGCGGAGTGCCGATGAGGCATATCATCGGGCTTGCGCTTTCCGCCGTCCCCTTTCTCATTGTTCTTCTTTTTGGCCGCGACTATCTGCGTACGCGCATCTTTGCGCATCTCGATCCCCTGGCCGACCCTGAAAATATGGGCTATCAGGTTGTGCAGTCTCTTCTCTCGTTTCAAAACGGCGGCTACATCGGGCGCGGGATCGGCAGGGGTGTGCAGAAGATGGGCGCACTCCCCGAAGCGCACACCGATTTTATTCTGGCGGCACATGCGGAGGAGATAGGCGCGCTTGGCGTGAGCTTTCTGCTTTTGCTTATCCTCGCGCTTGTCTGGCGGATATTCCGCATCGCCCTGCGCACACAGGATAATTTTGCGCGGCTTTTTTGTTTTGGGATTGCGATGTTTATTGCGTGGCAGACGCTCATCAACGCCGGCATGATCACGGGACTCCTGCCTATAGCCGGTTTGCCCTTCCCGTTCCTGAGCTATGGCGGCTCATCGCTGGTGGCAAACTGCATTGCGCTCGGTGTAGTGCTTAATATTTCACGACACGAGGTGAGAGCATGATTTTTTTTATAACTGCCGGAGGCACCGGCGGGCATATCTTCCCGGGGCTTGCCCTCTATCAGGAACTGCTTAGGCGCGGGCATGAGGTGTTCTTTGTGGGCGCGCGCGCCGATTATGGGAAATTTGAGTATCTGGAGCGCCTCGGGAACCGTTTTGTGGGTTTTCCCGTGCAGCAGCTCTACCGGAAAAAAATATACCGGAATATTAAGAGTCTCTGCTGCCTTCTTGTTTCCGTGCGGAAAGCGCGAAGCCTCATCCAGGCGATGCGTCCGGATCTCTGCATTGGGTTTGGGGGCTATGCGAGCGCCCCCCTTTTGATTGCCTGCCGGCGAAGCCGTACGCCCTATTGCGTTGCGGAGCAGAACGCCTGGCCGGGGCGCGCCAACAGGCATTTTGCGAAAAAAGCGGCGGCGCTCTTTTTGAATTTCCGCGAGGCGCTGGATCTCTTCTCCGCGCGCGCGCGTAAACGTGCCCTGATTACAGGAAATCCCGTGCGCCCGAGTTTTGGCGGGGTGTCGCAGGCGGAGGCCATGAAGCGCATGGGCATTGACGGCAGTAAATTTGTTCTTGGGATTACGGGCGGGAGTCAGGGCGCGCGCGAACTCAACAATGCCCTGCTTACCATTGTACGCAGGCAAAAAAAAATCACCGTTCTCTGGAGCTGCGGACGCAATAACTACGAAGAGCTGGAGCGCGATATCTCGGGCATGAAGGACGTGCACCTCTTCCCGTTTGTGGACGACATGGCGGCTTTCCTTTCCGCCTCCGCTCTGGTCATTTCGCGCGCCGGCGCGACCTCGCTCTCGGAGCTCGCGGCCTGCAAAACGCCCTCCATCCTTGTGCCGTATCCCTATGCCGCAGACGATCACCAGCGCAGAAACGCGCGCGCCTGGGAGGAAGCCGGTGCCGCAGTGGTTGTTACGGAGGGGCTGGATTTTTCGGATCGCCTCGAAGAGGTTCTGGACGGCTTAATCAATAATCGCGCGGCGCTTCTCGAGATGCGAAAAGCCGCTTCCAGGTTATATGATCCCTTAACGCTCTGCCGGATGGCGGATATTGCCGAAGAGATCGCGCGGGAAGCGCATACCCCGAAGCTCCCGCAAACGGAGGATGCGCATGACTGAGGGACTCTGCGCCCTCCGCGTGGGGGTACTCTGCGGGGGGAAATCCCGCGAGCGCGAGGTTTCTCTCCGGAGCGGCGCGAATGTATTTGCGGCTTGCAAACGCCTGGGGCTGGACGCGGTACAGATAGACGTGGATAATGAGATTGCTTTCCGACTGCGCGAGGAAGGGGTGCAGCTTGCCTATATCGCGCTGCATGGACGCTATGGAGAGGACGGCTGTATTCAGGGGCTTCTGGAGTGCATGGATATTCCCTATACCGGATCGGGGGTGCTTACCTCGGCCATCGCCATGAATAAGCTCTCCACAAAGCGCTTTCTGGCGGCGGAGGGCATCCGGCAGCCTCCCTGTGTACTCATCGGGCAGAACAGGGCGGCAAGCTGCACGGAGGCGCGCGAGCATTTTGGTTTTCCGCTGGTTGTGAAGCCCACCGAGGAGGGATCCTCCATCGCGGTGCGGATTGCGCATGACGCCGATGCGCTTTTTGCCGCAGCAAACGAGGTCGCGGAGCTATATCCGCAAACGATCATCGAGCAATATATATGCGGTAAGGAGATCACCACCGGCATCCTCGGCACGGGCTGCGAGGCCTTTGCTCTGCCTGTGCTTGGGCTGGAACCTATGGGCGGCAGGGAATTTTATGATTACGAAGCAAAATATACCGCAGGTCTCACGCGATTTGTTCTTCCGGCAGCGCTTCCGCCGATGGTATACGCCCATGCGCAGAGTCTTGCGCTCCGGGTGCATCGGCTCCTCGGATGCCGGGGGCTCTCGCGTGTGGACGCCATTGTGGATGAAAACGGCGAGGTGTGGATCATTGAGGTGAATACTCTGCCGGGAATGACGGAAACGAGCGATATTCCCGCCGAGGCAAGAGAAGCCGGGATTGACTTTGACGCGCTTGTGGAGCGCATCCTGGAATCGGCTTTGGCGGATAGCAGCCCCGCATAAATACGGTGCCATTACTCACAGGGTACCATGCGGGGTGCTGACGTCCTGTCGGCAAAAAACTGCTTGAATATTGGGTATGTATTCAGTAGAATGGTTAAATTCCGGCAATGGTTTTTGGGGGAGGGGTGTTTTGGAGAGTACCATTGCGGTGGGGCTGGATATCGGGACGACTAAGGTCTCGGTAGTGGTTGGCGAGCGCGACGTAAACGGCAATATCGAGATCAAGGGTGTGGGAACAGCCCCATCCAATGGTCTCCGTAAGGGCGTGGTCGTCAATATCGACGCTACCGTGGATTCGATTCGCAAGGCAATCGAAGAAGCGGAACTCATGGCCGGACTCACCATCAAAGACGTGTACGTCGGCATTTCCGGCAACCATATCGAGGGCATGAATTCGCGCGGCGTTATTGCCGTTTCCGGCCGGGAACGCGAGATCACGCCCGCCGAGGTTGAGCGGGTAATCGACGCCGCCCGCGCGGTCAAGATACCGGGCGCGCGCAGGGTGCTGCACGTTCTTCCGCAGGAGTTTATCGTTGACGAACAGGACGGGATAAAGGACGCCGTGGGTATGTGCGGTGTTCGTCTTGAGGCCGAAATCCATATCATTACGGGGCTTACCAGCGCCATCCAAAATATGGAAAAAAGTGTACGCCGTGCCGGGTTGGTCATCAGGGATATGGTTTTGTCGCCCCTGGCTGCGTCTTATGCGGTACTCTCCGACGACGAAAAAGAATTGGGCTGTATTCTGGTGGATATCGGCGGCGGCACCACCGACGTGCTTGTGTTTGTCGACGGCGCTGTCTGGCATACGGGTGTACTCTCCCTGGGGGGCAACCAGGTTACAAACGATCTCACGGTTGGGCTGCGCACCTCAACTGTTTCCGCCGAGGTGATAAAAAAGAAATACGGCAACGCCTTGCGCGAACTCGTAAATCCCGCCGAAATGGTCGAGGTTCCCGCAGTCGGCGGGCGTATGCCGCAGCGCGTGGCGCGCACCCTTATAGCGGAGATACTCCAGCCGCGTATGGAAGAGATCTTCAACCTCGCGAACCGCGAGATCCATATGACAGGCTTTGACGAACTGATCGCGGGCGGAGTCATTATAACCGGAGGCGCTTCCTTGCTGGAGGGTTCGGTCGAACTGGGCGAAGGGATGTTCAAGCTGCCGGTGCGGATTGGGGTGCCGCGCGCGATAAGCGGACTCAGGGATATGGTGAGCAACCCGCTCTACGCAACGGCGGTCGGTCTCTGTCATTGCGGGCTTGAGGATATCGAATACGGCGAACTCGCGAGAGACAGCCGCGACGGTTTGTTAAAAAAAATGAGCCGCAGGGCAAAGGAATGGCTCAGCGAATTTTTCTGATCTATACAATACAATCTGTCTTCCGGCGGATGGGGCCGGAAGGCAAGTCTTGCGTCGTTTAAGGAGGGGAAAATGACGATTGAAATGGTTGAACAGGTGTGCAGTCCGACGGTCATCAAGGTCATTGGGGTTGGAGGCGGCGGATGCAATGCGGTGAACCGCATGATATCCTGCCGTCTCGACAACATCCAATTCATTGCGGCCAATACCGACGCCCAGGCGCTCTTTAAGTCAAACGCGCTTGAAAAGATCCAGCTTGGTCAGAAACTGACCAAGGGTCTTGGCGCGGGCGCGAGTCCTGAGATCGGCGAGAAGGCCTGCGAGGAAGCCCAGGAACGCGTCACTGAAGCGCTTAAGGGCGCGGACATGATATTTGTCACAGCAGGCATGGGCGGCGGAACCGGTACCGGAGCGGCACCGCTGATCGCGCGGATTGCCCGCAGCCTCGGTATTTTAACAGTAGGCATTGTCACCAAGCCCTTTCATTTTGAGGGCAGACCGCGCATGGAGCATGCGGAGGAAGGCATCCGGAAACTGATCGAGCACGTCGACGCGCTCATCACCATCCCGAATCAAAACCTTATTACCAACTCCACACGCAAGCATACCCTTGAGGAATGCTACCGCCAGGCCGACGATGTGCTGCGGCAGGCGGTGCAGGGTATTTCCGACCTCATCACCAAAACAGGACACGTCAATGTCGATTTTGCCGACGTCCGCAAGGTTATAGCCAACCGCGGGCAGGCATTGATGGGGGTGGGTCTCGCCAGCGGAGATAATAAAGCCGCCGTTGCCGCGCACATAGCCATCAACAATCCCCTGCTTGAGGATTCCTGTATAGACGGCGCGGAGGCTGTGCTGATCAATATCACGAGCGGCTATGGTTTTTCCATTGTTGACTACCAGGAGATCGTGGAAACGGTACGCGAGAAGGTTTCGGACGACGCCGAGATTATCTGTGGGAATGTATTTGACGACCGCTACAAGGACGAGGTACTGGTGACCGTTATCGCTACCGGTTTTAAGAGGGTTCAGGAGCGCGCCCAAAAGAGCGAGGAGATGGTATCCGGTAACGAATTTTTTATGGGAATGAAGCAGCCTGCGGCCGTCGGCACACGGGGGGAACCGGTTCTGCGCGAATTGCCGCCTTTCCCGGGCGCGGCATATACCGGCGTCAGCAGCGATAATATCGACATCCCGGCTTTTCTCAGGAAATATCCGCGGCGCTAAAGCGCAGTATTGTTTGGCGGTCATTGAATTTTCTTCGGGGGCGGATGTTCGCATACTCTATAGCGGGCATCCGTTTTCAGTGTTGTATGCTCTGCCGCCGCGAAGCCGGATACTGACATTGTGTCAGCCGTGAAATATTTTTCTGAATACAGGCTCCGGATAAGCTATAATGCTCTTATTGCAATAAATAACAAAGCGAGGTGGAATATGAAGATCGATACCAGGAGTGGTTTTTCTTCCCGCTTCATTTTTCTGTCCTTAATTCTGATCGTCTTCTGCGCTCTGTGTGCTGCCTGTGGCGGCGATGATGAGGGCGGAAGCAGCAGTATACCAGGCGGCGGCTCATCCGACAGCGGCGGCGATTCTTCTCTTCCCTGGGCGTCGGCGTCCGTGACGGAGTTGAGTTTCAACACATGGGTAAACGGGAATATCACTGCCGCAGGCGGAACACAGTGGTTTCGCTTTACAGCGACGGCAGCAACGCAGCATATACATTTTAAGCCCAGCACTCTGTCGGACGTATTGCTGCAGGTGTATGCCGGTACCGGCGCTGTTGTCGGCGATGAGGAAAATCTGTTCGATGATGAAGAGTATGGCTCTCAGTTGGTTATGGCGCGGACGCTTGAAATTGGGCAGACGTATTATATGCGCGTGTGGGCATATGATGACTCCGACGTCGGCGCATACCAAATGACAATTAACGGATCTCCTATGCTGCCGGGTGAAACCTGGCCACCGGCAAATTCTATCACTACCGAGCTTACTGAAGGCGAGTGGCTGGGCGGGCATCTGAATGCAGGCGGAGTATGGTGGTTTAAGTTTACCGCGACAGCGGCGACGCATTATATACATCTCTACGAGGACTCTTCGGTGTATGATATATATGTGCAGATGTTTACCGGATCTGGCGCGCTTGAAGGGGAAATAGAAAACCTTTTCATATATTATGTCCCCGAAGATGAACCATCTGCGCGATGGACGTCGCTTGTGAGCGGAGGAACATACTATCTCCGCGTGTGGGCGTATTACACCGACGATGCCGGCACTGTCATGCTTTCGTATAACAAATCCGCCACCGCGCCGTCGTTATCTCCGGGTAAGGCACGAATGCCCCAGAGCAGCCTGAAGCGTCCAGGCAAAAAGTGAAAGCAGGGTATCGAAGCAATGGTTTTCGATGATTGAGCAAAAAAACAGGGGATCGCGGGATTCCCTGTTTTTTTGCGGGACGGCGGCTATAAAAAACACTCAAGTATATTCAAAAACAGCCGATTTGTATCGCAGAGGCTGCGTTGGATGCGCATTTTTGCCTCACCAAGGAGGGAGCTATGGCTATACCAACCCCGGGACTTGCCGTCCAAAACTTCGACATCAATAAAACCATCGAGAAGCTCGTTGCGGTCAAGCGCGAGCCGCTACAGCGCATTGAGAACGAGATGGAAGCGCTCGGACTCCAAAAGGAAGTCTGGGATGCTCTGCGCAAGCGGCTTGCCAATCTGGGCGATATGGCGAAACATCTCTACGATTACACAAGCCCCTTTGGCGCGCTTCAGGCGGAATCCGGCGACCCCGCTTCATTTACGGCGGTGGCGGAGCGCGGGGCGGTCGAGGGCGAGCATCGCGTACAGGTACTCCAGACCGCCCAGGCGGAGCGCATCTCTTCCGACTCGATCCGCCGCGACCAGCGTCTCCCGGGCAGCGTTTTTACCATAGAATCGGGCGGCAAAAAGGCGAAGATCGATTTCAGTTTTGGCGGGACGCTCGCGGATCTGAAAACCATTATGGACGCGAACGCGAAGGAAATCGCGCGCATTTCGCTTGCCAATAATACCCTGGATACCGCGGTCATGGTGCTGGAGGCGCAAAAGGGCGGGCCGGAGAACGGGTTCCGCTTTGACGGCGATCTGAAAACGCTCATCGAGGCCGGTTTTCTCGGGAATAAGGGCGCGGAGGATATCGCCGTTCCGTTCACCTCGGGCTGGGCAGGGTATCGCGGGGCGCGCCTGGATCGCGCGGGTTTTACGGTAGAGGACGGCGCATTGCTTCTTGCGCCCGGCAAGCGCTTTGAGTACGCATTACCCAAGCGCCTTGAAGCGGCGGACGGCTGGACGGCGCGATTTACCGTGCGCTTTGACGCAGCACCCAGGGGCGGCGAGGAACCCGCTGCGGAACCGCAGGAGGAGCGAAAGCCGATAGGCGACGTGCAGCTTGGCCCGAAGGAACTGCTTCGGATAGAGGGTCTTTCGATAGACGGAAACAGGCTCCTCTCCGGTCTCGATATGGAACCGGAAGCGCCGCTTGCGGACACAAAGGAACCGGCAAGCAGCGACGAGGAAACGCCGGATACGAAGGTTTTTCTGCTTGTGCAGGAGAATGGGCAGCGGACCGAATTTGCTGTTCCCGTCTCGTTTGCGGATGGAAGCTGGCAGGAGGCGGAGGTTCCGCTGAAAAATATCGCCGGGCTCGCGTCCGGCGCGCGCCTGGTGCTGGCAAACGATAACACCGCCATCAATGTGCGGTTCCGCGATATATCCTTTCAGAAAAACGGTGAGGACGGAAACGGATTCAAAAACCAACTGGCCGCTCCGCGCGAGAGTATCCTGACCATGGACGGGGTGGAGATCAGGCGTCCGGAAAATGCCGTTACCGACGCGATCCCCGGCGTGACCCTCAAGCTGATAAAGGCGGGCGAAGAGGCGGATCTGCGGGTGCATTACGACGCCGATATGATCGCGCGGGACATCCTGAGTTTTATCGAGGCCTATAACCAGACTATTGTGTACATGAACGCCGTGAGTACCGCGCTTACCCGCGAAGAGAAGGAAAAGCTGGACAGAGAAATGAAGAACAAGAGCGAACTCATGCGCGCGCTTGAGGATAAGGATAAAGCGGACGAGGATCGCCATCGCGGCAAGCTCGCGGGGGAAATGGTGATGAACCAGCTCAAGAGCAGCATGAGTACGATCATGATGAGCGCATACGACACGCGCCTCAAGAGGGAACTCGCGCTTTTGCTGCAGGCCGGTATCTCGACGGGCAAGCCCGGGGCGAGCTGGGATGATCTGCGCAAGGCCTCCGGGACTCTGGAACTCGACACGGCTGCCCTGAACAGCATCATTGAGAGAGACGTGATCGCGCTCTCGCAGCTTTTCGGGAGCGATTCCACCGGCAATCAGGTGGTTGATCAGGGTGCGGCGTTCAAGCTGTTTGAATTGCTGCGCACCTATACGCAGCCCGGCAATGCCGGGGTGATCGCGGGAAAGACGCGCACGATTGATCGTACGGTCAGCGATAAAAAGAAATCGCTCGAACGCGGCGAGGCGTCCGTGAAGGCCTACGAGGAGCAACTCCGCAATCAGTTTGCCACGATGGAGACCCAGGTGCGCGAGTACCAGGAACGCGGAAAATGGCTGAACAGAGCCACCGAGGGCGGTAATCGCTAATAGCCGGAATTTCTTGACCTTTATACTGCCGGGCGCTATCTTAATGAGACATCCATTCAGGGGCAGTATATGTACGCAGTCGCAGAGATAGCCGGTAAGCAGTATATCCTTGAGCAGGGCAAAACCGTAGCGGTTGATCGCCTCGACGCTCCCGAGGGCGCGTCCATCAATATTGATAAGATATGTATGATTCGCGCCGACGATGGGCAGGTCAGGCTTGGTCAGCCATATCTGGAAGGCGCGGTGGTACATGCGAAGCTCGCGCGCGAATTCCGCGCGCGCAAGGTTCTCGTTTTCTTTTACCGCAAACGCAAGGATTCAAAGAAGAAGCGTGGACACAGGCAGTATCATTCCATGCTTCAAATCGAAAGCATAGAGGGCTAATGTTTACTTTCACTATTCTCGAAGACAAAGAAGGACAGGCCGTCGGTTTTGAGGCGCAGGGGCATGTCGGCGTTTTTGGAAAGGGCGAAAATCCCGGGTGCGCGGCGGCGTCGTTTTTAACGCAGATGCTTATTACCGCCATCAAGGACGAACTCTTCGTTTTCGTCAACGTCAAGCAGGGCGAAAACGGCGAACTCAGCTGCCATATTACCAATATGCTCCTTCCTCCGCAGCAGGAAAAAGTCGATTTCCTTTTTCATATCGCCGAGCGGGGTTTAAAGGATCTCCCCAAAATGGATCCAAGCGCTGAGATCCGCGTCGAGCGCAGGCGCAAATAGCTGAGGAGAAAGCATCATGGCACATAAAAAAGGGCAGGGCAGCGCGAAAAATGGCCGCAATTCCGCCGGGAGGCGGCTTGGGGTAAAGCGCTTTGCGGGCGAGGTGGTTCCGGGCGGTTCCATCCTTGTGCGCCAGCGCGGCACGAAATTCTATCCGGGCAAAAATGTTGGCAAGGGGAGCGATGATACCCTCTTTGCCAAGGTCACGGGGCGCATCGCCTTCGAAAAATATCATGGCAATAAAAGGCAGATCAGCGTTTACCCCAACGACGCGCAATCATAAGATCATCCTGTTGATCGCAATCCTTTCAGAATTTTGGGGGAGTCATGTCCCTCGTCGATAGGCTCGAAGAGGTTACCCGCCGCCGTCTTGAGGTAGAGGGATTACTTTCGCAGCCCGATATAACCAACGATATGCGGCGCTACCGCGAACTCGCGCGCGAACATGGGCGTCTTTCGCGCGGCGGGGAACTGCATACGCGCTATCTTGCGGCGGCGCGCCGGATTGCCCAGGCGCAGGAATTGCTCACAGCCGAGCATGATCCCGAGATGCGCGCGCTTGCGGCGGAGGAACTCGCGCAGGCGGAGGGCGAAGAGCAAACCATTGCGGGCGAGGTGCGGCTGTTTCTGATCCCGCCGGATCCGCAGGCGGGCAAGGATATCATTGTGGAGTTGCGCGCGGGTACGGGCGGCGACGAGTCCGCCTTATTTGTATCCGATCTTTTGCGCATGTACAGCCGCTTCGCGGAGGATCAGAAGCTCGCGCTTGAGATACTCTCGTCGCATCCAACGGGTCTCGGCGGTTTCAAGGAAATCATTCTGAACATAGCGGGCGACCGCGCCTGGGAACTCTTTCGGTTTGAATCCGGCACACATCGTGTGCAGCGCGTTCCCGAAACCGAAAGCGGCGGGCGCACCCATACCTCCGCCGCGACCGTTGCGGTGATGCCCGAGGCGGAGGAGAGCGAAATCGAAATCGCCGAAAAGGATCTCCGGATCGACGTCTTCCGTTCCTCCGGTCCCGGCGGGCAGAGCGTCAATACCACCGACAGCGCCGTGCGCGTGACCCATCTGCCTACGGGTTTGGTGGTAACTTGCCAGGATGAGAAGAGCCAGCACAAAAACAAGGCGCGCGCCCTGAAGGTATTGCGCGCGCGGCTCGCGGAACGGCAGGAGGCGGAGCGGCAGAGCGAGATGTCGGCCATGCGCCGCAGCCAGGTGGGTACGGGGGATCGCTCGGAGCGTATTCGTACATATAATTTTAACGAAAACCGCGTGACCGATCATCGCATCCATGAAACCTGGTACAGGCTGCAGGCGATCATGGCGGGCGATTTAAGCGAGGTGGTCGATGCTCTCGAACGCGACCGCCGCGAGAAGATTCTTGCCTCGTATATCGGCGCCGATGAAAGCCTCTGACCACGCCGTAAGCCACGCAAAGACTGTGCGCGACGCGCTGGACGCGGGCGCGCTCCGGCTTCATAGTGCATGGGCAGCCCATTCGCCAATTCAAGAAACCGATTATAACGCCCGCCTCGACGCGGAAGTGCTGCTCGCGTTTGTACTGCGCTCGGGGCGATCCGATCTCTACGCGCATCCCGAGCGCGCTCTTGACGCCGAAGAGACGGAAAAATATCAGGCTGTGCTCGCGCGCCGCGCCGCGTTTGAGCCGATTGCCTATATAACCGGAGAACGCGAATTTTATGGGCTTTCGTTTGCGGTCGGCCCGGAGGTGCTGATCCCGCGCCCGGAAACCGAATTGATTATCGATATCACGCGCGCGTTCACGATTACTCCGCGTCGGATCATCGATGTGGGTACGGGCAGCGGCGCGCTTGCGATCTGTCTCGCGCGTATTTTTCCGGAGGCTGAGGTGTGGGCGACGGAGATATCTCCCGACGCCTTCGCCTGGGCCAAGCGTAACGCCGAGAGGTTGCTCGATGCGGGCGAACGCGCGCGCTGCGCATTTGTGCTGGGCGATCTCTTCGCGGGGATTGAAGGAAATTTTGATCTCATTGTCTCCAACCCGCCGTATCTCGGCACCGCGGAGTATCATGCCTGTATGCCCGACGTCCGCATATACGAACCCGCGCAGGCTCTGATAGCAACAGGATGTTGCATCCCGAGCGAAGCCACGCGAAACGCGCAAAGCGGGGATGGCGCAAGTATACCCTTTCGGGCACAAGCGCGAGGGACAGCAGAGGATGATGGGCTCGCGCTCTATCGCAGGCTTATAAACGCTTTACCGAAAATACTCGCGCCGCAGGGAAGAGCGGTTTTTGAGATCAGCGACAGCGTTCTGACGGGGGTGCTGCGCCTCGCGCGCGAGGCCGGTTTCTCCTGCGAGACCAGGCAGGATCTCGCGGGACATACGCGCATCGCGGTGCTTGCGGTTTCCCGGTAGGCGCATGATGCGAGGGCGGCTTCTGTTCCAAAGAAAAATATTAGCCCTCGCCGCTCTCGCGGCCGCGCAGGCTTCGATTGGAAAATAGGTGTATGTAATTTTGTGTATAAGAGAGGCACCCATTGGTCGCTTCTCTTTTTCGTTTAGCGTGCCCGTGACGCAGGTGTTATTGGTCTGTTTTATTTTACGGTACTCATTCGCTCCCGAACCACGTATGAGGAGAAATCATAGAAGCTACAGATCAAAGGTATCGGCGGCCAAAAGCCGTGAGTTTGAGTAAAAAACATTCCTGGTGTTTTTTGCCTTATTCGTGCTTGCACGATGCAAGCACCCCGCGCGCAACAGGATGTTGCGACCGGCGCGGGGACTTTATTCGGCATTTTTCGTGGCCAAATGCCTTGTAGTTGTGCTTGCAGGACGCAAGCACCCCGCGCGCAACAGGATGTTGCGCTTGGCGCGGGGCTTTTCGTGCCTTTTCGCGGCTGAATTTCCGCCGCGAAAATTTTTGTTTGCAAAATTGGGCAATGTAGATATACTGTAAAGATATGACACGCAAAACGATGCCCGCTTCGAATTTCCATTCGTCCTCGCCTTTCGGGCATGAAGCCGTGTGCGCAAAAGCATACACCAAATTTGCCAGATGGGGGGGGGGGGTAATTCCCTCTTCTAATTATAAATTTCGTTTGCCGCGATTTTTGAGCGGCGTTGTATACGCATTTCCCTCCATAAATCCCCTGAACGTCCATGCGCATATAATTAGCAATCAATATATTATTGAAGATTATGCCCAGAAACCTGCGGATGCCGCCAATCAGCAAGCACCCACTCTGGCGGAGACATTTCCCAAACACGCCTGTGGCGAATATACGAAACTACTCACCCCTGGCGCGGAATAAAAAGAAATGGAAACCGAGCAACAAATTGTATCAAGACAGCGCACCCGCGATCACGGCGAAGTGTATACCGCCGGGCGCGAGGTCAACGCCATGCTCGATTTGGTGAAGTCCGAAACCGAACGGATAGATTCCCGTTTCCTTGAACCCGCTTGCGGCAAGGGCAACTTCCTGGCAGAGGTCTTAAAGCGCAAACTGGGCGTTGTTGCCGGCCGCTACGCGAAGTCCCCGGCAGAATATGACCGCTATGCCGTCCTCGTTGTGTCGAGTATCTATGGAATCGATATTTTGCCGGACAATGTTGAAAACTGCCGCGAGCGCCTGTTCGGAGTATTTAACGACTTTTACCGGAAAACCTATAAGACGGACGCGCCGTCAGATTGCGCGGCCAGCGCCAGGTTTATCCTGAAAAAAAATATCGTTTTAGGCGACGCCTTGACCTTCCGCCGCATTGACGCTCCCGATGACTTTATCATCTTCTCCGAATGGTCGCCCGTCAATGGCAGTTTCATGAAACGGCGCGATTTCAAGTTTACCCATCTCGTCAATGCAAACCCTTTCGCCGGCGCTGGTCTGTTTCCTGAAATGGAAGAAAAAAATCTTTTTTCGGATTTGGGCGAAGAGGTCTTTATCCCAAAGCCGATAAAGGAACACGATGTAATCCATTATTTAAGGCTGGCAGATGTTCAGGACTAACTATAACCCCGACGTTCTCACCTGTTTGGCAAACCTGTCTAACGACGAGGTATTCACGTCGCCGCAGATGGCGAACAACTTGCTCGACCTGTTGCCCGGGAAAATTTGGAAAGATAAAAACGCGACCTTTCTCGACCCTTGCTGTAAGTCCGGCGTATTCCTGCGCGAGATAGTAAAGCGCCTGAACGAGGGTTTGAAAAAGGAAATCCCCGATCTGCAAAAGCGGATAAACCATATTCTTACAAATCAGGTTTTCGGGCTTGCGATAACGGAAATGACGGGTTTGCTATCGCGGCGGAGCGTCTATTGCGCGAAGAAGGCCGATCATACGCAGTATTCGCTATGCACCGAGTTTAAGGACGAGCAAGGCAATATCCGGTATACGCCGACAAAACATAACTGGGTTGGCGGCCGATGCGAGTATTGTGGCGCGTCCGAGTCCGAATATAAACGCGACGACGGACTTGAAAGCCACGCATACCAGTTTATCCACACAAAGAAGCCAGAGGAGTTATTCAATATGAAGTTTGACGTAATTATAGGAAATCCGCCATATCAGCTCGGCGACGGCGGCGCACAGGCGAGCGCAATTCCTTTGTATCATAAATTTATACAACAAGCGCAAAAGCTAAATCCGCGCTATCTTACAATGATCGTTCCGGCGCGTTGGTATGCCGGCGGACGCGGCCTTGATAAGTTTCGATCCGAAATGTTGCACGATAACAGAGTGCGAAAAATAGTTGATTATTTTGATTCCACAGAATGTTTCCCTGGCGTGGATATTTCTGGCGGCGTTTGTTATTTCCTTTGGGACAGGGACAACAAGGGCGAGTGCGAAATCAAATCGGTTCGCGCTGGGCAGGAATCTGTTATGACCCGACCGCTATTGGAAGATAATAGCGACACATTTATAAGATTTAACGAGGCTATCAGTATTGTAAAAAAAGCGCATAAATTGAAAGAAAAAAGTTTTGCCGAAATCGTTAGCTCGCAAAAGCCGTTTGGTTTAAGAACTTACGTCCAAGGGAAGAAAACAAAAGACAAAAATTCTGTCAAATTATATGCCAATAGAAACATTTGCAAAGAAGAAAGTTTTATTACCAAAGAAGAAGTTGTTGAAAATCAGCAATGGATAGATTCTTGGAAATTATACATTTCAAGAGCCTATGGCGAACGCGGATCGTTCCCTTATTTAGTTCTTGGCAAACCTTTCGTCGGAGAGCCGAATTCGTGTTGCACGGAAACATTTTTGCTTATAGGGCCATTCAAAACAAAGACAATGGCGGAGAACGCCTTAAAATATATTACTACTGAATTCTTCCGCTTTTTGGTTTTGCAAATAAAGAATACACAGGACGCGCCGAAACGAGTTTATAATTTCGTCCCCATGCAAGACTTCTCCGAAGAATGGACGGACGAAAAACTCTATAAAAAATACGACCTCACCAAAGACGAAATCGCCTTTATAGATTCCATGATTCGCCCGATGGACGCGAACGCAAAAGGGGCGGATAATGAATAAGGACTTTTTCCCAAAGCGCCCCGAGGCTTGCCCGACAATCTATGCCTATGAGGATACAAACCCGCAGTATGCCGGACTATTAAAAGTCGGCTATACATCCGCCCAGTCCGCCGAAGAGCGCGTCGCCCAGCAATACCCGACCAAGCGTCCAGGCAAAGCCCCTTATAAAATCGTATTGATAGAAACCGCAATGCGCGAGGATGGCTCGTCTTTTACCGACCACGATGTTCACCGCTATCTTCGCAATCGGAAGTTCCTGAACCCCGAGGGCGAATGGTTCAAATGCTCCGTCCGCGACGTAAAGGCCGCCTGCGTTGCCCTGCGCGAGCGCAAAGAGTTCGATATGCCGCGCACGAACACCTTTGGAATGCGGCCCGAGCAGGAAGCCGCCGTCAAAAAGACAATGGCGTATTTCCAAAGTTACAAAAAAGAAAACCCGCATAAGACCCCGCATTTTCTATGGAACGCCAAAATGCGTTTTGGCAAAACTTTCACCGCTTACCAACTCGCAAAGGCGATGGGCTGGACGAAGATACTTGTCCTTACCTTCAAGCCCGCCGCTCAAAACGCATGGGAGGATGATTTGAAATCCCATACCGACTTTGACGGTTGGCAGTTCATAGTTTGCAAAGAGCATACCGGGGAAGCGTCGTTTTCCAGGCCGCGCAAAGCCGGTCCGATGGTTGCCTTCGGCTCGTTTCAGGATTTACTCGGAAAGAACAAAGTCGGCGGTATCAAGGCGAAAAACGAATGGGTCCATTCTGCGAACTGGGACTGCGTGATTCTGGATGAATACCATTACGGCGCGTGGCGCGAAAACGCTAAGGATTTATTTGAAGCGGAAGACAAGCGGGAAGAAGGCGCGGGGCTGGATTACTACGACGAAAACAATATGCCCATAACTACCGGCGCGTATTTGTATCTGTCCGGTACGCCGTTTCGCGCCATCGCAAGCGGCGAGTTTATCGAAGAACAAATCTATAACTGGACGTATTCCGACGAGCAGCGTGAAAAAAATGCATGGAAGGACAGGAAGAATACTAACCCCTACAGTTCGCTTCCGCGAATGGTTATGCTTACCTATCAACTGCCGGATGCAATCCGCGATGTTGCCCTGCAAGGCGAGTTTAACGAGTTCGACCTCAACGAGTTTTTCTCGGCTGCCGACGCTGCGGACAAGGCGAAATTCATGCACGAGAGCGAAGTTCAAAAATGGCTCGACCTCATTCGCGGCGCGTTTATGGAAACGACTATCGACAGTTTGAAACTCGGCACTCAAAAACCGCCTATGCCATTCTCGGACGCTCGATTGCTCGGGCTGCTCACCCATACGTTCTGGTTCTTGCCGTCCGTCGCCAGTTGCTATGCTATGAAAAATCTTTTGGATAAACGGCAAAATATCTTTTACAAGGATTATCAGGTTATCGTCGCCGCCGGCAGCGAAGCCGGTATTGGGGTGCAAGCGCTTTTCCCCGTATTCAAGGGAATGGACGACCCGCTCAAAACAAAGACGATAACCCTCTCCTGCGGCAAACTGACGACCGGGGTATCGGTAAAGCCGTGGTCGGGTATCTTTATGCTCCGCAACTCGTCAAGCCCCGAGACCTACTTCCAGGCCGCCTTCCGCGTTCAAACGCCGTGGACGACGAAGAACCCCGACGGAACGGATACGATACTCAAAGAGGACTGCTACGTGTTTGATTTCGCGCCCGACCGCGCGTTGAAGCAGATTGCGGAATATAGTTGCCGTCTCGACCTGAACGAAAGCAATCCCGAGAAGAAGGTTGCGGAGTTTATCAATTTCCTGCCCGTCCTCGCCTACGACGGAAGTTCTATGAAACAAATCGACGCAGCCGGAGTTCTCGATATGGCGATGGCCGGTACGACGGCGACCTTACTCGCCCGCCGCTGGGAAAGCGCCTTGCTCGTCAACGTAGATAACAATACTCTTCGCCGCTTGATGGACAATCCGAAAGCGATGGAAGCCCTTATGAATATCGAAGGTTTCCGCAATCTCAATCAGGATATAGAAACGATTATCAACAAGTCCGAGAGCGTAAATAAACTCAAAACAAAAGCGAACGAGAAGGAACTTTCCGAAAAAGAGAAGAAACAGCTTACCGAGGAAGAAAAAGAATATAAGAGCGTCCGCAAGCAAATTCAGGAGAAACTTATTAAATTCGCAACGCGTATTCCCGTCTTTATGTATCTGACGGACTACCGCGAGCGCTCGCTGAAGGACGTTATTACGCAATTAGAGCCGGGGCTTTTCAAAAAGACGACCGGTTTGGAAATCAAAGATTTCGAGTTGCTCGTATCGCTGGGCGTATTCAATAGCGCCCTTATGAACGACGCAGTGTATAAGTTCAAGCGCTATGAGGATTCCTCGCTGGAGTATACTGGAATCAATCGGCACGAAGGAGAGGACATCGGTCTTTACGACACGTCTATCAGCGCAGCCGACGCAAAAAAGGCGAAATAAACTCTCCTGTATTGGCTAAGCGGTATGCTGCCCGCAATTGGCGAAAAAACATTTCAGGGACGCGCCCTGGTTTTTCACGGCTTTAGTATTCTATTTCTGCAAGAATCCTATCGCTTATGTCCTCGCCGTTTTCCGCTCTTATAATTTTCCAACTGAATTTATATTTTTCAATAAATCCGTCAACCAGATTTTCCTTTACGGAAAACAGGAGCGTTTGCTTTTTCCCCCTGTCCTGCGCCAGAGGAAGCGCAAAATCCCACTTATATTCATTATTCTCCGCCATTTCCAGACCGCCTATTTCATCGATAAATAAAACGCCGCTCTCCAGACCGGCGCGGATCCATGCGTTGCCCTTCGCAAAAGCGGATTTTGAAAAATAAAAATGACCTTCCTTAAATACATCATCGCGCGCGCCCCATTCGATTCGGGAACAGAAGGGTATCGCCTCTGTGCCGCCGGGCTTAACAATTTCGCGGTCGTCGCCTTCGCTGTGTCCCGGTACCCGTCTGGTGATAACGCCTCCCAGAGGCATTCCGGACGCTTGTAATTTTTCCGCCGTTTTCAGCAGGCTGCAGCTTTTTCCGGCCTTTCGGGGACCGGTAATAATGACGTATCGCATACCGCAGGGTAGCA
Organism: Spirochaetota bacterium; assembly: GCA_031283155.1. Classification (GTDB taxonomy): domain Bacteria; phylum Spirochaetota; class JAGLSM01; order JAGLSM01; family JAKPMW01; genus JAKPMW01. Next base: position 40,382 of record JAITCI010000018.1, on the reverse strand, counting down.
CAAAATGGCTTTCTGGAAAATGGGGATCAATGGTTTCGTTGTACAGCAAATTTCAGTGCGCTGTATTCATGCCATTTTTGGCATATTGAATTTTTTCTGCGGTTCAGGCAAACATCCGCTGCGGCCGTATTAAATCGCGGTAGCGCGGGGGCATATTCGCGATGAATGTCGCAAGCGCATCGCCCGGGATGCGTTCATGGACGCAGAGGAGATTCCGGTCTACAGGGCGTCCGCCTGAAATCGTGGAACCATACGCGCCGAGATCCACCAGCCCGCGCGCGCCCTTGTCGAAGCCCCGATAGAGTACAATGGTACCGTGTTTTGGCTCATGCAGCCAGGCGAGCGCGCTTGCGTTTTCCTGCGCGAGATCATACCGCAGACGGGAGTAGGCGCGGATCATTTCCATATAGGCGGTGCGGATGGGGGAGCGGTTTTTTTGCCCGGGCATACAGATGAGCAGATTGCCGAAATAATCCAAAAACGCGGCGGCGTCGCCGTCGCCTCCGTTTGCCGCGTCGGCATGGGCGGCTTCTTCGAGATACGGCAGCAGTTTGCGGTCAGGGCAGCCGCGTTTGGGCGCTCTGTATCCGAGTGCATACGGATAGAGCGCGCGCAGCGGGGTTTCGGCGCTTGCCGCAAGATCCTGCAGCTTTTCCACGGGGATGTTCATCTCCCTGATGACGCGCCTCGCGTTGGCCGCGCCGGACACAAAGGCGTCCAGGCAAGCGCGGTGGGTTTCCGCGCGCAGATCGGTTTGCTGAAAGATATCCGGCGGCACGCCGTATTCCTCCCGCGCGAATTCCCCATCGCGAACCCCGGGGTAGTAAAATGTTTGCAGAGGCCGGTCAAAGGGCAGAAAGCTATTCGTTCCGTCATAATTGATTCCGGCCTTGTCGTCCGGCGCGGCGATGATCGCGCGGAAACCGCCGATCAATATGGAACCCGTACACATACAGCAGGGATCCAATGAGGTTATAATAGCGGCGTCCTGCGGTTTGACCAGATCCGCGCGATTCTCCTGCGCGAAATACCAGTCAACCAATTTCCGTTCGCCGTGGGCGGTCGGATCGATAAGCCTTCCGTTCACGACAACGGAACTCTCCATGGTTTTGAGCAGCCTGCCGCTCCGAAGATCGATCAGCGCGCCCCCAACGCCGTAGGTACCTTTTGCCTCGGCGGCGCGCGCCTCTTGCAGCGCCGACTGCACGGCCTCTTCTATCGTGCTGATGCGCATATATCCTCCATTTCGGCTGTCTGCGGCTTGCCATTCTATCATGCTGAGGCTATTTTCGGAAGGCTACGACCAGGATGTCGTGTCCCGAGCGCGTACATGGCGAAGTGCCCGTAGGGTAATGTACGCTCTATGCCCTTGCTGCAGCGCAGCGAGGGTGAACGAGGGGCGTACAGCGGAAAATTTGAACGCAGGGTACGTTTTAGTTGCGCGCGACTGAGGGGCTGCATATGTGCGACAAAAAATACTGGGATATACGGGGACGATCCTTTCCCGGATACCGCAGCGGGGACGAGTTTCAGGCAAGGGTGCTGGAGACCATACGCAGGCATGGGGTGGATCTTTCGGACGCCCACGTGCTTGATCTGGGCTGCGGCGCGGGTTCCTACGCGGTACCCTTCGCGCAGGCCGCGAGGCTGGTTACAGCCCTGGACATATCGCCCGTTATGCTTGATCGGCTGCGGAGCCAGGCGGCGGCGCTTTGCATTACCAACATCCGCTATGCGGAATGCGACTGGGCGGAATACAAAGTAAATGAAAAATTCGATATTGTATTTTGCTCGCGTTCACCCGCCATAAGGGATCCGGCGGATTTGCGGAAAGCCTGCAGCGCCTTGTCCGGGTGGGGGATACTCCTGCATTTTTCCGGGGAGGCCCGCGCCTCCGATACCCACACCCTCGGAAGCGCGCTGCTGGAACTCCACGGCGTTGCGCGAAAAACAAAAACAGATTACAGCGTTCTCCAGGACTGGCTCCGCGACGCAAACATTCCCTTTACCGTGTATCCGCTGCAAGGGGAGCGCCGCGCGTATTTTACACCGGAGGAAATGACGACGAACGCCATTACAGTGGTCGAGGCTGCCGGGGCGGCGCCGGATGCGCATATCATCCGCGAATATCTTGAGCAATTCCGCGACGAGGCCTCGGGGAAGTATCTTTCAATAACACGCTACGACATGGAACTGGTGATCTGGCGTGGGCAAGGCTGACGGTGGGTGTTGCAAAAAGGCAAAATTTGAGCACAAACCGTGATGAAAATCTGAATTGTGTGGTATACTGTCTGTGCGGAAGAGAGACTTGCCATGCTCAGGATTCCAACGATGAATCCGGAAACGACTATATTCAACGACGCGCTCCCCACAGAACACAAGCGCATACAAAGCGAACACAACGGAACTGTTTGCGGAAATACAAGCGGGGAAATTTCGTCCATGTACGCCTGAATATGGCATTGGCACGGATGCCAATGCCCGCGAAGGTTGTAAGCGAATTTTTATCCATACTCCCGCAGTGGTGCCAAGCAATGAAAAACCCCTTGACGATTAGGAGAGATTATGAAAATTTTTGCGCAAAACAAAAAAGGCGTTGTTTTTTGCCCAATCTTTTCTGTTTTCATTGCGTTTTGCTGCTTGTTTGCGGCTTGCGGCGGCGAAGATGAAGATTTGACAGCATCATCAAGCTCAGCCAGTTCCGCAGATTTGAATACTTCCATGTCGGCTGCGTCTGTTTCAGCCAATTCTGTCGATTCCGCGTCGGCTGCGTCTGTTTCAGCCAATTCTGTCGATTCTATGGGGTCATCGCAATTCGCCAGTTCTGTCGATTTTACAGGTTCATCGCAATTCACCAGTTCAGCCAGTTCCGCCGACGGTAAAACGCAGGCAGGCGCAATTCCTCTGAGGGAGGACGTCTGGACCAATGGCAATATTGCCCCGAGCGAAGAGCAGTGGTTCCGTTTTACCGCGACGGCAGGTATGCAGTATTTTCATGTGGCTTTTGGTACGCTCAGCAATTTGTATATACAAGTGTATGACAATGCCGGCAATGTAGCCGGAGGCAACTCAAATCTTTACGGCAGTACGCAAAGCGCCTCCCGCCCGCTTATTCCCGGGCAGGTGTATTTTATCCGTGTATGGTCGAATATCGGCAGCGGAACATACACCATATTATTCAACAGATATCCTACGCTGCCGATAACGCTGCCCGCATTCGGTATAACCGATTTAACCGAAAATACCTGGACAGATAATGGTTTTCTGGAGAATGGCGACCAATGGTTTCGTTTTACGGCGAATTCCAACACGCAGTATATCCATGCCATTTTTGGCACATTAAATTCTTATTATGGCATAACCGTACAGGTGTATAACAGCATTGGGTATGCGATAGGGGAGCAGTCGAATATAATCGGCAGTGCCGCATATATCTCCCGCGCGCTCATTCCCGGGCAGATCTATTACATCCGGGTATGGCCATGGAGCAGCAGTTATACCGGTACATACCAGATAGGCTTTAATACTTGTTTTTTGCCGCCCGGCACAAGCATCACGCAGCTCGCCGCAGATACTTTCGCCAATGGCAGTCTGGCTTCCGGCGGGACAGAGTGGTTCAGTTTGACCGCAAATTCCAGTACGCAATATATCCATGCCGCTTTTGGTACGCTCAATTCAAGCTATGGCGTACTTATGCAGGTGTATACCGAAGGCGGTACAACAACAGGAAGCCAATCGCGTTTATACAGCGGTACTGTGTATGATTCGCGAACGCTTACGGTTGGGCAGGTATACTACATCAAAGTAACGCCTTATAATAACAGCTATACCGGGACGTATCAGATAGGGTTTAACACAGCTCTCTGGCCGCCGGATACGAGCATACTCACCGCAAATGCCTGGAAAAGCGGCAGTCTTGTTTCAGACGGGATCCAGTGGTTCCGTTTTACAGCAAATTCCAATACGCAATATATCCACGCCGCTTTTGGTACGCTCGATTCAAGCTATGGTGCGCTTATGCAGGTGTATGCCGGGGACGGCACTTCTGTAGAGAGCCAATCACGTTTATACAGCGGTGCCTTGTATGTCTCGCGAACGCTTACGGCTGGGCAGGAATACTACGTCAAAGTAACGCCCTATAACAACAGTTATACAGGGACGTACCAGATAGGGTTCAATGCGGGCTTTTTGCCGCCCGGTACAAGTATCACTTCGCTCACCGCAAATACTTTCGCTAATGGCAGCCTTGCTGCCGGCGGGGTGCAATGGTTCAGCTTTACCGCCACGGCAGCGGCGCAATATATCCACGCCGCTTTTGGTACGCTCGATTCAAGCTATGGTGCGCTTATGCAAGTATATGCCGGGGACGGCGCTTCTGTAGAGAGCCAATCACGTTTATACAGCGGTGCCTTGTATGTCTCGCGAACGCTTACGGTTGGGCAGGTTTACTACGTCAAAGTAACGCCTTATAACAACAGTTATACAGGGACGTACCAGATAGGGTTCAATGCGGGCTTTTTGCCGCCCGGCACAAGCGTCACTCCGCTCACCGTAAATACTTTTGCTGGTGGCAGCATTGCATCCGGCGGGGCAGAGTGGTTCAGCTTTACCGCGACGGCAGCAACCCAATATATTCACGCCGCATTTGGTACGCTGAATTCAAGCTATGGTGTGTATATGCAGGTATATGCCGGGGACGGCACTTCTGTAGAGAGCCAATCGCGTTTATACAGCGGCACCGCGTATGCCTCGCGAACGCTTACGGTTGGGCAGGAATACTACGTCAAAGTAACGCCCTATAACAACAGTTATACAGGGACGTACCAGATAGGATTCAATGCGGGCTTTTTGCCGCCCGGCACAAGCGTCACTCCGCTCACCGTAAATACCTTTGCTGGTGGCAGCATTGCATCCGGCGGGGCAGAGTGGTTCAGCTTTACCGCCACGGCAGCGGCGCAATATATCCATGCCACCTACGGCACATTAGCCGATCTGTATGTCCAGGTGCTTAATCAGAGCGGCACTGTACTGACCGGCACAAGGGAGGGCGGCAATACATCGACCACCCCAAATCTGTATGGAAGCTATACGTGGGCAAGCTACACGCTCACGGAAGGGCAAACCTATTACCTCCGCGTATGGCCGTACTACTCAAGCAGCAGCGGTACGTATCAGATAGCGTTTAATGCATCAAGTCTGCCGCCGTTTCAGTCCGGCGAAGTTTTTCCGCCCATCAATCCTGTAGCGCTTTCCGCTGACTCCTGGGCGAATGGCAGCCTTGCTTCCGGAGGATATCAGTGGTTCCGGTTGACCGCAAATTCCGGTACGCAGTACATCCACGCCGCTTTCGGCACATTGAGTTCTTCGTATGGCGTGTATATGCAGATGTATGACGAAAGCGGTACAGCGGTCGGGAACCAATCGAAGTTAGATAGCAGCACTTTGTATGCCGCGCAAACAGTCACAAGCGGACGAGTCTATTACATCCGGGTATGGAATGGCACAAGTAGCGGTACATACCAGATGGCGTATACCACAACGCACTGGCCTCCGGGTACAAGCATTACTCCGCTCACCGCAGATACCTTCGCCAACGGCAGCCTTGCTTCCGGCGGGACGCAAGGATTCAGTTTTACCGCTACGGCAGTAACGCAGTATATCCATGTCGCTTTTGGTACGCTGACTGCTCTGCGTGTGCAAGTGTACGACCAGGCCGGAACGGCTGTGGGGAGCCAATCGGTATATAGCAGCACTGCGTATGATTCGCGAACGCTTACGGTTGGGCAGGTTTACTACGTCAGAGTAACGCCTTATGACAACAGTTATACAGGGACATACCAGATAGGGTTCAACGCAAGCTTTTTGCCGCCCGGCGGCGCGGCCATACTCACCGCAAATGTCTGGGAAAACGGCAGCATTGCTTCCTATGGAGCCCAGTGGTTCAGCTTTACCGCAACGGCGGCAACGCAATATATCCATGTCACCTACGGCACATTAACCGATCTGTATATCCAGGTGCTTAATCAGAGCGGCACTGTACTGACCGGCACAGAGAAGGGCGGCACTACATCGACCACACCAAATCTGTATGAAAGCTATACGTGGGCAAGCTACACGCTCACGGAAGGGCAAACCTATTACCTCCGCGTATGGCCGTACAACTCAAGCAACAGCGGTACGTATCAGATAGCGTTCAATACCTCGTCCACGCCGCCGCCATAAGGGCGTACCCATATCCGGCGCATGGATTGTAATAGTACGCAGGGTGCATCATGCTTCCTGTGTGCTGTTGCGCGTAAAGCAGGTTTCGCATCTATTCGGTCTTTTTCGCGGCATATGTATTTGCTTTTTTTGTTTCGCGGGACGTTTTCAATCCGTAAGGAGCTTCGGTGCACAGGCAGAGCGGCGGAGCGTTTCGCCGCAATGGCGGTTGTGCGCGTTTCCTTTCCGTATGCGATAACTGTTCCCCAAAGAAAAACTTTACGCCGCCGCCGATAAGAACGCTGCTCCCGGCATCCACGCGCAATAGCTCCGCGAGTATTCCTCTGCTTCAGTTTTGCCGCTGCAAAGACGCCGGTCCGCGCTCGCTCTCGGGTATCCAGGGGCGGGTGGCCGCGAGCTTCCAGACGTTATTTTCCCTGAGGAGCAGCGCCTCGCATCCCCGTTCGATGAAATTCGGGTTTTTGATGTCGGGCTGCGGCGCCTGATAGTCGTTGCGGTATTTCCATGAGAACATGATCACCGCCACCGTATCATATTTTTCGGTTGAGTGGATGGTATAGCCCTCAAGCGCGGCGGCTCTTTTCCGCGCTTCCTCCAGCGTGCCGCGGTTCGCTTCAATTTTTTGCAGGAGCGTATCGAGGCGTTTGCGTTCGGGATCGATGCAGAGGCCAAGCAGCGGCCTATAGTCGCTGCGCTTCACGTGCGTATACAGGATTTCCACCGCGTTGTCGGGCGTGAGCGGGCCGGGTGCTGCGCCTGCGAGCAATCCCGTGATGCACAAGAGCCCGATGACGGGCGAGAGCATGGATCGAGGTTTCATGCGGCTATCCTTCACCCCTATCGTCGGCAATATCGTCCATGCCGTCAAGCCATTCTTTTTTCTGTCTCTTGCCCGCCGGATAAAGTAAAATTCAGGGGTTGGCGGGGGAGCGGGATTTAAGGAGAAAATATGAAAAGGTTTGCGGTATGTACCTTCGTTTGTATGGCGGTGTGCGCGGCCTGCGGGGTTTCGGGGTTTGACGCCTCCAGGAATATCGGGGTAGTCGCGCGCGAGGACGGGAGCGGCACGAAAACGGCCTTTATGGCGCATATCGGGCTTCAGGGCAAGCCGGATCCTGCCGGGGTTGTGATTCAAACCGGAACCGCCGGCGTTCTGGCCGAGGTGCGGGGGAATCCCGCCGCTATCGCCTACGAGAGCCTGGGCTATACCGGCAAGGACGTCAAGGTTCTGCAACTGGAGGGCGTTGCGGCGACCGTTGAGAACATCCGGAGCGGCGCGTATATACTCGCGCGCCCTCTGTCCGTCGTGTACAGGCAGGCCTCCGCTGAGAATGCGGTATATGCCGCCTTTCTTGCCTTTCTCGGGAGCCGGGAAGCCGCCGATATTATCACGGAAAATGGCTATGTCCCGATGAGCGAGGATCCGCAGGGGTATGTGATCGGCACGCTCTCCGGCAGCATCGATATTTCCGGTTCCACCTCGTTGCAGCCGCTGATGATCGAGCTGGCGGCGGCCTTTGAAAAGCTCCAGCCCGGGATCAAGCTGAGCGTCTCCGGCGGCGGGAGCGGCACGGGCTATAAGAGCGCTGTTGAAGGGGTGAGTATATTTGGTATGATAAGCGAAGAGTTTATGCCCGAGAAGGCGGCGGGTTGTACGCATTTCCCTGTTGCGCGGGACGGTATTGCCGTTATCGTGAACAAAGCCAATCCGCTGGATTCCATTACGCTTGCGGAACTACAGGGGATTTATGGCGCAGGGAAGAGCGTACAGAAATGGAATCAGCTTGTAAAGGATCAGCAAACTAACTGAGGTCGGTTCCATGCGGACGATCTATCGTTTTATCCGAGCGCGTGATTCCCTGATGCGGGGCGTCTTTTTTGCCTGCGCCCTCTTTTGCCTTCTGGCTCTGGGATGTATCTGCGCGTTTTTGCTTATGGATGGGCTGCCTTTCATTGCGCGGGTGGGCGCGGCCAATTTTTTCGGCACAACATGGAATCTGCATGAAAACCTCTACGGCATTCTCCCGATGATCATCGCCTCCCTGTATGTTACGGGACTCGCGACCCTTATCGGCGTCGTTACGGGGCTGGGTACCGCCGTTGCGCTGTACAAATTCTGCCCCAAAAAAATGGTGCATCCGATTCGCCAGCTGGTGAATCTCCTTGCGGGCGTCCCCTCGGTTATCTACGGCCTCTTCGGCATGATTGTGCTGGTACCCTTTTTGCGCGAATATATATCCCCGAATGGGGTGGGGTACGGGGTGCTGGCCGCGAGCGTCATTCTCGGGATCATGGTGCTGCCCACGATTGTGAGCGTAAGCCTCGACGCCCTGGACGCCGTGCCCAAAAGCTATTACGAGGGATCCCTTGCGCTCGGCGCGACCCGCGAGCAAACTGTTTTTACGGTTATGGTGCCTGCGGCCAAGAGCGGTATTCTGGCGGCTGTGGTGCTGTCGATAGCGCGGGCGATAGGCGAGACCATGGCGGTCATCATGGTGATCGGGGGCTCCCCCGTGATGCCCGAGAGCCTCTTCCAGAGTGTGCGCACCCTGACCGCCAATATCGCGATGGGCGCGACCGAACTCTTCGGCGACGCGGTGACGGCGCTCGTCGCGACGGGGGTTGTTCTTTTCGTGTTTACCCTGTTTTTGAATATCAGTTTTTCGCTCTTGAAAAGGGAGAAGGCATGACCCGCCACCAACGGCAGATTCGCCGCGCGCAGCTCCTGCGCATATTCGCCCAGGGGATGCTGTTCCTCACGCTGCTTATGCTCTCGGGCATCGTCATTTTTATTTTGGCGAGCGGGCTTCCGCATATAAATATGCAGCTCCTCTTCGGCGATTACGGGAAATACCCATCCATCAAACCGGCGCTTCTGGGTACCCTCAGCCTGACCCTTCTCGCGCTTGTTATCGCCGCGCCCATCGGTATCGGCACCGCGCTTTTTCTGACGGAATATACCCGCACCCGGAGCCATCTCATCCGCGCGATCCGCATCGCGAGCGAAACCCTGTCCGGCATCCCCTCAATCGTGTACGGAATTTTCGGTTATCTTGTTTTTGCGGTGGCGCTCGGGTTTAAGTATTCTCTTTTGGGCGGCGGTATCACGCTTGCGATTATGATTCTCCCGCTTGTCGTGCGTTCCACCGAGGAGAGCCTGCTGGCCGTGCCGCAGTCGCTCAGGGAGGCAAGCCTCGCCCTGGGCGCGAGCAAGGTGCGCATGATTTTTACGATTGTGCTGCCGTGCGCGATGAGCGGGATACTGACCTCGCTGATCCTCGCGGCGGGGCGCGTCATATCGGAAAGCGCAGTCCTGATTTTAACAATCGGGATGGTGGTCAACAAGATGCCCGAGAGCCTTATGAGTCCCGGAACCTCGCTCGCATTGGACGTTTATTATTTCGGATCAAACGGCTATCCCGAACAGGCGGCCGCAACCGGGGTTGTTTTGCTTATTGTGATGATTGGCATCAATTTGCTCGCGGTATTTCTCGGAAAGGTATTCGGCAAGGGAGAACTGATGCATGGGTAAGAATGCCATTTCGGTGAAGGATTGCAATCTGCATTACGGATCGGTTCCGGCGCTCAAAAATGTCACGATGGATATTCGGGAGCGCAAGGTGACGGCGCTGATTGGGCCCTCGGGCTGCGGGAAATCCACATTCTTGCGCATCTTTAACCGAATGAACGATCTCATCGAGTCCTGCCGGATTACCGGCGAGATTTTAGTCGAGGGAAATGATATCTACGCGAGCGGGGTTGACGTCATCCAGCTTCGCAAAACAGTCGGTATGGTGTTTCAAAAGCCGAATCCCTTCCCGATGAGCATCTACGACAACATCGCCTTCGCGCCGAGAACATTCGGCATCCGAAAGAAAGCGGAATTGAGCGAGATCATCGAACGCACCCTCTACCGCGCCGGACTCTGGTACGAGGTGAAGGATCGCCTGCATCAGAGCGCGCTGGGGCTCTCCGGAGGGCAGCAGCAGCGCTTGTGCATCGCGCGCGCCCTGGCTGCCGAACCCAGAATACTGCTTATGGATGAGCCCACCAGCGCCCTGGATCCCATCTCCACCGGCACGATTGAGGCCTTGATCATGGAACTCAAGGCGGAGTATACCATCGTTATCGTGACGCATAATATGCAGCAGGCGACGCGCATCTCCGATAAAACGGCATTCTTTCTGCTGGGCGAATTGGTTGAATACGGCGGTACGCAAAAGGTGTTTTCCAATCCTTTTGACGGCCGCACGGAAAGTTATATAACGGGACGATTTGGCTAGGGTGTGTCCCTAAAGTGTTTTTTTCGTCATTGTTTATGCCCCTGCGGGTACGAGGCGCAGCCGAAGCAATCCATGTAAAAATGTTCCCCCTGGATTGCTTCACCCCGCTTCGCGCGGGGTTCGCAATGACGAAAATGCTGCCAAGTAATACTTTAGGGACACGCCCTGATACATGGAGGGGATAAAACCATGCCTATGCGCGCAAGCTACGAACTGGAACTCAAACAGGTGTATGACAATCTGATCTCGATGTGTCGGCATATCGAGATCGCGATTGAAAAATGTACCCAGGCTTTGGTGCAGCGGGATAATGTGATCGCAGCCGAGGTTTTTAAGGAAGACAAACTGGTTGACGGCCTGGAGCACGATATTGAGCAATGCTGTTTCAAGATCCTGCTGATGGAGCATCCGGTCGCCGGCGACTTTCGGGAGATCACGGCCGCGCTCAAGATGATCACGGATCTCGAGCGCATCAGCGATCAGGCGCGCAATATCGCCGAGATTGCGATGCAATTCGGCGATGAGAAATACATCAAAAAACTGGAGCACATCCCCCAAATGGCGGTGCTCACGATTCAGATGGTCAAGGACGGTGTGCTGGCCTATATAAACCGCGATCTGGCCCTCGCGCGCTCCCTCGAAAAAGCGGACGACAAAGTCGACGAACTCTTCAAGGTGGTGATGCGCGATCTGACCGAGCTGATCCGCAAAGACCCCGCGACTGCCGAGCAGGCGATACTCTTTATGATGATTACCAAATATCTCGAGCGCATTGGCGATCACGCCGTCAATATCGGCGAGTGGGTTGAGTATGCCATCACCGGCAGCCACGGGGCGGAGGAGAGCTAGGGCGTGTCCGCATCCTGCTCCCACACGGGGCGGAGGAGAGTTAATCCGGTATCCTGAAAGGTATAATCTGGCCTTTCTTTTCCGGCGGCTGTGAAGATACCGCGAAATTCTCCTCGCGCGCGAGACCGGCAAGGCGTTTCCGCAGGATCTTTCTGCCGCGATAGAGGCGCGACTTCACCGTTCCCTCGGCGATATTTTCGATGACGGAAAGTTCGCCGCATTCGACGTCCATCATCTCGTGGAGCACAAGCGGGGTGCGGTACATCCCCGGGAGACGCCTGAGCGCGTCGTTGACCATAAGACGGTAGGGGCGCAGGTTCGTGTCGCTGTCCGGCCGGCACACATACAGGGAATTTTCCGCCGCGCTCCTCATGCGCTTATAGGCCGCGCCCTCGCGCTGCTGCGTCCTAAGGCGGTTTTGCCGCAAAAAGCGCATACCCACGAATATCCAGCTCACGAAGGCGCGATCCCCCTCGGGAATTTTCTCCAGCCGCTGCAAGGCGTAGCAATAGGCGTCCTGGACGAGATCCTCCGCCTCGTCGGTATTGCGCGTCAGCCAGACCGCAAAGCGGATACAATCCGGCCTGTGCCGGAGGAAAAGGGTGGTAAAAAGCGTTTGATTCATGCAAATTCTCCTTTATTGTGTTGTTCTGTTTACTAAGAGGTTCCTGAGGGGTGCAAAAGTGCCAAAAAAATGATATTTTTTTCGAGCCGGGGATTTGATGATGGGGGTTTTTTATGGAGGGGATTATGAAAAAATGGGCTTTTTGGGCATGGATCCTGGCGTCGCTCTTATTTGCGCTGAGTATATGCCTGCAACTATTCGGGAAAGGGAGTCTGCCGGAACTGTTCGTATTGATAGCCGCGCTCGCTTTTTTCCTCTGCTCGGGCGCATGGTATTTTCTGGAGCGGAAACAGGCCGCGCGGGGTTGGCGCATTCCGGCGCGTATTCTGGCCATTCTCTTTTTTCTTGCTCTGATCGCGGTCTCTGTATTCTGGCTGTATGCGGGCGGAGATAGCGAGGCCACCACTATCAAGGTGCTTGAAGGAATATACTCCTAGTGTTTACGGGAATTGTGGGCATAGTGGGGAAGCTCACCCAGAGCCACGCGCACACAGGCGGGCGGGAGCTGCAATTTGCGGCGGCACCCTCCTTTTTCGCGGACTCCCGGCAGGGCGAGAGCATAGCGGTGAACGGGGTTTGTCTGACGGTCAGCGCCCGCGAGACGGAGTATTTTTCTGCCTTCGCTTCCAACGAAACCCTGCGCGCGACCAATCTGGGCGGACTCAAACCCAATGCCACCGTGCATCTTGAACGCGCGCTCGCGCTCTCGGACAGGCTCAATGGACATTTTGTGACCGGACACGTGGATGGAACCGCGCGCGTCCTGCGCATCCAAAAAAATTCAGATACGCTCTGCATAACGCTCCGACTGCCGCGCGCTTTCCTCCCGCTGGTCGCGGTTAAGGGTTCGCTTGCGGTCGATGGGGTATCGCTGACCGTGCAAGGGCTGGAATCCGATCTCGCGTCTTTTGTTATTATTCCCGAGAGCGTTCAGCGCACCACCCTTGGGGAATGGCGCGCGGGGCGCGAGGTCAATATAGAATTGGACGTTCTCGCGCGTTATGCCGCGCGCTGGCTCGAGGCGCATCCCCCCGGTGATCTTGTTATGGAACAATATGCCGGTATTCGGAAAGAGGATTAAATGCTCGATACGCTCGAAGACGCGCTTCTGGCTCTGGTGCGCGGGGAGATGGTCATCGTGGTCGATGATGATTCCCGTGAGAATGAGGGGGATCTGGTTATAGCGGCGGAGAAGGCCACACCTCACGCGGTCAACTTCATGATCACCGAGGGGCGCGGGCTTATCTGCGTTCCGCTGGAGCATACCGCGATAGAGCGCCTTGCGCTGCGTCCGATGGTGCAGGATCACGAAAATTCCGACCCCAAGGGAACCGCCTATACCGTTTCCATCGACGCCGATAAATCCGTGACCACAGGGATCTCCGCGAGTGATCGCGCGCGCACCATCACGCTTTTGGCCTCGCCGGACACAAAGCCCGCCGATTTCAGACGCCCCGGGCATATCTTTCCGCTTGCCGCCCGCCCCGGCGGCGTTCTGGTTCGCGCCGGCCATACGGAGGCTTCGGTGGATCTGATGCGCCTCGCGGGGCTGCGGCCTGCGGCGGCGATCTGCGAGATCCTGAACCCCGATGGAACGATGATGCGCGCGCCCGATCTCAGGGCATTTGCGGATCGGCATGGATTAAAGCTCGTGTCGGTGGAGCAGGTGATCCGCCATCGCCGCCAGACCGAGAAGCTCGTTACGCGAAGGGCCGAGGCCGCCCTGCCGACGGCGATGGGCGATTTCCGTATTTATATTTACGAAAACGAAATAGATGATCTCGAGCACGTCGCGCTTGTCCACGGCGATACAGGCAGCGGCGAGAATATCCTTGTGCGGGTACACTCGGAGTGTCTGACCGGCGATGTATTCGCTTCGCTGCGCTGCGACTGCGGGGAGCAGCTGCACGAGGCCATGCGGATGATCGCGCGCGAGGGGAGCGGGGTGATCCTCTATATGCGGCAGGAGGGGCGCGGGATCGGTCTCGGCAATAAAATTCGCGCGTATAATTTGCAGGACAAGGGCTATGATACGGTAGAGGCCAACGAGGTTCTGGGTTTTCCGGCCGATCTCAGGGACTACGGTATCGGGGCGCAGATACTGCGCGATCTCGGGCTTGTCTCGATACGGCTGATGACGAATAACCCTAAAAAGCTGATCGGGCTTGAGGGCTATGGGCTTTCCATCCGGGATCGCGTCCCGCTGATCATCCAGCCCAGCGATACAAACAGGTTTTATCTTGAAACCAAGCGTGATCGCCTGCAGCACTTTCTCGGGAAAGCCGACGAGGAGCGATAAACCATGCCGGCAGGCGCGGTACACGTTCTTGACGATTTTTGCGCGACCCTCGCGGTGGAAAAGGGACTCGCGCGCGCAACCCTGGAAGCGTACAGGAGCGATCTGATTCTTTTTATGCGCTTCTGTGCCGCGCAGAAAAAGGATTGGCTTGTTGTCGGCGAGACGGATATAGTCGCCTGGCTTTGGAAGATGCGGCAGGAGGGCGCCCGTCCGGCGACAGCTGCGCGGCGGTTGGTCACGCTCCGGCAGTTCTATAAATTTCTTCTGACGGAGGGCACCATCAATGCCGATCCGCTCGCCTTCATCGACTCCCCAAAGAGCCTGCGTACGCTGCCCTCGCTCCTCTCCCGCGAGGAGGTCGAGGCGCTCATAAGCTGGAACAAGCCCAATACGAGCGCGGGCTTGCGGAATCGCGCCATGATCGAGCTTCTCTACTCCTGCGGGCTGCGCATCTCGGAACTTCTGGATCTGTCCATGAATAACATTGATTTTACCGACGGTTTTCTGACCGTGCGGGGGAAGGGCTCAAAGGAACGCGTGGTACCGGCAGGGGAGAGCGCGCTGCACTTGCTCCGCGAATATCTTGGGTATGCGCGGCAGGCTCTTCTCGGGAAGGAACGGAATCATTATGTGTTTCTGAATGTCCGCGGAAAAAGAATGTCGCGCATGGGTGCCTGGAAGATTGTGCATGCCGCCGCTCTCGGGGCAGGCATAGGCAAGCCCCTCTCGCCGCATACCCTCCGGCACTCCTGCGCTACCCATCTTTTGGAGGGCGGTGCCGATTTGCGCTCGGTGCAGGAATTTCTGGGCCATGCCGATATCGGAACAACGCAGGTGTATACGCACCTCGTCTCTGCGTATCTTCTTAAGATGTATAATGAGTGCCATCCGCTTGAGCAATAGATTCGGATACTTTGGCGAGGCAAGGATGAGGTGTGCATATATGGTTTTCCGGAGAATTTTCCTCTCTGCCTTTGGGCGTCCCTGGTATGATAAGGAACAACCTCTTCCCAGACGTTTCTTCGCTTTTTGTGCGGGCGCGGTTATCGCGATTATCTCCGGCGCGGCTCTTGGGCTGGCTTTCCCGCTCACGGATATCTTCCCGCTTGCGTGGATAGCCTTTGTTCCGCTGCTGGTGATGCAGCGCGGCATTTCCGTGAAGCGGATGTGGCTGTTTGCGTTTCTGGCGGGGATGTCTTTCTGGCTTGTGCTTGCGTACTGGATGCATGTCTTTCACGTCATGGCGCTCTTTACCGCAGTTCCTGCCCTTGCGCTCTATTTTTCCCTGCCCTTTCTCTTTCTTTCTGTCTGGCAGCGAATAAGCCGTGATCGTTTTCCATGGCTCGATCCTCTGCTCTTCTCCCTGTTCTGGGCAGGCGTTGAGTATTTTCGCTCTACGGGTTTTCTTGGCTATTCCTGGGGTCTGGCGGGATATTCGCAAACAGCTTTTCTGCCCATATTGCAGATCGCTGATATCGCGGGCGTATGGGGCGTTTCCTTTTTGGTGGTCTTTGCCAATGCGGTTGTCGCGTATCTCTTCCGACAGGACACGCGGCGGCGAAAGCGGATATTGCTCTGTTGTCTCGGCGCGCTTCTTGGTTTTTCTCTTCTTTACGGGGCTTTGCGTTTATCGGAGAAACCGTCAGGTGCGGAGTACAAGGTACATCTCATTCAGGCTTTCGTGGATCCGGAAACAGATTGGGCGCGGGATCGCTATGCCGAAACCATGCAGAAAATCACCGATCTGACCCTGCAGGCAGGCAAGGGCGGGGGGGATCTGATTATCTGGCCGGAAACCCTTTCGCATCCGCCCGGAATGTATTACTGGAAATATCTCAGGATGGCACCGGAGGACAATTCCGACCGGCGGATTGCGGAGTGGTTTGTGGGTATGCCGGACCGCGCCGGACGGGCGGTGCTTTTGACGGCACCGCATCGTGATCGTGTTGCGGTGACGAATGTAACCGGCAGTCCCGGCTTGGAGATGCAATCCTATAACGCCGCTTTCCTTGTTACTCCAGGCACCAATGTGCTGGATAGCTATTACAAAATTAACCTTGTTCCCTTTGGGGAATGGTTTCCGTACAAGAAAGAGTTTCCTTTTGTCGCAAAAATTCTGCGGGATACGGTGGCAAGTGATTTCACGCCCGGTACGCGGTATACGGTATTCCGGGAAAGAGACACGGCGTTTTCCGTGGTTATCTGTTTTGAAGACATATTTGGGGGTCTCTGTCGGCAATTTGTTCTGGGCGGCGCTGAATTTCTGATCAATACGACAAATGATTACTGGTCAAGGAGCGTACAGTCGCAGGAGCAGCATGCCGCGATGGCCATTCTGCGCGCGATAGAAAACCGCCGGTATATGGTGCGCGCCGCCAATACCGGAGTCACCTGCGTCATTGACGCCTGGGGACGGATGCAGGCGCGTCTTCCGAATCATACGGTCGGTATTCTGGACGGTAACATTTCACTCATGCGCGGATATGGACAGAGCGTATATACGCGGCATGGCGATTTTCTCGGGATTGCGGGAGCGTATCTTGGAGGGCTGGCGCTGGTACTTGGACTTCTGTTCAATCTATACAAAGGTTTGCAGACGGGGTTTCGCGCTGCCTGGAAAACTTACGCTAACGAGGAATAAGCTGACGTAATTTCAGCAAGCCGGCGTTGCCGGGAAATTCCGTAAGTCCCTCGTTCGCAATTTTCGCGGCAGCGTCATATTGCTGCCGGTTAAGCTTTTCAACCCCGGCGCTGTAGTAAAAATTTGCGAGGTTGGTATTGATAGCAGGATCGCCTGGAAAGAGTTTTCGGGCGCGTTTCCCGATTTCGATGGCCTCGGCAAATTCGGCGCGCTCGGCGTGGTATATCCCCCAGTTATTCAGAACCACGCGATACATTTCGTTAATCAATTGTGTGTTTTCTGCGCCGAGCTTCAGGGATATAAGTATCCTGAGATTCTCGCAGGCTCGCTCAAAAAACTTATTTTGCTGAAGCTGGTTTATGTCCCGAATAGCGCGGTTGACCAGTTCATTCGCGATAGCCGGATCCTGATGCCTCATGTAGAGCGCCGACATACCGTTTATATAATTAATGTCTTTGCTGGCCGCTGCCCAGTCGTCCGCCCATTTTTGCACAATCCATACAGCAAGTCCCTGCATATCCTTGTTGTCCGGATAACTTTGCTGCAGATTGCGGCAGAGAAGATAGGCCTCTTCATATTTTTTTGACGCCACATGGGAATTAATCCAGAGTCCGTGAAGGTAGAGGCGGTTTTGCTGTACAGCAAGGCTCTCATTTTTTTTTGGATATTGCTTGTCGTAAAAGGCGCAGCCTTTTTCAAAGCCTTCATCTTTCGCAATCTGCTTTGCCGCTTCCGTAATGATGAAAAGGCTCATGGAATCCGCCTGGGCGTCAAGCCCTTCCTTTGATGCTCGTTTAATGAGATCAAGCATTTTTTCATAGCTGCGCTGCTGTTGGCTTTGCTGCGCCCAGGCAAGCAGATACCCGCGAAGGATCATCACATGGTCAGGCTTTTTATTCTTCAGGGAGTTCAGATATTGCTCTATTGCCGAAACCGCGCCCGCAAAATCACCCTTTTTGGCGGATTGTTCCGCGCTTTCAAAAACAACATATTCGCGCAGAGGAATCAAATCCTTATGCGCTCCGAGAGCGCGCTCCGCTTCGTCGCATATACCGAGAGCTGCGGCACTTCTCCCCGCCCTGCTTTCCTTTTGTGCCCAATCAATCAAAAAGGAGAGAAAATTTTCCTGTGACTCAATATGCTCCGGAAAGATGAGGAGTCCCCGGAAGAGCAGCCCAAGCGCGGTCTGATCGTTCCCTTGATGATGGGAGAGTGTTCCGCGGTTATAGTATAAAAGCGCAATGAGTCTTTGCGCAGGCATAAATGTTTTCTGTCCGTTTTTACCCTTATCTTCAATATAATAGCGGTTTGAAACCGCATTCTCCGGCTTCCGCAGGGGATGAAAGCCTCCGGATGCTGTGGTTTCCGCATCGATCCAGTTTCCGCCGATCCGAATCTGGCTATAGACGTGTTCGGGAACAACCACAGCCTGCGTCTCATAACCGTATTCCTCCGCAAGAAGGTTATAGAGAAGGGTAGCGGAAACGCAGTTAAAACTTCCCTCATTCAGTATCTCCAAAAGCGTGGTTTGCTCGGATTTATATGTGGACATGGCGTATTTGAACATCAATTCAAATATTTTTGCCGCGCGGCTCATGGCGTCAAGCCCAAGCGTGGGCAAATCGCGCCGGATTTTTTCCGAGAGACTGCGGTATTTTTGCCTGTACCCATCCAGGCTCTCCGGACTTGCTCCGGAGGCAATCAGCGAGGCGTCGAGAAATGTGAAAGAACTCAGTTTCTTTTTCTCTAATTCGCGCACCAATTTTTCTTCATCGGCGGAGGCAAATGCCGGAAAGAGAGACGGGATAAATGAGGTGTTGAAAGCCGCAGACAGGGATATCGGGAAAAGAAGCGCAAAAAACAGAATGATGGATATGCGTATCTTCATGATCCTGCCTTATGCCTTTTAATTTTTATTGAGTATTTTCTTCAGTTCATCGCGAAGCCGCGCGGCATCCTCGTAGCGTTCTTCCGAGATTGCGATATCCAATTCACGCCGGAGAGAACTTGCGGGTTCGGTGTTCTCGGTATTTTCCTCCTCTTCCCCTTCATTGTCCGGAGAGAGGATAATCGCCGCATTTTCCATAACAGCTTTGCTTACGTATATGGGCGCGGTAAAGCGCAGGGCTATCGCGATTGCGTCGGAGGGACGCGCGTCGATTTGATATTTTTCCGCGTCTTCCCGCAGGATAAATATCTTTGCGTAAAATGTATTTTCGATAAGATCGGTAACGGCTACGTAGGGTACGCTGCAGTCCAAAAGACGCAGGGTGCTTGTGAAGAGATCGTGGGTAAGCGGTCTTGGAAAACTTTGGTTATTGAAGGCATGCGCGATGGAATGCGCTTCGCTTGCCCCGATGAAGATCGGGAGAACAGCCCGGCTGTCCTCCCTGCGTAAAAGCACGACGAAGCCGAGGTTATTAAATGAAACGCTCTCTATAACGACACGTTCAAATGAAGAGTCATCCATGATTATTCAATCTACGAAATTCTGTCCCTCCGGGTCAAGCAGGACGCATTCCCCATGGATGCGGCTTTGCCGCACTATCGCCCTGAGCGGAGGAGGCGTCGGTATTCCTCTGCTCTGGCGGTATTTCCGGCGTTTGTATGCAGGCGAATCAGAACATCCAGATCCTGCCGCCATCTGTTTTCAAGCTGCAGCATCCTGTTGATATTATAGGCGCGTTCGGTATGATCAATGGCTTTTCCCGTATCGCCCTGGGCTTCGTATGTGAGCGCGAGATCCTTCAGGCTGATGGCAATATTTTCGGATGATTCGGCGGCTTTATACGCAATGAGCGCGTTTCCAAATGATCTCAGAGCCAAATCCATTTGTTTCATCTCAAACTGGTATTTTCCGATACCACTGTAGGCTGCTCCCGCCTCAAGATGCGCATAAGCAGATTTAGCCTTGCTCAGCGCAAGATCGAATTGCTTCTTTGCTTCGTCGTATTTTTTCTGCTTCAGCAATATATACCCGCAGTTATTATACTGCCGTGCTGTCATATTCGCTGAGCCTCTGTTTTTCAGAAGAAGATCCAGCGCCTCACTGTAATACGAAAGAGCTTTATCCAGGTCAGATCTTGCCTCGTAAATTGTACCCAGGCTGGCCAGATTTGCGGCAATACGCAGCGGGTATTCGAAGCTGCGGTTTGCCCTGAGAGAGAGTTCAATTTCGTTTTCGGCACCCGTATGGTTATGCAGCGCGATAAGCACGTTTGCCATATTGTGGCGCACCAGGGCTATCTCTTGCTGGTTGTCAATGAGGGTGAGAAGCCTCAGCGCAGTCTGGTAATTCCCAATCGCGGGTTGATAGTCACGGTTCTCGTACTGGTCGAAAGCGTTTGCTTCATATACCCGCGCCTCGGTGAGGATGCGTTCCTGTACGGGGCCTGCGGGTACGTAATCGGGCTTTACGCCTGCGGAAGAGCCGCCGCATGAGAGAATAGTCAGCGCAAAGAAAAGAATCATTATAATGTGCATATATTCTCCCCGTTTATTGCGGCCGGAATATCGGGGGCTGTATGTACGCATATCAGTATTGATACCCCCGTTGGTTATGCTGAATCATGCCGATGCCTGTTTCGGGATCGGTATTTCTGCCGGGCGCTGTTCCCAAAAAGTCCTGTAGTCCGGTGAGGATACCGGATGCATCGCTCAGACTTCTTTGCGCGGTATCGATGATGTTTTTGATCTGGGGCGAAGACGAACGGAGAGTGGCGCTTAATACATTAAGATCGGAGAGGAGCTTGTTTATACCGCTAATGGTATCCTCGAGGCTCAGGGCTTTGGAGATTCCTTTATCGGCGATATCGTCGGTTACAATCTTCAGATTATCGAGTGTGGCGTTCAATGAGCTGTCCGGTGCCATGAGTGTCGAGACCAGAGACGCGATATCCTGGATAATGGAATTGATACCGCCGATTCTCTCGATATTGCCGGCATTAAGAAGTTTTTTTACGTCGTCTTCATCCTGCGAGTGCAGCCATTGCCCTTCGGTGGCCTCCGCATGGGTGCCATCTGTTTTTTTAAGGGCGATAGACAGATATCCTCCTCCAAGAGGGGAGGGTGTTTCGAGCAGGATGGATGCGTCGCTTTTTACCCTGTCCCGGAATTGATTGTATATCTTAAAATCCACCCGGATCCTGTTTTCCTCATTGAGGGCAATCCTGGTCGCCTTCCCCACGGTTATGCCGTTGAGTTTTACGTCCATACCGCTTGCGAGGTCTTCTCCGCGGTTGAATACCGTAAAAAGCGGCAGGCTGCCCTCAAACCATCGTTGATTGCTGGCCATGAGCAATACGACAAGAAGCAGACAGAGGAGTCCGATGAGAACGAAAAAACCCACAATCTTGTCGTAGTATCGGAATTTGAAGGTCATGTGTTCCCTCCGGCGCGTGTATCCGGTTTTGTTTGCATGGTGTTTGCCATATTTTCCTGTCCGATGCGCAGAGCGATCTCGCGCACATAGGGATCCTTTGAAGCAAAAACTTCTGTATCTGTGCCGTCCGCAATGATTTTTCCATCATGCAATATAAGTACGCGATCCGCAAGCTGCGATATATAGCGCCCGTCTTCGGAGACGAACATGGCGGTGGTTTTTCCCTGTTGCTTCAGCTTCAGAAGCATACGAAGCATGGCTTCGCGCGCGCTGCGCTCAATTCCGCTTGAGGGATCATCCAGAAAAATCATTGCAGGTTCCATAATCAACGCGCGCGCAAGAGCCGCTATCTTGCGCACACCTATGGGAAATACCGCAGGCCGCAGATCGGTTTGGATATGCAATTTAAGTTCTTCCATCATGCCGGCAACCCGTTCCCTTATTTCTTTTTCCGGGAGGCGCGTATGGTACCTGAGCGGCAAGGCGATATTTTCGTACATCGAAAGGTTTGCGATCAGCGCCGCCTCCTGAAAGAGATGTCCCGTGTTTCTGAGTAATTCAATCCTTTTTGCGTCTCCTCCCCTGAATACGTTGTTTTCGCCGTGCAGCAGGGTTCCCTGTCTGGGTTCCTCAAGACCGCCCAGGAGTTTCAGGAGACTTGATTTGCCGTTATCCCCAAGAATGAAAACAAATTTTCCCTCATGGATATCCAGCGTGATATCCTGTAATACCTCCTGTTTGCCATAGGAGAGATCGGCATGGCGGCATGAGATCGCTGTGCCCAAATGCACATCCTCCGTATTTTCGTTTACATATAAAAAAACACAGCCGAGATTGCGTCAAAGAAAAAACAAAGGAATATCGAATTAACTACGGCCTTTGTGGTTTGCTGGGGAACCTCGGTGACAGACGAGCGAACCCTGAATCCATGATAGCAGCAAACAATGGAGATAACGATACCAAAGAAAAAGTTTTTAACCAGGTTGATATAAATATCCCACACACTCAAAACCTCAAGCATACTCAGAATAAAGGTATCAAAGGCAAGATCGAGCTGTAGTTTTGCGGCGATATAGCCGCCCATGATCCCTATGATATTGAAGTATATGCCGAGCAGCAGGAGCGAGATGATCATACCCACGAGGCGCGGCGCGACTATAAAATGAACAGGATCGATGCCCATCGAATAGAGCGCGTCAAATTCGCGCGAGATGCGCATATTCCCAAGTTCGGTCGCGACAGCGGTACCCGAGCGGCCAATGATGATAAAGGCGGTCAATACCGGGCCAAGCTCGCGGATGATGATAATCACAAGGAGCGAAGCCGTTATATCGCCGCCAAGTCCGGGAATAAGCGTATTCGCCTGGATGATGATGACCATGGAGAGCAGGGCGGATACAATCGAAATGACAAAAAGGCCATCGACGCCCGTAAAGAGGATCTGCTTCATCGCGTTGATTCGGATCAGCTTCCGCGCGCTTCGGTTCTGACCAAACAGGCTGCGGCTGGCTTTCCAGAAGAGGGCGCATAAATCAAGGATGTAATTGACCCGATCGCTCCCTTTCCTTCCCAGGGCAGCGATAAAGTCAGCAAAGAGCTTTTCCTGCATCCAAAATCCCTTCTTTTCCCATTCCTCTCCCTCTATTTTCGACACTATATAAGAATAAAGTTTAGCGGAAAAGCGTCCGAAGGCATTAGATATGACCAGGCCGGTATATCGTGTAATTTTGCTTCTCGCTATTCTCATTTTTCCGGCACCGCTCATCGCGCAGATCGGCGGAAAGGCCGCGATCCCGGAACGCATCTATGTACTCCATGAGAGCGACGCTGTATTTGCGCGTTTCAAAAAAGAGATCGCGCTTTCTAAACGCTACCGCGGCAGGTATGTGCGGGAATATGCGTTTCCGGCGCTGGAGTACGCCGAATATTATCTGAAGCCGGGCGATTCGCTTCCCTCGGTCGCCGCGCGGCTTGGTATCTCCGTGGACGCGATTGCTTCGGCAAGCGGCGTGGTCTTCGTATACGCGCCCGCAGCGCAGGATCGCATCCTGATCCCAAATTTTGACGGCGTCAGTTACGCGAGTTCCGGTTCCTGTACGCTTGCGGAGCTTGCCGAAAAATATGACGTTCCGGCGGGAGATATCATGCGCTTTAATGGCTTCGTGCGCGATCGTCTTGCGCGCGGGGAGAGGCTGTTTGTTCCGGGGGCGTCCATGGATCCCCTTGAGCAGGGGATGTTTTATGGAACCGCCTTTGCGTCCCCGCTGCAGGAGGTGTTGCTCTCCTCCGCCTTTGGCTCGCGGAATGATCCCTTCACCGGGCATCGCGCCTTTCACGGCGGCGTGGATCTCGCGGCGGCTGCCGGCACACCCGTATATGCGGCGAAGGAGGGGGTGGTGGAATTTTCCGGCTGGTCGGGCGGATACGGGAATCTTGTCGTGATTCGCCATGCCTATGGATACCGCACCCTGTATGGGCATCTCGCGCGGCGGGATGTTGATGCAGGAGACCGCCTGCGCGCCGGGCAGGCGCTGGGCAGGGTAGGCAGTTCGGGCTATTCCACCGGGCCGCATCTGCATTTTGAGCTGCAGCATCGCGGGCAGGCGATTGATCCCATGCTCTACAGTACGCTCCAGCACCGCGATCGCCCTGCCGCTTTGCCCGCTCTGCCGTAGACAGGACTGCTCCGGGCGGTTCCCCGGCTGATCTCAAGCCCCTGATTCATTATTTTACTCTATAACTGACTTGGTATATATTAAAATGGCGGTATGGACACGCACACCCGGCAGCGGCGTGTCGGCGAGGGGTGAACGAGGACTGATATCGGGATTTCAGACGACCAATTAAGGAAGTTCGCAGCACCATGAATAAAAAGAAAAGAATCCGGTTCAGCATCGGTTTTAAGCTCATTACCATCACGTCCATTATTCTGGCGATGACGCTTGGTGCCATGATTTTCGTTGCTTCCTATTTTTTCAGAAGCGATAACGAGATGCGGGTACGCGAGAATACCCTGCAGTTTGCCGAACTCATGGGGCGGCAGGTCGACATTGATTTCAAGGCCATTGTGGATAAGGTAGGACTCATTGGATCCATCCTGCAGGGATCCCGGGGGGACGCGGAGAGAATGCAGGAAATTTTCAACGACGACAAGGATATCGTTTTTGCGGCTGTCGCTGCGAAAAACGATGCGGGAAAACCCTACATTCAAAACAGTCTTATCAACAGCGGTCTGGTACCCGGACTTGCGGCGGAACCCCGGTTCATTCTGGACAGGATTCAGCCCCTGCTTGCGGTTTTTGACGGGAGCTTCGCCGGAAAATACACGGTAATGAATCCCACGGCAGAACTCAGCGAGTTCGATTTGAATGTTCTCGCGATTGCCGTTCCCTACCGGATGATCGGTTCCTCCGAAGCTTCCAGTATCCTCGTCATTCTTGTGCAAATGGAGCGCTTTGCGAATATCGTCAGGTCGGAAGGGATCATGCGGGCGTATATCGTCAATGCCGAAGGCAGGCTCCTCGCCCATTTCGATCAATCCCAGGTGCGGGAAGGCGGGGATTATTCCAATAAACGCATAGTGCAGGCCATGCAAAAATCCGGCAACCCCAACCAGCATATCCGCTATGAGGAAGACGGGCGCTATTATCTCGGGTCCTTCCAGAAAATCGATTTTGCCGGCGTCGGCGCGGTTGTATACGTTGAGGAAGATGAAGCCTTTGCGGCGGTCTATTCCATTCAGCGCCGTAACTTCATAATTATGGTGCTTGTACTCAACCTTGCCATCCTGATCGTTTTCCTCTTCGCAAAAACCATTACCCGTCCGGTCAAACGTCTGGTAGGCGCGGCCATGCAGGTTAAGGAAGGCGATTACGCTCTTGACATCCAGGCCACAACGCGGGATGAGATCGGCAATCTGACCGATTCCTTTGTGGAAATGGCGCAGGGGCTGGCAGAGCGCGAGCGGATGAAAGAGGCATTTGGCAAATTCGTCAACAAGGAAATCGCCGAACGGGCAATGAAGGGCGAGCTGAAGCTTGGCGGAGAACTTCGCGA
This sequence comes from Spirochaetota bacterium, assembly GCA_031283155.1. Taxonomy (GTDB): domain Bacteria; phylum Spirochaetota; class JAGLSM01; order JAGLSM01; family JAKPMW01; genus JAKPMW01. The sequence goes on along the minus strand of JAITCI010000018.1, from coordinate 15,026 downwards.
CGTGGCGATCTTCTTTTCCGATATCCGCTCGTTTACGGCTATCTCCGAATCGCTTTCTCCGGAAGAGGTTGTGGAATTCTTAAACGACTATATGACGCGCATGGTCGCCTGTGTAAATCAAACAAACGGGGTTGTGGATAAATTTATCGGCGACGCGATCATGGCGGTCTGGGGTACTCCGGTATCCTACGGGAATGATATCGAAAACGCCATAAACGGCGCCCTGATGATGCGCACCGCTCTTTTGGAATTCAACAGCAATCGCGGCGGCCCCGGGAAGCCCATTATCCGAATCGGCTGCGGGATCAATGTCGGTCCGGTTGTCGCGGGGCAGATCGGTTCCCATGAAAGAATGGAATATACGGTTATCGGCGACGCGGTGAATCTTGCATCGCGGATTGAATCGCTCAATAAGCCTTTCGGTACCGATATCCTTATCTCGCAGGAAGCCTACGAAAGGGTGCGCGATATCTACATCACCAAGGCCATGAAAAAGATCAAGGTCAAGGGCAAAACCGCGCCGCAGAGTATCTATGCTGTCATTGGAAGGCGGGACGATCCCCAGGCACCGCGATCTCTGGATGCGGTGCGCAAACTTGTTGGTGTTGACATGAGCCATGTTGATCTCGGCAAGGATGTGGATGAAGGCGAGGTGAAGTATGAGATCATCGAGTAGGGATCTTCTCTTTTTCGCCGTCATTCTGATCATTTTTGTTGTATTCGGATATGCGCTGTATGCCGATCTCACTGCCCGCATCGAAAAAACGGACGGTGAACCCATAGGCGAATTGATTCAAAAGAGGCGCGTTGCGCAGCGGCAGTATGACGGGCAGGTTATCTGGCAAACCATACCCGAGCGATCCATCGTATATGTAAACGATTCCATTTATACCGGCGTGAATTCGGAAGCGTGGATTGATCTCGACGACGGCACCAGGATTAATCTCGACGAAGAAACCCTGATCAAATTGGTGCGTACCGGGCGCGGGCTGGGACTGGATTTCAAACATGGCGGCGTCTCCAAAATGACGTCCGGCAGGGAAGAAGAAAAGGATACCGGGTTTCAGATCACCAGCGGCGATGTCGTTCTCAGCCTGGGCAAGGCGAATGCTGTTTTCAGGAGAGGTGCTTCGTCCGATGATTTCACGGTGGATGTTGTGCAGGGCGAAGCCATTCTCGAAAAGCGCGGGATGCGGGTTGCGGTTGCAGAAAACGAACAGGCTTCCGTAAATGCCGGAACTGCCGCGCCCGATATCAGGAAGGTGCGTTTTTCTCCAACGGGCGGCGGCGGTCTTGTACTCTCCAGGGAGAAAACGGTTGCGCATACCCTCTCCTGGCAGACAAGCGAACCCATGGAAGTTGTTCTTGAACTTGCGCGGAATACCACATTCTCTCTGGGATTCGTGCGCTATACGACGCGCGATACCGCCATGACTTTGAATATGAGCGAGGGGAACTGGTACTGGCGTCTGCGCGATCCCGGCGGGAACCTCTCGCGCACGGAGCGTACGCTCATTCTGCCGATTCAGGAGGTGCAGCCCCTTTCGCCGGAGCGGGGGGCAAGGATAACCTATCTCAGAAAACTGCCGCTTGTCACCATCCAGTGGAGCGGCGACGACTCGGCGAATTCCTATACGCTCGAAATCTCGAGAAACGCAGATTTCAGCGATGGCGTGTTCAATTTGCGCAGCAGGGTGAACTCCATAGCCATCGACGCGCTCCCGCAGGGTACGTATTGGTGGCGCGTACAGGCGCATTATGCAGCAGCGCCGCAGGATCCTCCGGCGTGTCCGCCGTCATATTTTGTAATAGAACAGGTTGATTCCGCGCCTCCGATTGAGGTGTCGCAGACAGGCACAATCTCCACCCTGCAGCTTGAATCGGAGCAGGTCGCTGTCTCCTGGAGGGGAAATCCGGAATATGCGCAGTACAGGGTTGAGCTTGCAAAAACAAGCGATTTCTCAACTCCCGTCTACAGCGAAAATACCACGGCGAATTTTTCACGCTTGCGGAGCGATCTCCCGGAGGATACCTACCATTGGCGCGTAACCGCTCTGGACGCGCAGGGTACCGTTTTGGCGCGTTCTCCCGGCGCTGTGGTGGAGGTGCGTTCGCCGCGCCCCGTTATTCTTGTGACGCCGGGTGCCGACGCCGCGCTTGTGAGCGATGGGGAGAGTCTCCGGGTCAATTTTTCATGGAATGATCCTAACCGCGCGAATAAGGCGCGCTTTGAACTCGCAAACGACGCCTCATTTCTGGCGTTGCAGCGGAATCTTGTTATTAACGGAAATACGCAGGGCATAACGCTCCCTCCCGGGGAGTATTTCTGGCGTGTGACTGTTTTGAATGCCGGGGGAGCGCCGGCGGCAGATACGGCTTCCCGCAAGTTTTTCATATCCGCAACGCTTCCCTCTCCCGTTTTGCGTACTCCGGCACCCGGGACAGTCGTTGATATGCGGTTGCAGAACTCCATACGGTTTTCATGGGATAGGGTGCCGCGCGCAAATGCCTACAGGATATCCCTGTATCAGTATACCGGGAACGCGCTGCAAAAACGATCAGAGGATCGCGTGGAGGGTACGGATTTTGTGTTTACCAGGTTACACTATCTCGACCGTGGTAGATTTATGTGGGAGGTGGAGGCTCTTCTGCTCGAGAACGCAAAGATTCGCACAACAAGCAATCCGGCCCGATCCGATTTTTCGGTTCTGCTTCCCGAGTTAAAAAAAGCGGCAATCGTCTCTCCTCAGGTGATCTATGTGGACTAAAGCGTTTCTCTGTCGCGCTATCCTCTTTGTTTTGCTGCTTGCGGTTGTCCCGCTGCGGGCGGCGGAGGTGCGCTGGACGTATATAGAAGGCGCGGGCGCGTATCGGGTCGAGATTCGCAGCGAAGCCGGCGCAAACGTCTACAGGAATGACGTCACATCGCTTTCGGTCAATGTGGATCTGAAACCCGGAAATTACCAGGTGCGCGTATCTCCAATAAATAAATTTGGCCGGATCGATACCCCGGGGGATTGGACGAGGCTGACCGTTCAATCCAGAAAGAAGCCCGAGGATCCGAAGCCTCAAAAGCCGGAGATTCAGCGTCTTGTGCCGAGCGAGATTGATATGGAAGCCGGGAATAGTTTTGTGGTTCAGGGCAAAAATTTCCCGGAAGGGATGAACGCGCGGCTTGAGAATGCGGCTGGAATGCGGATCCCGCTTACAGTGAAAAGCCAGACGAGTGATCGCATTACGGCCTCGCTCCCGGAAGGTGTTTTTCAGCAGGGGGAGTATACAGTTGTGCTGACCGATAATGCGGGCGCGCAATATCGCAGGAGCGGGCTGACTCTTACGCAGTCCCTTCCGCCCAAACCGCCGCGATACATTTCGGATGATTCTTTCTATATCGGGATAGCGGATCATCTGCTTTTTCCGTCTTCGGCAGACTACACATTTGAAAGCTCCCCGTGGTTTTCCTACGATCTCTTTTTGGGGATGTTTTGGTCAAGAGGTTTCAGCGCGGAATTGTCCTTCAGCGTAGCTGAACCCCTTCTTGGATACGCGCAGTCTGGATATGCGGGGCAGGGAGCGTATGGCGCCGGTTTGCGTGAGACACGAGTACTCACGGGCGTTGATATTTCGCTTGCCTGGTCGCCCGGTTTCAACTTTCCCATCAATCCCGTTGTTGCCGCGAGTTTTGGGCTGGCGCATACCACCGTTTCCTCGTGGGATCAAGCCATTCCGGGATCTGCACCCGCTTCCGCCACCGCCACAGACCCTAAACTGGGCGCAAGCCTCTTTTTGCGTTTTGATATGACGCACGATTTCTTTGTGGATCTCGGATACCGCATCGATATGGTTTCGCAGCATTGGACGGATCCGATCTTCATGCACGGCGCGCTGGCGCGTATGGCGATGACCTTCGGCGCGGGGCAGGCAGCCGAGGCGGAACAGTCCGGCGCGGGTTTCGGCAATATTGGGATTGGCTTGAGCGCGTCGTACCCTACGCTGTCAAGCCGCGTCATGGATCACAACCACGGCGGTTTTGACCATTTGGAAGTCGTTTACGGGGTTGGCGGGATATTCTTTACTTTCTGGCTGCGCGCGGGTCTGCAGCTTGAGCTGCATTATGAGCGCGGGGATATATATATCGATACAGAGCCATTTTTTAACGACAACTGGGGCTATTATAAAAGCCAGAGTTTTGCCTTCGATGTGGTCTGGAGTCCCGAGTACGCATTCTTCCTGAAGCCGCTGCTTTCGATGGGGCTTGGCGTATATTCCTCGAAGTTTGAGATCATGGGTCCCGGCCATGATGATGTTGCGATAACGCCCGTGTCGTACAACCTGGGCGTTCGCTGGGCGGCCATGCTGCGCATTGAGATCTGGCGCTTCATGCTGGATGTTGGGCTGCGGCGGCAAATGATTGACGCGCTTGGCTCGGAACTCTGGCTATTGGATCCGATAGTGCGGCTCAGTTTCCGGTTCTGATATTTTGCCGATCAGCGCGTCTCCTCAAGCGTCCATTGTATCTCCGAAGGTTCTGCGGCTGCCGGATCATGCGCGATCCCCCAGTGCATACGCGCAAAGCTGTTTTTGGCCAGGGAGATGATCGCGTCGGGCGTAATCCGCAGTGTCGCATCCAATAATCCTGCCGTCCCGGTCTTCCCGCCGCCTGCGAGATACCAGCTTGCGAAATTCGCGCAGCGTTCGCGCGGGGTGATATTTTGCACCGCAAGCGTACAGGCTATCTGGTTTTTCGCGGCGAGAACCGCCTCCTCAAAATGCGCGCCTGTATCGGTTTTCGCCATATCGCGCTGCAGGGAGAGGATGGTTTCGCGCATCGCCCTGACCGCCGCATCGGGATCATTCGCGCGGTATAATACAAGTTCCGCACTTGCGGCGCGCGCGCGCGCGGGCGGACTCGCCCATACGCTGTATACCAGCCCCTTGTCGCTGCGCACCTTTTCCATGAGCATCTCGGAGAGAACGCGCGCGAGTACCAGGCTTGCGGGGTAGGATGCGCTTCCCGGTCCCGCCATCGCGAATTCGGCCTTCAGATAGGGCATATTGGCCGCGCGGTGCGGGAAGAACGCGGTCTCATTTTTGGCTTCGGGAAACGATGGGATGGACACCTTTCCGTCTTTCGCGAATCCGTCCGCCGGTACGCGCCTTGCCGGGAAATAGGTTTGGATGAGGGATTCCATTTCGTCTGCGGTTTGCGGGCCGCAGGACACGATGAATATTTTGCCATCGGTCATGATTTTTTCGTGGTGCGCGAGTGCGTCCGCAAGCGAGACCCGGCCGAGGGCGTCCGCAGTCAGGGCATAATAGCGGCCGTAGGGATGATCGGCGAGGATAGTTTTTTTCAGGCCGCGATCCAGCGCGGAATAGGCCTGGCCTTCCTGCCGCAGCAATTCGTTTGCGGTCTGGGCGCGGACTTCGGCAAAGAGTTCCTCGTTTTGACAGGGCGCGTACATCAGGGAAGAGAGAATGCCGAGCGCGCGCTTGGTTTCATCCGGAACCGCCGCGGCAAAGATATGCGAATACTCGAGTCCGCTCTGGCCGTCAATTATAATCCCCCCGCCGTCCTTCACGCGATCAAGCTCCGCGCGCGGAATATTCCTTCCGGCGAGCGTCATAAACTCGAAGAGAATGCGGTCGGGCGCGGGAGATGATTCGTCCAGGATGCCCGAGGCCGCGAAGCATACGCGCAGGGAAAGGGTCTCCGCCTCGGCGGAATGGAAATGAAAGGCCGGGAGGCTTCCGGGCGCGGATAACAGGGCCCAGCCTCCGCCCGTGGGTATCGCTTCCGAACCGTATACCGGCTGCATCAGAAGCGCCGCAGCAATAAGCGCGAGCACTCTCATTCCGCGCCTCCCGCGAGTCTGGGCGCGACGCTGTCATGCACCCAAAGGAGCGCCAGCCCGGCTTGCCTGAGCCAGCGAGCCGCAAGATTCTGTATATCCCCGGCATTGATCGATGCAAGCCCCTGCGTATAGTCCAGAAAATACGCAATGTCCGCTGTGCTCCAGCACCATCCCAGATCGCGCAAATAGGTGGAAGGTTTTTCGTGGCGGAAGATAAGCCCGTTTCTGTTTTTTTGGGCAATTCTCCGAATATCCTCATCGGTGATCGCGTGCCTTCCGTTTGCTATATCCTCGAGTATTCCGGAAAGGCGGATATGCGCCGTCTCCGCGTCCGCCATGAGGGTGTCGGCGTTTGTGACGGCGATATCCCCCTGAAACACAAATTCCGAAGCGGCGCGTCCCGTATAGAACGAAAACAAAGTCGTATCAATCGAAAAGAGCGCGCTTTGCCGCACAAGCCCGGGAAGATACGCGCCTGATTTTTCCGAGAGGAGTTCGGTAAGGACGTCGGCGGCAAGGGTTTCGCGGCGGTTAAGCAGAGCGGCGGGGCCATGCCATGCAAGCACAAGCGACGCCATCCCGGGGTTCGTGTTCCCGGGCAGAATGCGTATACTGGACGTATCCGCGCGGAGAAGAAGGGGCTGAACCTCCGCGCGGTTTTGCCCGCGGTTCCAGCGCCCGAAATACCGCTCGATCAGCATGAGCGCCTCGGTTTCATCTACCGCGCCGCAAACGGACAGGAGGCAGTTATCCGGCACATAGAAGCGCTCTTGTTCGCGAATCATGTCGGATCGCGTAAAGTGCCGCATCTGCCGGGTCTCGTAATGGCCTGTCCGGTAGCTCTCCGGAAAGAGGCCGTCCATGATCGCGCGCCAGAGGACGCGATCCGGTATCTTGCGGTTGCCCTCGATCTCATTGCTGACCACGCTTATCTCCCGCTCTATCTCGATCTCATCGAAGGCCGTGTCGATAAACACCGCCGAGTAGAGCCGGAGCGCGTTTTCAAATTCCGCCGCAGGGATGGTCAGATAATAGTTGACGAGTTCGCTGCCCGTGGTGCCGTTCCAGTCAACCGCGCCCATCTTCCCGAGCGCGCGCATGAATTCCGGCTGCGATTTTGTGAGGCTGTTCGCCTTGAAGAGCATATGTTCATAAAAATGAGCGATGCCCTCAAGTTCGGCGCTGGGGGTATAGGCATACCCGTGCCGGAATGAGAACTGGAGCGAAACGATGGGGTTTTCGTCCCGGGGCGCGATAAAAACGGACAGCCCGTTTTCGAGCTGCCGGATCATCGGCTGGCGGGCATGGATGCTGCCGGACAGGGCGAGTGCGCAGAGGATGGCGAAGCAGCTTTTGAGCGGGATTGTATTCATGCCTTAAATTTAGGGTTCGCGCGCCGCCGTTGTCAGCTTTTTTTGACTTGCGGGCAGAACCCCGTCCGATGTACTCTATGGCTTGTACGAAATGGCACGGAGGAAAGACATGATCATCGTTTTGAAAAACTGCTTTTACATCGCAACCCTGAACGAGGGAAAAGAATATTTCGGCGCGGATCTGGTCATCGACGGGAAGAGCATCATCAAGATAGGCAAGGACGCCGCGAAAGACTATCCCAAAGCGGATCGCGTGATCGACTGCTCGCGCCACGTGGTTGTCCCCGGCTTTGTCAATACGCATCACCATTTTTACCAAACCCTCACGCGCAATCTGAAGGCGGTGCAGGACGCGAAGCTCTTTGACTGGCTGGTGTACCTCTATGAAATCTGGAAGCATCTGGACTGCGAATCGATCCGCTGGTCGAGTATGCTTGCTATCGGCGAACTCCTGAAAACGGGCTGCACCACCGCAACCGATCACCATTACGTGTACCCGGTCAATTTTGCCGGCGATTGCATGGAGGCGCAGTTTGAGGCGGCGGAACGTCTCGGGATGCGGTTTTCTCCCACGCGCGGCTCCATGTCGCGCAGCAAGAAGGATGGCGGATTGCCGCCGGATTCGGTAGTGCAAAGCGAAGACGAAATACTCCGCGATTCCGAAAGGGTGCTTGCGAAATATCATGACGCAGGCGATTTTTCAATGCGCAGGATCGTGCTTGCCCCATGCAGCCCCTTTTCTGTCACCAAAGAACTGATGCGCGATTCCGCGCGTCTTGCGCGCAAGCACGGCGCTTACCTCCATACGCACCTTGCCGAGACCGATGACGAAAATAATTTCTGCGTCCAGTTTTACGGCAAGCGCCCGCTCGCGCTCATGGAGGAGTGCGAATTTATCGGAGCGGACGTGTTCTACGCGCACGGCATCCATTTCAACGATGAGGAACTCGCGCTGCTCGCGAAGACCGATACGAAGGTCGCCCATTGTCCATCCTCCAATATGCGGCTTGGCTCCGGCTTTGCGCGGGTCAAGGAGATGCTCGCGCTCGGGATGTCGGTCGGTATCGCCGTGGATGGCTCCGCTTCGAACGACTCCTCCGATTTTCTCGGCGAAATGCGGAACGCCCTGCTGCTCCAGCGTGTGCGCTATGGCTCCGACGCGCTCTCGGCGCGGCAGATATTTGAGATGGCTTCGCGGCATGGCGCGCGGGTGCTGGGCTTCCCGAAAATCGGAATGCTCGCGGAAGGGTATGCCGCTGATATCGCCTGCTTTGACGTCCACCGGCTTGACTACGCGGGCGCTCTGAACGATCCGCTCGCGGCATTGCTCTTCTGCGGGTATGCGCATACCACGGACTACACGATTGTGCATGGCAGGGTGGTGGTCGAGAACGGCCATCTTACGGGGATTGACGAAGCGGAACTCTTCCATAAGGGGCAGGAAGCGGCGGACGCGCTCCTTAAGCGCGCAGGGGTATAAGCAGAGGCAGCAGGAGTTTTTTCGGAATGGATGCGTTTCCGGGCGTCTTGAGCGTACATATTTGGATAACGATATCAGAGTGCAGCCGACATGGAGCCGCAAACCATCAAAAACGGCGAAACCGGTACGTATAAGCAAGGGTTTAATATTCGGCAAGCAAAATTTCTGATTGTATTTCACCTCTGGTCAGTCGGATGCGCGCGAATGAGTGCATTTTATTTCCGTCCAGCCCGGAAGCCTGCGCAATGCTCAGACTTCCGGGGAAAAAAGCGCATACGCCCTTGCTGAACAGGAGAAGATTGGCCTTTTCGTTTGCGAGACTCAGGAATTCTTCGGGAAGGGCGCTTTTTTTCTGCGGGCTGATCAGCTCCTTGAGGCTTTCCGGCGTCTCCCCGAAAGTGAATACGCTCTTTTGCTGCACGCAATACCCAAGCTGCGTGATCCATGCCGCAAACGGGGTAAACGCCCGCATGAAGCCCGGCAGGCGCGCGCGGAGCAAACGGTACGTATTCCTGTTTTCCAGGATACAGTCCGGCGCGGAACTCCGTTCCAGGGCTGCACACGCGCGGGACGCATTCTGTGCCGTGACGCGCACGAAGTTTTGCCTGTTCCGCGAAAAAAAGGCAATCTCCGTGGCTGCCCAGTCATGTATCCCGGCCGTTTCGGTATCGCGCATCTCAAAATCCTCCGCGCCGAGATTTCCGGCAAGTTGGATCAATTCCTGCATATCATCAAAGAGAAGCGTGGTATAGCTCTCCAGCCCATCAGGTAAAACCCGGCTTGCGTGATACTGATTGGATCGAAGCATACGACCCGCGCCTTGCCCATCTCCGGTTCCGGGATCAAAGAAAGAACGGATGAAAACCCTGGCGGATTTGCGCGCATCGATACGAAGGGAGAGCGCGCTCCCGATGCCGGTAAGATTGAGCCGCTCCCTTCCGGGAATATATACCGGACTATGCCCGGGCGCGTACAGAATGCGGAGGTTCTCGCCGGAAAACGCCTCAGCGAGCATTTTCCAGGGTACCCTCGTATCGGAAGCGCGGCTTGTCTGAATGGCTGCGGCAATGGCTGCGGCGTCTTCGGCGACAAGCAGAATATTGCCCAGAAGCGCGATGTGGAAAGTCTCCTCTTCGCTTGACGGAGAGATGCCGTATACGATGTACGCTACTCCTGCGGTGTTTTCCTCGCGCGCGGAAAAACGCGCGCTGCCCTCGGGGTTGAAGATACTCCGAACCGCAAGCCCGCCTCCGGGCAAAAACAGGGAGTGCCAGCCTGTGTCCGCGATGAGTATCCCCCTGCCGTTTATGGTCTCCGCCATGAGTACCCGCTTTTCAAGGCGTACCAGAATCTGCCGGAGACTGGGATGAATGGCGGCAACACGCTCCAGGTTTTCGCACAGGGAGCGAATCCCCCGGAATTGTCCGTGGACCGCAGACAGGAGCGGATCCATAATTCCGTTTTCCGCAATCAGAACGCGGGTGGTCAGGGGCGCAATAAAATCCCAGGGATGCAGCCTTGTAGCGAGATAGTACACAGTTCCGGCGGCGAGAGCGACAAGGATGAGTCCGGCTATGCCGGTGAGGGTGAGCAATATCCGTCGTATGACTTTCTGTATCGCGGTCATTTATCTTGCCGATGGTTTTTCGTTATGACGGAAGTTCTGGTTGAAGGGAATACCGTCGCCGCCCAGAGTGGCGTGGCTTTGCCCTTCGATAGAAAAGCGTACCGCCTGCACGGTAGGGAAATCGGTCATTGAATTGACCATTTGGTATATCTGGAGGATGCTCCCCTCCCTGCCCAGGTTCTGATTGTACAAAAAGTCGCGCGAGAGATCAATCAACATGATCCCGTTTTCGATGTGCATCCGGCGCGCCTGAAGATTTTTGGGCAGAAGGGTGCGATAGCCTGCGCTGAGTTCCTCCGCGCTTGGTCCCGCGAAGAGAGCCTCCAGGGTTGTGAGCGCGGGCGTATCCTGATTTTTCAGGGTACGCCAAACCGGTTTCAGGAGATATTGATCCTGTTCGGCGTCATAGACGATAAAAAAGATACGTGCCTGAAAATCCTTTTTCTCCGGAAAGACGCCGGGATTTTTCCTGCGCTGCTCCTTTTCCAGTATCTCCTGGAGTTTCAGTTCCTGTTCGCGCATATCCTTTGTAATGATCGCGCGCAGATCGCTCGTATCGGGAGGAGGCAGGATACAATCCGGTTCATCAGGGCTGTCCCGCTGCGCGATGCGCGCATCCCGGCTTCCGGTATGGGTATTATCCGGCACACTCGCGGCTGCGTTTTCCGTCTTATCACTGTTTTTTGAGGTCAGGAATTTTTTGAGATCATCAAGAGCCTTTGGGTTCGCGAGGAGTACAATGAGGCCAAGCGTCAGTGGGATAAGCCAGATCAGGCATCCGGTTCTGCTGTTTTTTGTATTTTTACGCTGTTTTGCCATTTTTAACGCGCTTTCCTGGGAATCCATGCTCCGTCTGCCGATAATGGCTTCAGGATCGCTTTCTCATTAGATTCGGAAGATGCAGACAGCGCGAAAAGGGTAAAATGCGCACAATCGGTTTGCAGGAAGGTGTGATGAAAAGCATAACGCTTCCATGGTTTCTTGCCCTTCTCTTTTTTGCGCTTGTTTTCCCGGCAGCGTTCGCGGCAGCCGAGCAGATATCCCTCGCAAATGAGCAAATAGAGGTGCGCGTCGACAAGGGAAACGGCCGTTTTACGATCCGCACAACCGATCGACGCGACAATGTACCTCTTCTCTGCGACAGATCAACCCTGACAAGCTATGCGAGCATCGCTTTCAGCGGCGGCAAGGATCTGCAGGAGTACGGCAACAAAAAGGGAAAATTCACTCAGGTACCCGCCCGCCTGGGCAGTTCTATCGTTTCCCGATGGAAGTACAAAGACTACGAGGTGCGGCAGGAATTCACCCTGGTTAAGGGTTCGGAAGACGGTCCGGTGGATTGCGCGCGTATTAAGTATTGGGTTTTGAACGGAACCTCGGTTATGCAATCCATTGGGGTGCGCATTCTGCTGGATACCGCAGTTGGCGACAAGGATGGCGTTCCCTTTAAGGTTCCCGGGCATGGACTCATCGAGAGCGAGTATGAAATTTCCGGTAATGCCGTGCCGCAGTGCTGGTATTCCTATGACGATTACGATATGCCGAATGTGCGTACCATTGGGGTCACGCGCGCCCAGGATGCGTTTCCGCCCGACAGGATTATTTTTGCCGCCTGGCGCCGTTTGCATGGCGCCCCCTGGAATTTCAAGGCAAAAAAGGGTACGAGCTTCAGCCAGGCACTCCTGAGCGGGAAAGACAGTGCGGTTGCGCTGTATTATGAAAGCCGCATTACGCCGCCGGGTGCCAGCTTTGAAGCCGAAACCACCTATGGACTCTACAGCGTACAGGAGGAATCGGGGAAGGTTTTCAGTATCGCCATGAGAGTGCTTGATTCCATTGTCGCCAACCGTCCCTTTGCGTTTACGGCAGACGTACAGAATCTGAGTCCCAACGCCCTCAGGGATTGCAGTTTCCAGCTTGTACTCCCCGATATGATCACATTGGACAAGGGGCAAACTCCGATCTATACGCGGTCGGAACTGGCAAGCGGAGAAACCGTAAACCTGGGCTGGGATTTACGCATGAACAGCGACGCCATCGGCGAATACAAAATCATTCTCACCGCGCTTGGTTTGGATGGGGGGAAAATGAGGGGTGACGAAAGATTTCATACCGTCAATTATGTTCCGCCCAAAATCAATCTGACGAAAGGGCTGAGCTTTTTTGATCCGCTCACCGTTACGTCGGAGGCAAATCGGTATGTGCCTCCGGCGGATCCGGCTGTGATGAAGCCGGATCCGGTTCCGGTCATCAAACCGGATCCGGTTCCGGAAAAAAAGGATCCGACGCCCAAGCCCCGGCTCATTAATCTGCCGGATATGAATATCTATCTTTCCGACGCCGTCAAGGCGGAGTCTCCCGAGCGGATAGCGCTGCGAAATCGTCTTTCAAAAGCGGCACAGCGTTCCGCCCTGCTTGAGGAAAAAATGCGCGTCCTTGATCAAAGACGCATGAGCGCAATGACCGAGGAAGTCGCGGCGGTTTTGCAGAATCCGGCCGCGACTCTGGAGAGCATTACAGCCATTGTGAGCAGGATCGAGGCTCTGCTCGATATCGTTGATGGGTACCCGTAACCGGCGAGACGCCGCCTCTGTCTACGCGGCCCGCCTTCTGCGCGTCCGGCAAAATCTGAGGAGTCCGCTTGTTATCACCAGGCCGGAACATCTTTTCTGGCTCTGCGGGTTTACGGGCGCGGACGGGGCTGTATGTGTCACCGCAAGCGCGGCCTGTTTTGTGACCGATCCGCGGTACGGGGAGCAGGCGCGGGAAGAACTCCCTCCGGGTATGGCCTGCCATGTCGCTATGGAACGCGCGGAGAATATCCTCGCGCGGCAGGAGCTTCTTCAGGGCGCGCTCTCTCTCGCCCTTGAGGAGGAGACCACATACGTGGGCGATCTCGCGCGCTGGCGCAAGGCCTTTCCGGACGCGGAGATACTGACCATCCCATCGCCCATAGCGATCCTGCGGCGCGTCAAGGAACCCGAAGAGATCGCGGCGATACGCAGCGCGCTTCGTTTGACCGAGGAGGCCTTCGCCTGGATAGCGCCCTCGGTGCGTCCCGGGGTGCGGGAGGCGGAACTCGCCGCGAAGCTTGAGTTCTACGCCCGCATGAAGGGCGCATCGCGCGCGGCCTTTGATCTGATCGTGGCCTCCGGGCCAAACAGCGCGAAGCCGCACGCCGGCGCGACGAACCGACGGGTGCGCGAAGGTGAACTCGTCCAATTTGATATTGGATTTATATGCGCGGGCTATTGCTCCGATTTTTCGCGCGCTCTCTTTTGCGGCGCAAGACCCCCGGCGGCGATCCGGCGGCTGCACGCCCTTGTTGAAGAAGCGCAGCGCATAGGACGAACCTCCATCTGCGCCGGGCAGGAACTCAGTCGGCCCGATCTCGATGTGCGCGATTTTTTCAGGCGCGAGGGCGTTCTGAAGCAGTACCTGCATTCCCTCGGGCATGGGGTCGGGCTCGAGATACATGAACCGCCCCGTCTCTCCCATGCCGCAGAGGGCGCGCTTGAGGCAGGCATGGTGGTCACGCTGGAACCGGGACTCTATCGCGCGGGGAAGTATGGCATACGGTTGGAGGATATGCTGCTTGTGACTGCCTCCGGCAATGAGGTTCTGACGGATTTCCCGCATACACTGGCCTGTATTCCCTGCAAGTAAGAATTTTTTTGTGGGATAGCTACGCCAAGGAGGGCGTGTCCCGCGCGCGTACAAGGATGTTGCGATAACCTACGGTTGCTTCGCATCGGCGCGGGGAACTTTTTATTCGTGTGATTTGTGGCCAAATGCCTTGTAGCTGCCTTTTTCGCGGATTTTCGCGGCTCGCAGCCCAAATACGCAACATCCATGTTGCGGGCTGCGTACTGACGTCCTGCTCCGCTCGCAGCCCAAATACGCAACATCCATGTTGCGGGCTGCGTGCTGACGTCCTGTCAGCAAAATTTTATTTACAAAATTGGACATTGTGTATATACTGTAGGGATATGATACGCAAAGCAATACAGAATATGCCCGCTTTCCGACGCCCCGCAAATTCCCGCTCGTCCTCTGCGATGGGGGGGGGGGTATTTCCCCTCTTCTGGTTATAAAACTCTCGTCAATACATTATCGATCATTTTTATTCAATCAGAAATAATGCAAAGCGTTATCTGCGTTTTCTCTTGTGCGGATAATTTTGCTTTTTGTTTTATATTGCCAGAGCAGGCCAAAATCCAAAGGAGGCAATAGATGTTCGGCAAAAATTTTTCTCTGAGTTATATTCTCGCAATTCTTGTGTTTGTGGTCTGCACCCTCTGCTTCGCGGCGTGCAGCGGCGATCCCGAAGACGCAAGCCTGAGCAGTACCGGAAGCAGCGTATCCGGCGCCAGCAGTGTTTTTGCGCCGCCGGACGTAACCGAATTAACTGTTAATATATGGGCGGACGGGAATCTTGCCGCAGGCGGAGAACAGTGGTTTCGGTTTGCCGCAGTGGCAAATACGCAATATATACATTTCAGCCCCGGCGTATTGGAGGGGATTTTTCTCCAGACATATTCGGATAGCGGCGCTGCTGTAGACGATCCCGCATTTTTATCCGGCGATATTCCGAGCGTTACGCGGGAGCTTTCGGTTGCGCGCATATACTTTATTCGCGTGTGGGTGACGACCCCTGCCGCCAATGGCGCGTACCATATAGCGTATACTGC
>JAITCI010000044.1 GCA_031283155.1 Spirochaetota bacterium | reverse complement strand
GAACCTCCTGTTCTAGCCCTCGCAAAAGCGTACCTCCGTGTACGCGCTCGGGACAGAACCTCCTGTTCTAGCCCTCGCAAAAGCGTACCTCCGTGTACGCGCTCGGGACAGAACCTCCTGTTCTAGCCCTCGCAAAAGCGTACATTACCCTACGGGTACAAGCCGTGTACGCTTTCCCTCGCTGACGCGCGGCATCCTGCCGCAGCTCGGGACACGACTTCCGTGCCGTAGACGCCCTACGGGCGTGACTGCGAGGAAAATTATAGGCGTCGCTGCTCTACACGACTTGTACCCTGTGGGTATTCGCGTCGCGACGATACTGTTCGTTGCAAAGCAACGTTAAAATCCTTCCATGCAGTCGCGCCCAACGGGCGCTACAGTATCGGGGTAGAACCTCCTGTTCTAGCCCTCGCAAAAGCGTACCTCCATGTACGCGCAACGCCCTACGGGCGTGACTGCGAGGAAAATTATAGGCGTCGCTATCGCGACGAACAGTATCGGGGTAGAACTTCCTGTTCTTAGCACAGATACTCTTTCAGATAGGCGTGTTTGCCGCGCAGTTTCCGCAGGGCGCGCACCTCGATCTGCCGCACAGTTTCCGCTGAAATCCCAAACCGATCTCCCATTTTTTTAAGCGTACTCTTTTCCTTCGCCTCAAAGCCAAACCGCTCGCCGAGTACCTCTTTTTCCTTTTCGGGAAGCGTATCTAAAGCATCATGTATAACCCTGCTGAAGTTTTCCCTGAAAACAATATGATCGGGTGAATAAGAATAATCTTCCAAAACATTGGACAAACCACTGTCCTTGTCTGCGACCGTATTTTCAAAGGAAACAACAGGACTCAAAAGACTCTGCAGCGTTTCCACCTCGTGCGCTTCCAGCGATAATTCATCCGCCAATTCCTCAGCGCTGGGGACATGACCCAGATTCTGGTTCAGAGTATTCCAGGCTTTCCCAAGCTGGCGCAGCTTTTCTTCCTTGCGGTGCGGCAGACGTATCATTCTTTTTTTCAGGGAAAGACTCCGCACAATGGACTGCTTAATCCACCATGAGGCATAGGTGGAAAAGCGCACTCCGCGTTTATAATCATATCTTTCGGCAGCCTTGATGAGACCGATGTTTCCGTCCTGAATTATATCCATAAGGTGATAGTCTTTTGTTATGAAATGTTTGGCGATCTTCACGACAAGCAGGAGATTGGCCCGGACAAGGGCATCCTGAGCCGCTTTGTCCCCCTGCGCAACCCGCATGGAGAGCGCTTTTTCATCATCAAAGCTCAAGAGCGGGGTACGCGCGATCTCGTCAAAATAGAGCTGCATGAAATCGCTCTCATCGCTGATAGCGGCATTTTTCTTATTGGCAAAAGTCATTTGAGAAATGGCAAGCCTCCTTCTGGAATGCAAAACATACAGCCAGAGTCTCCTGCATACATCTAGAAAGCAAGAGCTGTGCCAAAATTTCAGAATTGCTGTCAATATTATTTAATTATATATACTGCAAAGAGTTATATTGTTTTTGCCATTCCCGCTTCCTGCCAAGTCAGGCATTCCGGTATTCGCACTGTGTCGTTTTTGCCGCACACGGGCAGAAAAAATTTGTGCAAAAAAGCCACATATCCTGCCCTCAACAAAAACATTGTGTGCAGACATGGGGATAGTATTGAGAAACCTTATAATGGGCTTCGCCGCTTTTATATGCTCTGCTTTTCTGTGCGTACTGCGGTTTTGGGACGTATTTGTTTTTTAACCGGAGATTGTTTCCGCGCCACAGGCGTTTTGGGAACATCCTGAATTATGGATTCATGCTGCCGTTTCAATACCTCGTTCAGCGCGAGAACCGCCATGCGTATCTGCGCGGCATCCGGTTCGCGGGTGGTAATACCCTGAAGAAGATACCCGGGCGTCATGATCATGCGACAGATAAATGTTTCCCGGTAGCGCCACGAAACGCGAATGACTTCATACGCAATGCCGCTGACCAAAGGCAGGAGCAGGATATGCAGCGGGATGATTATGAGTTTTTGGATGATGATGTCCGTTGTCGTTCCGCGCAGAACAATCCCGCCAAACCAGGGCCATGCCTCGCGGAGAATGAGCGGCACAAACGCAAAGAGAAAAATAGCCACAAAGAGTACCAGAAACATAAACCCTGTTCCGCAGCGCGGGTGCAGCGTTGTGAATTTCGAAGCGTTTTGAAGATTAACGAGCTTTTCGGCTTCGAAACAATTGACCGCCTTATGCTCTGCGCCGTGAAACTCAAACACCCGCCGAATGTCTTTCATCAGCGAGATACATACCACGTAGAGTACGAATATCGCGATTCGCGTAAACCCGCTGACAAGGTTGAACAGAAAGGGCTCGGTCGCCTCATTCAGGCCAAAGAGTTCGATAATAACGCTGGGCAGCGCAACAAACAGCCCCAAACCCAGAAGGAACGAGGAAGCGACAACAAGCCCCATGGCAAAACCGGAAAGCTCAAGCCTTTCGGCCTTTGCCCGCACCTTTTCCTGTTCGGCAAGCATTTTTTCGTCGGCGGGATCGATCTCCTGCATGGACGCGGAATACATGAGGGCGCGCACCCCAATAACCATACTCTCAAAAAGAGCCGCTATTCCGCGAAAAAAAGGAAGCGCAAAAAATGGGTGTTTTTTTGCAAAGGCAATATAGGGAAACCACGTAACCAGACCCCGCCCATTCTTCCGCAAAAGGCAAACCGAATACCCGGTTCTGCCCCGCATCATCACGCCCTCAATAAGAGCCTGCCCGCCGATGGCGGATACGGGTTCGCGGAACTCCGGGGAATCAGTCTTTTTTGTCAATGTTGTATCTCTTTTTGAAACGATCCACCCGCCCTGTGCTGTCCACGAGCTTTTGCTTGCCGGTAAAAAAAGGATGGCAGGCGGAGCAGATCTCGACGTGGATTTCTTTTTGCGAGGAACCTGTTACAAAGGTATTGCCGCAGGCGCATTTTACCGACGCCTGATGGTACTCCGGATGGATACCCTGCTTCATATATATGTTCTCCCTGACAGATCAAATACACTGCGTTTCATACGAAGATAGGAATTACGCGCTCCAAAGTCAATCAGCTTTTTGTGTCTTCAGTTCTCGCCCGGGGAATTCATCATGCGCAGAAACACCTCGTTCGTTTTGGAGGAGCGCATTTTATCGATCAGAAGTTCCATAATCTCAATATCATTCATCGGAGCAAAAACCTTGCGCAGCACCCATATCTTGGCGAGTTCCTGTTCCGTTAAGAGGAGATCCTCTTTGCGTGTGCCGGAGCGGTTGATATCGATTGCGGGGAATACCCTGCGGTCAGCAAGATGCCGATCAAGCACTATTTCCATATTGCCCGTACCCTTGAACTCCTCAAAAATTACTTCGTCCATCCTGCTCCCGGTTTCGATGAGCGCGGTGGCGATAATAGTCAGAGAACCGCCCTCCTCGACGTTGCGCGCCGCCCCGAAAAAGCGTTTTGGGCGATGCAGAGCGTTGGAATCAACGCCGCCGGAGAGAATCTTGCCCGAGGTGGGTACAACCTGGTTATAGGCGCGCGCGAGGCGGGTAATGGAGTCCACAAGAATCACGACGTCGCGCTTATGCTCCACCAGGCGCTTTGCCTTTTCGATGACAATCTCGCAAACCTGTACGTGGCGCGTCGCGGGTTCGTCAAATGTGGATGAAATGACCTCCGCCTCAACGGAACGCATCATGTCGGTCACTTCTTCAGGCCGCTCGTCAATCAGCAGGATGATGAGGTAACATTCGGGGTGATTGGAAGTGATGGCATTCGCGATCTGCTGCAAGAGGATGGTTTTTCCGGTGCGCGGCGGCGAGACGATCAGTCCTCTTTGCCCCTTGCCGATGGGCGTGAAGAGATCCATGATGCGCATCCCAACCTTGTTGCTTTCGGTCTCGAGATGCAGCTTGGTCTGCGGGTACAGCGGCGTGAGATTGTCAAAAAGAATGCGGCGCTGCGCTATCTCGGGACTCTCAAAATTGACCTTTTCAACCTTGAGCAGCGCAAAAAACCGCTCGCCGTCTTTTGGCGAACGCACCTGCCCCGATACCGTATCGCCGGTTTTGAGTCCAAAGTGGCGAATCTGGCTTGGCGATACATAGATATCATCCTGCCCGGGAAGGTAGTTGTATATCGGCGAACGCAAAAACCCATATCCGTCCTGCAATACCTCAAGCACACCGGCGGCGTAGATCTGCCCCTGCCGGTCGGTATGCGCCTTCAAAATAGAAAAAATGAGATCAGACTTACGCTTACTGGATATATTTTCAACATTAAATTGTGTGGCGTACATCGCGAGCTTTTCCACAGTCATTTGCGTCAATTCATTTAAATTCATCTGCTTGCTCGTATATTCTTCGCTCCGCTGAACCGGCCGCGCGGGTTCAGCGTCCGGTTCCTTCCACTCCGTATCCGGGCGTTCCTGTTCTGCGGCTGGCGCGCGGGCTTCCTCCGTCTGTTCAGTCTCCTGTTTTTCCTTTTGGATACGCCGCACAGCGATTTTTTGGCCAACCTTTACCGTATTGGGCCGGGCATATTTTGCGCCTTGCACAATATGCTCGGTTGTCTCTGTTTCGGCCTGGTCGGCCGACTGCTGCACATATTCGTCGCTCTCGTCTCCTGTTTTCTTTCGCGACACCCTCACCGCCATAGAATCCCCCCTTTGTTTCCTGTTCCTTTGATATACCGTCATAGTATTTATTTTCGCAGATCAATACGCTTATCCGCAAAACGCAGACAAGAATGCCGTATTTCGCCTGAAAATTGTGCTGTTTTGTTAACGCTTCCGTTTTGAGTACGCCAATCTCTGGATTTCACTTATATTACGAATAATAATTTTACCGTTTGCCACTCTGATTCGCCGCAGTTTATCAAATCGTTCAAGTACCTTGTGACAATCTTCCACCTTGAGGGCTGTCCAGTTTGCGATTTGCTCTTCAGTGGTCTCCAGTTCAACGCTATCCGTGGATTCGGGATCGATCTTTTGCTGCTCCGCAAGCATCAGCAGCACATCAAGTACCCGGGCGTCGTCGTCGTCATAAGTAAATACCATGAGCCGCCGCCGCTGATCATATATCCTTTTTGCAAAAATCTTAAGCAGTTTCAAAGCCATAGCTGGATTGGACTGGAGAATGACGTCAAAATTCTCTTTCCGGAAGAGAAGCAGCTTAACATCATCCACGGCTACGGCGGAGGCACTGCGCGGCGCATCCTCAAGAATGGCCATCTCTCCAAATATATCGCCTGGACCGAGTATGTCAAGCAGCTTTTCCGCATCCTTGACCACTTTTAATATCTTGACCCTGCCCGACTGAATAAGATAAAAACTATCGCCGGGTTCATACTCCAGAAAGATGACATCCTCTGGCTGATAAGAAACGCCAAATTTACTGGCCATCCCGTCACTGAGGTTCATTATGCGCCTCCGCCCAGATCTTCTATCTCCTTCTGGGCTCTCTTGTTGATGCTCTCATGCGGCGGCATCATCTGCACCTTCGTGAAAAAAGCCTTCGCCTTGTCGTAATTGTTCAGTGAAGCATAGCATTTTCCGATAAAAAACAGCGCTTGCTTGATATTCGGCGATTTTGGAAAATTTGTAACCATAGTTGTCAGCTGCGGAATGGCTTCCTGCGGCTTGTGCATACTTATGAGGCAGCGTCCGTAATCCAGATAGCTTTTTTCGATATATTCGCCTCCGCTTGCGGACGGTTTCTCAAGAATGGCTTTGTATTCGCGGCAGGCCTCCGCAAATTTTCCGGAAGAGTAGAGCGCGAATGCCTGAAAATATTTTTTTGCTACGCCAATCCCGCTCTCGTTACCAAGCCCTTCTTCAACTTCCGGTGCCGCTTCAGTCTCGGGCGGCGCAGCGGGTGCCATAAGCGGCTGTGGCACCGTCGCGCTGCGCTGAGGAATAGGCTTTTTATTTTTAGCCATTTCGATTCGTTCGCTGCATACGGCAACATACTCGCCGTTTGGGTAAAATTGCACATATTTTTGGTATGCGTAGACTGCCTGGCTGAACTTTTTATTCTCCAGATAATACTCACCAATATTGAAAAGACCGGAACCATCGGGAGTAAACGCGGTTTCACCCATACGTGTCTGGACAGCGCGCCCGAGACGCCGCAGCTGGTTGGAAAAAATCTGGAGCATCTTCATAACCAATTTATGATTCTTGAGTACAAGCTGTTCAAACTCCTGCGCCGGCATGACCATGGTATTGCAATCGGCAAGAACGGTGGCCGTTTCTTCGCGCGGGAAACGTCCCAGAGCGGATTTTACACCGAAAAATTCGCCGCTTTTGATGGTTTCGCGCAATTCTCCGGAACCGTCGGGAGAAATGGACTGGAGCTGCACTGATCCGGATTGCAGCACAAATACACTCTCCGATTTATCCCCTTCAAAGTAGATGATGGATCCGGTTTTGTATGCCCGGCTGACTGGGGACATCGCTTAGACCTCTCGTTGTTTGGGCTGCCACAATGAACGGGTAGGGTATCCTGCTTGGGCACCGGTGAATACAAAGACGCCTGACTGATATACTACTCCCGAAAAGGGAGAAATGCAACCAGATTCAATCTTACCCGGTAAAGCGAAAAAGCCGCCGTCACATACCATGCGCGGGCGGCTTTCCCTTTCAAAAGGACAAGAAAAGTGAAGAGCAGCGAATTGGGAGGAGCTGCTGATCATCCATTCCATTATCGCGCGGAAAGAAAAAAACTTGAGCGCTTCAAAAAGACCTTCCATAAAAATCCCTCCAAAAACTACCTCATCCCGCCAGATACGAGAGCGGGTTTACCGCGCTGGACTGACGGTAGAGCTGAAAATGCACTCCGTAGCAGCCGGCGCTCTGCACAAATCCCGCCTTGCCGACGGGCGATCGCGCGTTGATTGTGTTCCCTTCCTCTGCCCACACCTGCGAAAGATTGGCATACACCGAATAGTACAGGCCATCATGCCGGATAATCACCACTTGCCCATACCCGCGCAAGGGGCCTGTATATGTAACCACCCCCGAGGCGGCAGCGCGCACTTCCGCCTCTTTTTTCGCGGCAATCGTTATTCCGTTGATAATGCCCTTCTGCTGTACGCCAAATTTCTCGACCACTGTTCCGTGTATCGGCCACAAAAATTTACGATCAGCCGTCGTTACGGCGGACGCTGTATTCGATTGCCTGGAGGCGCCGCGCACCAACAGAACCTGCCCCTTATAAATGGTATCTTTTTTGAGCGCATTATCACGCTGTACATTCTCAATGGATACACCGTAACGGCGGCTGATGCTCCACAGGCTCTCGCCCGATACAACCGTATGCCGGATCGTACCGGCAGACTGGTTTACGCCTGTTTGCTGCGGTTTCGGCGCGGATTTTTGTCCCGATACGGAAGGAACGCGCAGCCGCTGCCCAACCTGGATATGATCGCCCTTGAGTCCGTTTTGCCGCCGGATGTCCTCCACCTTGAGCCCGAATTTTCTTGAAATCGACCAGAGGGTATCGCTTTTCTGCACTATATACCATTCTTCTGCGGCAAGCGGACACGCCAAGAGAGCCGCGAGGACTGCGGCAATACAGAGAGTCTTCATCCTTGAAGCGCCGAGAGAGTCCATTCCAAATTTCAGTATCGACCTTTACCCGCTGAAACTGAAATTTTATTCCCCTCGCCTGCGACCTGGACGCATAGCGCGCAAAGCGAGGGAGCGTCCCGCGTTGGGCAAGGCTTGTGCCCTGTGGGTAATGCCCAAAAACGCGGGAAAGAGCGTATTTTACCCACAGGGCGCTTCGCGTGTACGCGCAACGCCCTTCGGGCGTGACTGGGAAGAAAATTATAGGCGTCGCGTCGCGACGGACAGTATCGGGACAATACATCCATGTATTAGTCTGCAGAAAATGATTTATAATTTCGCGAAGGGATAACGGATTCCTCAAATTCAATCTCAAGAACCCGCGCGAAGGTCGGACCGTGTTCCAGTTCGGCGTGCATCGCGAGAATTTGCTCCTCATTGCCTTCTATATAGACCTCCACCGTCCCGTCGGCGCGGTTCTTTACGTATCCCGTAACGCCGAACGAGCGCGCGTGGTTTGCCGTAAAATAGCGGAAGCCCACGCCCTGCACCCTGCCCGCGATTGTGTATGTTCTTGCGTACATCCCCGTATCCTGAAAAATTTGCTCCATACTAAAATACAGCTTGACGCGAAATTCCGGACGAAAAACGCATACGCGCGAATGGCTAGAACAGGAGGTTCTGTCCCGCGCGCGTACAAGGCGAAATACACTGGCGGTAAAATACGCTCTTGCGCGGGCCAGGAGAATCAGACGCGCCAGCCAAGTTCTATGCCGTCCGCGCATTGCCGCGCGCCGCGTTCGAGCAAGGCCGCAATAAGCTCTTCCCTGCCCGGACCTGTAATCTCCCTGATGGTCAGGGTGCGCGTCCGCGCGCGCTGCCGTTCCAGCAGAACGTCCGCAATCTCATCGCGCGCCGCCGGATCGCGCACAACAAGCCTTCGCGCGCCCGCCAGGAATGCGCTGATACCGCGCTTCGTGCAAATAACGGTTGAACGCCCGCGCATTCCCTGAGATATAAGGGGAATCGGCGGAAAAATGGGATCAGAGAGCGCGGCCAAAAACGGGCGATGAGATCGGAA
>JAITCI010000019.1 GCA_031283155.1 Spirochaetota bacterium | reverse complement strand
AAAGACCGCCGGGGTATACGAAGACATCATGGATATGCCCGCCCAATTTGATACGGAAACGGGCGAACGAGGGATACGGCTTTCCGGCGGACAAAAGCAGCGCATCGCCATCGCCCGCGCGGTGCTGCGCGACTCTCCCGTTTTGATTCTCGATGAGGCCACCGCCTCCGTGGATATGCAGACCGAGGCGCAGATCCAGGCCGCTATCGCCAAAATGCGCGGCAGCCGCACCATCATCGCCATAGCCCACCGGCTCTCCACAATCCGCAGCGCCGACGTCATTCTGGTCTTAAAAGACGGCAAGATCATGCAGCGGGGAAACCATGAACAGCTTGCGCGGGAGGAGGGCTTGTACAGGGATCTGTACCGCGCGCAGGAGGGGTAAGGGGGGACACGGCTGTCGTATTACAACGCTGATCCGCAATAATTACAAAAGCGCGGCGCGCCTTTCATTATTCTGCTCGATCCGCCGCAGGTATGGCACTGGAATGTTTCATGAGTCATTTGTTCGGCGAGAACAACGGACTTGCTGCGGATAACAATCTCATCAGCTACCACATCAATAACCGCGTCAGAAAAAAACTTTTTCTCTACCATATCCTGCAAATCGCTTCGTACGTGCTCAACAGATTTTCCTGTCGCGGTTGCGATACGGCTGACGGAAACAATGTTCTGGGCGGATATCAGGGAAACATATATTTTATAGCGCTTGACTGTACGCTTGATTCTCATTCCTTTTCTGATGGATAAAACGCCTATGGCGAGCAAAATTACAAAAAAGAAAAACGAAACTCCCACAGCCTCGTCAGAGATATCATCAGAACTGCCTACAATAAGCATAAGTATCGAGAAAAAAACCAGCACATACCCTATAAAACTGCGCAGCTTCCCCAGAACAATGTTTCTTCTTACGGAAGATTGGGATCCGTGCATCGGAGTACCCTCTTTCCTTATATTTTTTCCGCCCACGTTTGCAGCCTCCTCTATGTACACTGAAGGGGGGGAAGCCAGCATGGATGAACGGGGGGAGGGGCTATGCTCCTTAATTCTTTTCCACCCGTGTTCGTATCCAGTCCGCAAGTTCCTTGGCCAGCTCCGGCATGGTAAGCGCGTATTCGATGGTCGCCTGGATGTAGCCGAGGGTATCGCCCACGTCAAGGCGCTTGCCCTCGAACTCGGTGTAGCGCGCCTTGCCTTGTTCGGCCAGGATATTGATCGCGCCGGTCAGGAAGAACTCGCCGCCTGCGTGGCGCTTTTTTTCTTCGCGCAGAATCGGAAATATCGCGGGCGGAAGGACGTAGCGCCCAATCGTCGCGAGGCAGGAGGGAGTTTTTTCGACAGCCGGTTTTTCTATAATGCTTTGTACCATGCCGTTATCGCCGGGCGCGATGATCCCGTAACGGTTTGTCTCCGAACGCGGCACGGTCATCACCCCCAGTACAGCGTCCTTGTCGTCGCGCGCGGACGCAGCAAGCTGCGCGGCGAGGGGAGCGGCGCCCAGCACGATATCGTCGGGGTAGGCCACGCACACAGGCTGTCCGGCCGCAAAGCCCTCGGCCAGCAAAATTGCGTCGCCCGTACCGCGCATCTCCTGCTGGCGGATGAAACTCACGGCAAGCGGGGCGGGCTCTATGGTTTTCAGGAGGCGGGTTTTGCCCTCGCGCCGGAAAACCTCTTCCAGTTCGATCTCGTGATCAAAATAATCGTCGAGCGCCTTTTTGCGGCGGCTCGTGATAATCAGCAGCTCCTCTATGCCCGCCGCGATAAATTCATCCACTATAAAAGAGATGGCCGGTTTATTGACGAGCGGAAATAATTCCTTGGGGATAGTTTTGCTCGCCGGAAGAAACCGCGTGCCGTATCCTGCCGCGATAATAACGCCTTTCATACCGCCTCCATAGTTCCTGCCTACCCCGCGCTACTTGCCATCCGTGGCAGCGTTTATGCCTTTACACCCTGTGGGTGCCAAGGGTACGGGGTCTCCACTTTGCTTTGCACGCTACGCGCCATGTTCCGATAATTCAAGCCCGCCCTTTGCCTGACCGACTATTAAGAATATACCTTAGTTTTGGGAGCGCGGTAAAGTGTACAGCGGAAAAGCGTCTATGGGAATCCCGTTTGTGGTAATGCTCGCGGGCTTTCTTATTCTTTGCGCGCTTCCGCTGCCCGCGCCTGATATCGCGCCTCCCGGTGTGCGCGTGGCGAGTGAAACGGAAAAACGGCCGCTCGCGCTGCAGGAATTTGACGATTTTCGCTATTTCCGCCTCGAACCGATCATCCATGAAACGCGGGGACTGGACACCCTCGGGGGCAAGGCGCTGTTTTTGGGGCCGGATCGAAGTCTGTATATCGCGCGCGCGTACGGCGTTTTCGCGGTTCAGCCCGACAGAAAGGCGTACCGGTATTTCTGGGTTCCGAATGCGCAAAAAAACTTCCATATAATATCTATCCATGCCTCGCGCACTTCGCTCTGGCTTGGACTCTCCGACGGCAGGGCGGCGCGCGCCAGCCTGCATACGGACGCATGGAAGTTCTACCCGATTTGCGTCGATACGCCGATCACCCTGCGCCAGGCGGCGGGGTCGCTCCTCGCCTTTGAGAAGCGCGCGGGGGGGCAGATCTGGTATCTGAATGAGAGCGCCGACGCCTTCGAGCCTTATTTCGCATTGCCCCCGGAGCTGGGGGTTACGCCCATCGCGCCCCTCATTAACCTGGGCGCCGCCTGGTTTATGGGAAGCGATCTGGGTTTGTTCAAACTCGGACGCCTGGGTATGAATTCCATCACCTGGGAGCTGTGCGGTACGCGCGAGGGGCTTGCAAAAACGATCATCCAGGACGCAGCGCCAATGGGTTCGGGCCTGCTTCTCGCTGGCACACAGCCGCAGCATCCGCGCCTGCCGAGTAATATTCGTCCAACCAGTTATGGCTATTTCGTGTACAATTATATTCAGGGGCGCTGGGAACGCATCGCCGAACCGCTCCCCCCCAAGATCGAGCATTTTCTGGGGATTAACGCCGCGAACACCAATCTTCCGTCGAACGGACTCTGGTATTACGAGAGCGGTACGGATATAGCGCATCCGATTCGCGGCGCGGAGGGTGATTTTTTTCGCGTTGCGGATATTCGCCCCGGACTGAGCCTTGCCGCCTCCATGCGCGGGCTGTACGCGGTTGGTATGTATCAGGGGGCGTACCGCGCCCTCCGGCTGCTGGAACTCCCGGAACTTTGGATAGACGATATCGCGAGCGATGATCGCGATGTGTACATCCTCTCGGGGCGCGGCGTATTTATAATCGCAAAAAGCAATTTCAGTCAGGACATATTCGCCCGTGAGCTTACTGTGACGGTATCATCCGCGCCTACCGCTGCCGCGAGTTCTGCATCTGCCGCCGCATCTGCGTCTGCCGCAAGCGCGTCCGGCGAATCCGCCTCGAGCGTATCGTCCGCGTCAGCCGCATCACAGGAAAGCGCCGCAGCGAGCCAGGCGGCAAGCGAGGCAGTCTCCGGCGCATCAGTCGATGCGGGTATCCGCGATCCCTCCGGCTACTCCGAGGAAATACGCTTCATGCGCCAGATAGAGCAGTTTCTGAAGAACCTTCCGAAAGACTGAGGTTATGCCTGCATAACCGCCGCGAATTGCCGGATTTTTGCGTCGTCGATTGTGTTTACGTAGGAGGATTGCTTCGCGACGGCTTTCGTGATCAAACGCTCCATCATGCCGCATTTCTCCGGATCAAATATTCCACCCAAAAACTGGGCTGCGCGCGCATTGTCCAAAAGCTCCTTAGGAAAATTTTTACTGAAAAATTCCAGTTCATGGCCGCCGTCGAGACCGGAGAGATACAGCCCGAGTTTTTTTTGGCGCAGGGTATGGATGTAACGCCGCATAAAAATCTTTGCCTCTTTGCGGATCATCCCGGCATAGAGCGCGCTGCCGATGATAACGCAGTCAAATTGATCAAGGGCGGGGCTGCCGGTTTTCAGGTTATGTAAAACCGAATCGCGCATATTTTTTTGAATACGTTCCGCGATTGCCTGCGCCGCTCCGTGTTTTGTCGCGTAGAGGATCAAGGTTTTCATGCGTAATTTTGCCCCCCGTTCTTTACTCCGCCGCCGCTTCTGTAGTACCCCCATCGTATCCGCAAACCCTTTGCTCGTCAACGATGATGCGAATGGGAAACAGATCGCCCTCGATGGTATATGTTCCAAGCGTGGAATGTTTGATACTGTAATTTCTGTTCTTCGCGAGATACCGCATAAGCGTACGCGGATACCGCGCGCTCACAAAAACGAGTTCCGTGTTTTTTCGATCAAGAGCATGCAGGCTGGCATAGGCATGCGCGCGCATAAAATCCTTAATCGAAATGGACTCGCCGCCCCAGGCATAGCGTGTACATGCCGCAAAGCGCATGATATGCAATCCATCGCATATCGCTTCCGAGCCGAGCCGGCAAGCGTACCGGAATTCAAGGGTACACTCCGGCTCTGCGCCGCGCGGAACAAGCGCGAGCTTCGGCCGGGCACAGGTTGTCCCGCGCGTTTCGGAAGAAGGAGTACGTACTTCCGAAAATGGCGAAGTACCTACAGGGTAATGCCCAAAAGCGCGGGGCTGCGACCCGTGATGCGGCGTACACAAAGCGCGGGATTCCGGCTTTTTTTCTTTTTGATACATACAAATACCTCCATAAAGTTTTCACGTCTTTATAGAGAGTCTGCTGCCTGGGCGCAGGTTGCATAAAAATTCAATTTTTTTTGGGGGAGAACAGCTGCGCCAGGGCGCGAATACCCACAGGACAAGGGCGTGTCCCGATACTGTTCGCCGCGCAAGCGAGGGCGTAGACCGCCGTGTCGATACAAAACGCCGCAGAATAAATTACTTGTTGCCCCCTGTGGCATGGCATACATAATATGTATATGATATATATTATGTATGATAATGAGGACGGGGTTATGCCGGAGAAAAGGACGCGGTTTCTTAAAAATAAGGTGGGTAATGCTGTGCAAATTTTCACTGATAAACAGGACAGGCTCTTTATAGCGTCTCCTTTGTTTTTAATTCTTATGATCATCGCTCTTTGCGGTATGTTTGCGGCGTGCGGCGGCGAGCCGGATGCACCCAGCAGTGTATCGAGTATACGAAGCGCATCCAGCAGCAGCAGATCGTCGAGTTCCCGTAGCAGCGTATCCAGTGCGGGCAGCGTGGTGAGCGTCGGCAGTAGTGCAGCCAGCAGCAGCGGTCCCCTCGCTCTCGGCGGGGATATAACAATCACCCCCGCCGCCGCGCAAATAGGCGGCAGTTTAACCGCCGTCTACAGCGGGAACGAAACCGTTAGCTACCAGTGGAGCAGGGATGGTGCCGCCCTCGCCGGAAAAACCGCCGCTACAATCACCGCCGACGCCGCCGGAAACTATACAGTTACCGTCAGCGCAAGCGGCTATACCGGCAAAACCAGCGCGGCGGTTGCGGTAACGGGAGAACTTTTTTATCAGCCATTAGGGTACACACAATACACATATAATGCAGGAGTCAAGATTAAAACAGGTGAGGCATCTTATACTTCGTTTAATTATAATTCAAAAAACAATTATTCATGTTTGATTGCACAAACAGGTTATGGAAGATCAGTAACAAGTAATGGTATTACAATCTATGAAAATATGGATAAAATATCCTCAATTCTCGAATGTGAATATCAAAGATTGGATAGTTTTGCTAAATATAATTGTTATAAATTTACAAGCTTTAATGCAGATGGCACAAAATATTATGAACAAATTTTAGACTTAGAATATCATTATTACCCAAATACGGATATACTGTATTCGGGTTCACAGAATGGATCCATTGAATATTTTTCTGGAGCAAACGCAGGACAAATAACAAAGAGTACAAATGACTGGACGTATACCATTACAATACTGGAACAGTCAAATGCTATTTCTGTCTATAAATCAGAAGTGAGTGCATCGTATTACATTATATATTCATATTACCCGGATGGTTCTTATACATATGAATACTACAATAATGGATTGATGGCAGGCAGAATCGTTTATTTGAATATTTTTATTGATGAAAAGTTTCCATTCTCTCAATATGCAACGGAGTCTTTTGACAGCAATAATATACGAACTTCCTATACACAAACAACTACAGA
Organism: Spirochaetota bacterium; assembly: GCA_031283155.1. Classification (GTDB taxonomy): domain Bacteria; phylum Spirochaetota; class JAGLSM01; order JAGLSM01; family JAKPMW01; genus JAKPMW01. The sequence continues at coordinate 22,459 of JAITCI010000019.1, read as the reverse complement.
AAAATATGGAAATAATTTAACCGTTATTACTGCTACATATAATAATTCCGGAGTTATAACCGGCAGTAATGAATACTATTACGAATTGAGGGTAAAATAGCTGCCATTCCGCCGTGGATATACGGCGGGGTGGTGGGTAAAAATCCAGGAGAAGTCTGTTTGTATTTTATGCAAAACTTGATGGGCGTAGCAAGAAACATAGCGCGTTATTTTATAAATAAGCCTTTAATGAAAAAAAGAGTGGTTAATAAAACCGAGGGTGAGCCTTTGCTTCTTGTATGAAGGGGCTATGCCTGCCATAAAAACCATGTACATAGCCATAATTGCCTGACGGAGATATCCTCAATTATCGCCGCGCCCTTCCGGCAAACCATCGGGCAAATGCCGCCCGAAGAGCGCGAGGCGTATGCGTATCTGCGCAATATGTTTTCGTCCGCAAAAAAAATAAAAAAAAGCGCACCCCGTACGCGCCTCGCGCCTTTCTATAGTACGCAATACTGTAGAAAGGCCGCTTATGCCCAGCAAGAAAAATTTCGCCAGATCCGAGAAGCTGCTCTGGCATCAAGCGTTTTACGACGCCATCCGGCTTGAACTCTTTGATTATCGCGATGATCTCGAGTATACATTTGAGCATCAGCTTACCTCGGAACCGATGCGTATTGATGTCCTCATCGTCAAAAAGAAAAAAGATGTGATAATCGACAAAAGTATCGCCCGCATATTTCGCGGCCATAACATCATCGAGTATAAATCCCCGGGTGATTATTTCTCCATCCGCGATTTTTTACAGGTGTGTGCGTATGCCTGTAATTACGCAGCAAATACCCCGGGCGTTGATTATTCTGATGTAAGTCTTACACTAGAACAGGAGGTTCTGTCCCGAGCGCGTACATGAATGTACGCTCTTGCGAGGGGTTTGTGGGCAGTCGGCATCCTCGCGCATTATTGCAATATTTAACAGAGGAGCGAAAATACACGGTAGCGCAGCCCGTACCCGGAATTTACATTATCACGGGCGATTATCTCCCCATCCAAATTATTGAGTCTCCGCTCTTGCCGAAGAGCGAGAACCTCTGGCTGAAGTCGCTTGGAAGCGGCTTGAAGGCTGAGTCGATGCGGACTATAATTGCAGAGGCAGGCAATGACCATAAGCGCGCGATGTATCTGGGCGTTTATCTGGATATAATTTTGCGGGCAAACCGCGAGACTTTTATGGAGGTACAAAATATGGCGAAAAGCTATCCGACATACGAAGAAGTGCTCATCGATGCTGGTTTGACGCACATAGTAGAGAAAATCAGGGAAAAAGAAATAGACATAAGCATCGAAGAGGGGGAAGCGCGGGCAAAGAAAAAAATCGCGCGCAATCTTCTCGCCCTCGGTATGTCTGTTAATAAAATAGCCAGTGCCGCTGAATTACCGATAGAGCAGGTACGCGCCCTGAAAAAGAACGCCGCGCAATAGTTTGTCAGCGCTTCATATACGGCGCGACAGATCGTTCCACAGCCTCGCTGACCACCCGTTCTATATTGCACACAAGGGTATCATGCAGCCGTTCCATCGCGTCTTTGGGGGACGGCTTAACCATAAAAAGCGCGTACGCCTCCATGCCCAGAGCCTCGGCGAGACGCTCCAGCATCTCCGGCGTGGGAAATTTGCGCGAGATCTCAATCATGGCGACATATTGGGTGGTGATATTGGCTTTTTCGGCCAGCATGGACTGCGAAAAGCCGCACCGCTTGCGGTTTTCTTTCAGATTGTTTGCCAATATACTTCGCAAATTTTCCATTATCAATACCCATTTGCCAATTAAGCCATTTTAATTGCTTAAAAGCCGGGCAAACAAGCGTCTGATAGACTGGTATGATTGCCTGAAAAGAAGTTTTTATGGGTATATTTTTGTCTGTGTGCAATACGTGGTCTCAAATTCCGTCACTTCCATAAATAATGTTCAAAAGCAGGGGGAACGGGGCGCGCCGACGCATAATTTTTCTGCCTTATACACAGAATCGGCGGTATATGCTCCCCCTGGGCTAAGCCCGCGCGCTTCTGGAATGTCCTTTGAATGCGATAACATGGCTGCTTCGTACTCGGCACGGGGCAACCCGCGCGTGGTCTTAGCCCACCCCCTCTCGTCCAAAGCCCCTCGTTCCGCCGAAATGGACACCGGAGGCGCAAAAAATTCGGTGATCAGGGGACGATTTTTGTAAATACCTGTCTATTGGAAAAACGGAGAAGGAGATTATTGAAGCCATTGCCGCAGCCAAAGTGATCAGAACCGCGAATTAGCGGTACGATTGATTGCATCGGCAGACAAGACAAAGGAGAGCGGGAACGCTCTCCTTTGCGTATACGGAGTGCGCGATGGGGGAGCGCGCAAGAAGAGATTTATGACAGCCAAAGAGTCCACAGAAAGGCGACAAGAAAAATTCCAGGCACAGAATAAAAGACTATTCATTTGCGCATTTGATTAATTTTTGTTTTTCTTTGCCGTACACACGGCGATTCGTGTTCTTTTGGAGCTGGCATGAAAAAACTCTTCTCGGGCAATGAGGCCTTCGCGCGCGGCGCATGGTCGGCGGGGCTCCGCTTCGCTGCGGGATATCCCGGTACGCCCTCCACCGAGGTGCTGGAGGCGCTCGCGCTCTTGCCCGATCTGGAATGTGAGTGGTCGGTCAACGAAAAGGTCGCGCTCGAGGCGGCCATCGGCGCGTCACTCGGCGGCGCGCGGAGCCTTGTTACCATGAAGCACGTTGGGCTCAATGTCGCGGCCGATCCGCTTTTTACAGCCGCCTATATCGGGGTGACGGGCGGGCTTGTGATTCTGGTCGCCGACGATCCCGCCATGCACTCCTCGCAGAATGAGCAGGACTCGCGCCACTACGCCATCGCCGCCAAGACGCCGATGCTGGAACCCTCCGATCCGCGCGAGGCCTATCACTTCATGCGGCAGGCCTTTGCGTTCTCCGAGCGCTTTGACACGCCCGTGCTGATGCGTTCCACTACGCGCCTTTCGCACGGGCAGGGCGTGATTGGCGACGAGTGCGGCAGGGAAAATCCGCCGGCCAAAAGTTTTATCAAAGCCCCGGCAAAATACGTGATGGTACCCGCCTATGCCCGCCCCGCGCATCTCCGCGTGGAGAAGCGTCTGCAGGAAATATGCGCCGCCGATTTTCCCGAATTTAACCGCATGGAGCTTGCACACGACCGCAGCGTTGGCTATATCACGAGCGGTATCGTGTATACCTATCTGCGCGAGATCGCGCCCGAGGCATCCGTCCTTAAATTAGGTCTTGTAAACCCCTTGCCCGCGTCCCTTATCCGTGAATTCGCGGCGCAGGTGGAGCGCGTCATCATTGTGGAGGAACTCGATCCCATTCTTGAAAATGGCGTGCGCGCGCTTGGGATAGCCTGCGAAGGCAAGAGCCTCCTTCCGGTGTGGGGCGAGTTCGAGCCGACTATGTTGGCGCGAAGTCTGGGTATTGTTTTGGGCGCCTGCGCCATGGCGCGAAGCGTGCAAGGCAACGGCGCGTCCCGAGCTGCGACAGGATGTCGCGCGTCAGCGAGGGGAGGGGATGGTCGCGCACAAAAAGATGCTGCGTCCGCGAATGCGCCCGTTGCTGCCGGCAACCCGCCCACCGATATACCCGCGCTCCCGCCGCGTTTTCCGGCGTTTTGCCCGGGCTGCCCCCATATAGACGTCTTTCGCGTACTGGGAGATCTGGGCGCGGTGGTCTCAGGCGATATCGGCTGCTATGCCCTAGGCGCGCTGCCCCCCTATAACGCAATGGATACCTGCGTGGATATGGGCGCGGCCATTACTCTGGCGCAGGGACTGGAGGTCTCCTCCGGCGTTGATCCCGAAAAGATGATCGTCGCGGTGATCGGCGATTCTACCTTTATCCACTCCGGCTTAACAGGCCTCGTCAACGCCGCCTATAACCACCGGCATACTCTGGTGTTGGTGCTCGACAACGGCACCACGGCCATGACGGGTATGCAGCCCAATCCGACGACCGGATATACCCTCAAGGGAGCGGAGAGCTTTCGCTTTCGCTACGATCTCTTCGCCGCGTCGGTCGGGATTGCGCCCGAAAATTTCGCCGAGGTGGGCGCGCACAAGCCGGACGAGATCAGGAGCGCGCTTCTCTGTATGCACGCATCCAAAAAGCTCTCGCTCATCATCGTTCGCGGGACGTGCGTCATCCTGAAACGCAAACAGGCGAAAGCGGGGAAGACGCCATGAATGCGAATGTTCTGATCGTGGGCGTGGGCGGGCAGGGGACTATACTCGCGAGCGATATCCTGGCTGCAGCCGCGCTTGAGGCTGGTCTCGACGCCAGGAAGAGCGAGATCCATGGCATGAGCCAGCGCGGGGGTTCGGTATCGAGCCACGTGCGGTTTTCGCCCCGGGTTTTCTCCCCGGTTATTCCCGACGGCGAGGCGGATATTCTTGTCGCGCTCGAGGAGATGGAAGCGGCGCGCTGGCTCGGTATGCTGAAACCCGGCGCGCGGCTCATTATTTCCGGTACACGCATCCTGCCCGTCGGCGCTGCGGAATATCCCGAGGGGATAGTACCCGCGCTGATTAAAAATGGGTATACTTGCACATATATTTCTCCGGAGGTTTTGCACGCGCGCGCGGGCGGGATGAAGTATGAGAACGTCTGTATTCTGGGGCTGCTCTCGCGCCTGCTCGATTTTCCCGATTCGGCCTGGTATGCGGCGATAGAGCGCCTGGTGCCGACGGGCAGTTTTGAGGCGAACCGCGCCGCCTTCGATGCTGGGCGTGTACACGATGATTCCGATACAAAGGACAGGTTGAGCACATGAGCGAAAACGAATATCTCGCGCGCGAAAAAATGCGCGCCCTCCAGCAAGAGCGGCTTCTTAACCTCGTTCCGCGCCTCTACGAAAAAGTGGCGTTTTACCGGAAGCGTATGCAGGAGCATCGCATAAGTCCGGCGGATATCCATTCGCTCAATGACATTACCCGTCTGCCGTTTACCACCAAGGACGATATGCGCGAGGTGTACCCATATGGGCTGCTTGCGGTTCCGCTCGCCGAAATAGAGGAGATACATACTTCCTCGGGAACGACCGGCAAGGTGGTCGTGGCCGCCTATACCCGCAACGATTTGAACATCTGGGGCGAGGTCATGGGGCGGACCCTCGCAATGGGCGGCGTCACGGAAAAGGACGTCGTTCAGAACGCCTACGGCTATGGACTCTTCACCGGCGGCATGGGGGCGCATTACGGCGGGCAGCATATCCATGCCACCGTGATCCCGATCTCGGGCGGCAACACGCGCCGCCAGCTCACCTTTCTACAGGACTTTGGCTCGACGGCGCTGACCTGCACCCCCTCCTACGCCATTTATCTTGCGGAGGCCGCGCGCGAGGCCGGACTTGATCCCAAAAGCTTCAGCCTGAAATATGGATTTTTCGGCGCGGAGCCCTGGAGCGAAGGGATGCGGCAGGAGATCGAGCGCGGGCTGGGCATCAAGGCCTACGACATCTATGGGCTGACCGAGATCATCGGCCCGGGCGTCGCGAGCGAATGCACGGAGCAAAACGGAATGCACGTGAACGAGGATCACTTCTACCCCGAGATCATCAATCCCGACACGGGCGAGGCGCTTCCCGACGGCGAGAAGGGCGAGCTGGTGATCACCACCCTCAGCAAAACCGGAACGCCCCTCCTGCGCTACCGCACCCGCGATATTACGTATCTGACGCGCGGTACCTGTCCCTGCGGGCGGACGACGGTACGGATGCACCGCCTCTTTGGGCGCACCGACGATATGCTGATCATCCGCGGGGTCAACGTCTTTCCAAGCCAGATCGAGGAGGTGCTGCTCAGTTTCAAAATGGTGGAGCCGCATTACCAGCTTATCGTTGATCGCAAGGACAGCCTCGACCGCCTTGAGGTGCAGGTGGAGATGAACGAGGCGCTCTTCTCCGACGAGGTGCGTAACCTTGAAGGGATTGAACGCAGGATCGAGAGCGCGCTCGCCTCGGCTCTGTTGCTGCACGCCAGGGTGCGCCTGGTTGAGCCCAAAGCCATCCCGCGCAGCGAGGGCAAAGCGGTGCGCATTGTCGACAAGCGCGTGTTATAGGCAGTGCCGAGGAGGAAAGAATGGCAATCGATCAGGTATCTGTGTTCATCGAAAATCGCGAAGGCCGATTGGCCGAGGTGAGCCGCTTGCTGACCGCGAAGGGCGTTAATATCCGCGCGCTCTCGCTCGCGGACACGGCGGATTTTGGGGTATTGCGTCTGATAGTCAATGACCCCGCAAGCTGCGCCGAGGCGCTCAAGGGCGCGGGCTTCGTCGCGCGCACCACCGAGGTCATCGCGCTTGGGATCGAGGATCAGCCGGGCGGACTGGACGCCGTGCTTGGATTTTTCGCGGAGCATAATGTGAATGTGGAATATATGTACGCCTTTGTCGAAAAAACCGAGGGCAAAGCGATAGTCGTTTTCAAGACGCGCGATACTGCCGCGACCGAGGCGCTCGCGCGCGAAAAGAATATTCCGATACTGACGGGCGATATGCTCGCGAAGCTGTAAATAAATGACAGAAAGAGGTGCCTTATGGTATGTCCATATTGTAAAGAAGAGATCGCCGACGGGGCGATAAAGTGTAAGCATTGCCAGTCCATGCTCGGCGCAGGAACAGATTCCGGGGATGTATCAGACAGAAGCTGGGTGGCGGCGATTCTGCTCTGCTTTTTTGCAGGCGGTCTCGGTGTGCATTGGTTTTATGCAGGAAAAATTGGCACAGGTATATTGCAGTTGCTTACCTTCGGCGGTCTTTTCATATGGTGGTTAATTGACTTCATTATGATTTGCATGAAGTCCTTTAAGGACATCAATGGGAAGTATATTAAAAACGGCTGAACTGTACAATAAAAACATATAGTGTACTGCATGTAACAAAATGAACCATCTTGTCCCCGTCATTTTTATGGCAAGGCTGCATATTTTTTGATAGATTTCAGAGAGCGGGCTGTAGCGCAGATGGTAGCGTGCATGAATGGGGTTCATGAGGTCGCTGGTTCGAATCCAGTCAGCCCGAAGCCGGTATCCCAGGATACCGGCTTTCATTTGTACGGCGTACAGGGAGCGCTTATCATGGAACGGCTTGTTACGGTTGTCCCCGGCCTTATCTCCCTTTCCGTGAATATTGCAAGGCTCAGGGATTTTTTATTTTTGGAAGATTTCTCTTTTTTCCCCGCCACTTCCGCGCCTCTCCCTTTTCATTACACGATTGAAAAAATATCCCGCGCCGCTTGCCCACAGGAATGGGAGTATCGGCTTGGGTATCATACCTGCGCGCATAAGCGATATACATATTATCGTCCGCTTCTGCGGACGGGTCTTTTTTTGCAGTATGACGAGGCGCAGAGGCATTTCAGCGTCAATTCCATGTATCTTAAAATCCCTTTTCGTATTGGCGGTATCCGGAGCGTTGGCGAACATATCTTTGCGCGTATCGCCTTTGATCTCTTTCAGGCGGGTTTTATGCTCTTCCGGGGCTGCGCCTGGCTGGATGCAGGCGGAAAAGTGCATACCCTTGTTCTTCCGGCCATGAATGGCAAGACCACTCTGCTCCGGGATCTGATGGCCTCCGGCAGGGGGAACCGTTATATCGCCGAGGATCTTGTCCTCCTGAAGCCGCAGGCATCAGGGTATATGATCTATCCGACGGCGGCTTTCCGGCGGAACTATGGCCGCAGGGTTAATGCGCAGCTTGCGCGTCTTATAATCCCCGACTCATGCGTTTCTGAACCGCTTGCGGGGGAGTATATCACCTTCGCGTCCACATATACGCATCTCTCTCCGTCTGTGCGGCAGGAAGCCATCGATTATGGATTGATGACAAGCCTCTTTTTTTTGCAGGATCCCGAGGTTCAGCTTGGTTTGTTTGCGGAGGCGAAGACAAAAGTTTTTTTTGACAATGTATATGCGGGTTTTAACGCATTACAGCCGTGCATCCGCTCCTGTTCAATCGAAGCGGTCAAAGATTTGATCTGATACCGGGGACGGCGGAATGTTTGGACGGGTGCAGACAATTCTGAGGCAGTACGCAAGCGACAACATACTCAGGCATGGCGCAATTTATTTTTTCTTTTTCGGCGCGACAACAGTCGTTAATATCGCTTTTCGCAAATACTCCGCCGTGAATCTCAGTATTGAGGATTACGGCGTCTTTACCGCTCTCCTGGCGTTTTTCTCCATTCTGACCCAGCCTTTCGGCGCTCTCCAGATGATAATCACCAAACAAATGTCCTGGCAGCTTGGGCGGAATAAGCCTGCCCTGGCAATCGGGTATTTCCGGTGGATCTTCCGGATTTTTGTACTCCTGGCAGTCTGCGGATCGGTATTGATACTCATCTTTTCTCCATTTTTACGGGAACAGTATCAGCTGCCCGCATGGTTTTCGATTTTTGTGGTGGTTCTCATGTTTTTTCTGTCAAGCATCGGAAATTGTTTCGCCGGTGCCTTGCAGGCATTTCAGCATTTTGCGGTCATCGGGATCATCAATACTCTTGCCGTATGCGCAAAACTGGGCGCGTGCTATATACTCCTGCATCTCTTTTTTGGAGATATTTTCCCGGCACCGGTTGCCGTAAACCAATCGCTCCTGCCGCTCATACGCATAAGCGCAGGCTTTATAAACAGGTTTGATATACCGCTGCTCGCCGTTCTTTTTTCCATTATTTTTCTGGTATTCGCAAATATCCTGTTTTTCAGACGCGACGCTTTGGCCGCAGGAAGCGCGGCAGATGCGATTCCGATGGAGGGTCGGCTTGCGTCCTTGCTGCGTGACTTTCTCCCCATTTTTATCCTGTACCTTTCATTCAGTCTTTTCCGGAATATCGACGAGTATATGGCGAGACGTTTTTTAAGCGAATTTGACAATGGATTATACGGAGCGCTCGCGACCGTTGCGAAATCTTCTGTCTTTCTTGTCAATGCCATCACCTTTGTCACCTTCCCGAAATTCGCATCCCATAAGGACAGCGTGATTGCCGCGCGCCGCATTATGGTGAAGGCGCTCATACTGGGCGCTCTTGCAACCCTCTCATTTTTTGCGCTTATCCTGCTTTTCCCCGAATTCCTGCTGCAGGCTCTCACCCACACAAAATATATGAGCGCCGTCTCCTCCCTTAAATATTTTTTCTTCGCCTTCATGCCGTATCCCATGATTCTCATCTTCATCAATTATTTCATTGTGCACCATGACTGGCGCTATACCATCAGCCTTGCGGCGTCTATCGTGTGTACCATAGCCGCCTACGAGTTATTCCATGCAAGTGTGCATGAAATTCTTTTCGTTCTCGGTGTTGCGGGGTATACTATTCTTGCGTTTTCTTGTATCCATTGGCTGCGACAGATCAGACGTGCCGCATAACGGCAGGAGCCTTATATGCTCAAAAAATCCATTCCGTTTATCATCATATTGCTCATCGCGCTCTTTGTGTACCGCGAAGGGATATTTCAGAACGATACGGTTCTTTTCTCGGGCGATTACCACACTTCGGTTGTAACCTGGCAGCAAAAAGCGCTCGCGGACAGCAAGGATGGGAGTATATGGTACCGCGATTATATGGCGGGCTGGCCGGAACAGGTTATGTCAGACAAGGTACTTACGCTTGTCTTTAAGCTCTTTGATCCCTATACCGCGCTCTCCCTGGCCTATTTTTTCGGAACTTTTCTTGTGGGCATTTTTTTCTATTTTTATCTTCGCTCAATGAATCTTTCCAGAGCTGCCGCCCTGTTTGGCGCGGTAAGCCTCATGCTCTCCAATCATTTTCTCACAAAAATATTTCCGGGACATCTCGCGAAATTTATGACCTTCATCTGGATACCCCTGGTTTTTCTGTTTTTGCGCAAGGCCGCGAAAGAGGACGCCTGGACGCATTATATCTATTCGGGGTTCTTCTTCGGGCTTGCCCTGGCCGGGCAGTTTTACGAGGCGGTGCTGTTCTTTGGCGCTCTCGCGCTTTGTTATTGGATATATCTTCTCGCGCAAAAGCGGCCGGAAGAGATTCGTTTTACGGCATATTATCTTGCCGATTGGAAGAACCTGCTCCGGCACAAGCTCGGTTTTGCGTCTCTTGTGATCATCATGGTTATGATTGGTGTACAGCTTTTACCGCAGATAGCCGCGCTCTCGGGGACTACCGAGGGTTTGCTGCCGGGCAGCCAGGAAAAATGGGAGTTCGCCACTTCCTGGTCATTGCCGCCGGAAGAAACCATTGAGCTTTTTGTGCCCGGAATTTTTGGCTGGAAGACTTCGGATTCCGAAGTGCCGTACTGGGGGAGAATGGGTAAGCCTTCCGTACCTTACGGCTACAAGCTCAATGCCGAGAATGTGGGCGTCGCTACGCTTTTTCTGGCAATGCTTGCGCTTATTTTTTTCCGGAAAAAGCGCGGGAGCGAGGCAGTCTTTTGGTTTTGGGCTATTATTGTCACCCTGATCTTTTCCTTTGGGCGGCATCTTCCGGCGCTCTATTGGTTTTTTTACCAGATCCCCTATATGGATACCATTCGGAATCCCAATAAGGTTCTCTGGCCAACCATGTTCGCGTTTTCCATACTGGGCGCTATGGGGCTGCATCTTTTGTTTGCCGAGGATATTCGGAAACAATATGCGGACAAATTTGAGCGTTTTCTGAAGGCAGCCCAATATCTGGCGATAGGTTTTGCGGGTATGACCTTGCTGGCTTTTGCCGCGTCCGGGGCTTTGCGCGGAACGGTATATGAACGGCTCAGTTTAGGGCAAAGCCAGGGGCTTGTGGATCCGAAAATTGTTGAGGGTGTGCTGGATCATATTCCTCTCGCGTTTTTGCTTGCGGCTGTTTTTGCGGCGGCGGCGTATTTCCTGTGCAGAGTCGTGATACGCCAAAATGTACGCGATCAGAATCTCAAATATATTGCAGCCGCCCTTATCGCGCTGGCGGCGCTGGATCTCTGGTTAAGCGGAAGGCACTATATTCAGTATTCCAGCCGCGAGACTACGCTGGACTATAACGCGGCGCTTGCCGTGGATATTCGGGATAATCAGGTGCATCTGTATTTTGATCGTTCACGTCCTGATCCGGTTGTGGCTTTCCTGAAGGAAAGGATGCGGAATGGCCGCGTATGGGTAGAACGCAATTTTGTAACCGACGTCTATTTTCGGGATTTTTTCCCGTACCACGAAATATCCTGCGCGAATTTTAACCCCAATCCGCGCAGGCCTGAGCGCTATCGCGAATTTATGCAGCTTACGGATTTGCATGCAAAACCGCCTTCTGCGGATACGCTCGCCAGAATCGGGGTTCGTTATGTTCTCAGCCTGGAGAGGAGCGAGAGTACAAACGCAAGCCTGCCGCTTATCGCATCCTTCCCGCTTTTAACGAAGGATCGCATTCCGCTCTCGATGGAGTTCAGGATCCATGAAATCACAAACGCCCTGCCGCGCGTTTGGCTCGCGCATGACTATCGCGCGGCGCAGGATTATGCTGAAAGTAAAACTCTCTTTGCGGCTTCTTCGCTGGAGGACAATCGTGTTACTCCGATCATTGAAACGCCCGAAGCGCCTGGTTTCGCCAAAAACGAGGCACTTCCCGGGAGCGGGGCGGATATAGAGATCACCCATAATGGACACACGCGGCTTGAACTCAGCGTTGATTCGGCGCAGCCAGGCCTTCTGATGCTTCTCGACGCCTGGCACACGGGCTGGAAGGTCAGGGTGAATGACGCCCCGGGTGTGATCCGCCCCGCAAATCTATTATTCAGGGCTGTCGAGATCCCGGCAGGCAAAAGCACGATTCTTTTTGAATTTGTGCAGAAGCCGATCTTCCGGATCCTCGAATATCTCGGTTTTGGGATTGTCTTTCTTGCGGCGGTTTGGGACTGGGTACGGCGCAGAAAAGCCCGGGCAAAAATTTCTTAAAAAAAAGCAAAAAAAAGCGAACCTACAGGCCTTCCCGGTACTTGCTCTAATGAAAACTTCAGAGAACACCTCGTGTTTTCTGCGGCTCTTCGGAAGGAGCAAGTATCATGGCAAATCGCATATCTGTCTGTATTATCCTCATTCCCTGTATCATTTTTTCGATATCCGGTAAAGCTTATGCTGAAACAAGCGCCGTCATCAGCGAGGTTATGGCCAATCCCGAAAACGGATCGGACGACGAATATCTTGAGATCCTGAATACCGGAACAGAACCCATCGATCTGGCTTCCTGCTGGATCGCAAGCGCAAACGGAAACAAACAAAAACTCATGCCCTATACCGGTATGCACCGGCACGGCGGAAGCGGTACCCTTCTTGCGCCGTCCGGTGTGGCGCTCATCACCAGCCCGCGCTATGGCGGCGCCTACGCGAATTTCATCCAAAGAAACGCGCTTTCTGTTGGCAGCCTGATCCATATCACCATTGATGGCACCCGCTTTCTGAGCTATGGGCTTGGGAATAACGCGGGAATCGTGCTGCTCCTGGATGACGCGGGGCGTACGCTGAACGCCTTTTCATGGACGAGCGACGCCGGCAGGAATGTCTCCTGGGAGAGGGAAAATCCGTTTTTGAAATCGAGCGTAGTTGTGCAGCGCTTTGGAGGGACGCCCGGGATCGTGACCCAATACCTCGCGTCCTCCGATTTCCGGGATGAGCGGGCCAGGCTCGCAAAGCGAATCCTGCGCCGCGGAGAGCAGGGGAGGGTCATCCTTACGCTGAGACCCGGCGAATACGCGCGCATTGCATTGAGGCATCGCGACGGGAGAGAGATCGCGGTGATTCAGAATCGGTTGGAGGGCGCGGGACGCCATGAGGTTCCGGTTGCGCTTGTTTTGCCCACGGGCGGGGCGCTCATGAGCGGGAGCTATATTCTGGATCTGCGTGTGACGACAGCTCAGGGCAGGAGCAGGCATGAAACGCTTCTTCTCCAGATAGCGCCGGGGATGCGCTGATGACGCGCGCTCTGCGAATTTGTTTTTGTGCGCTCTCTCTCCTGTGCGCATATCCGGCGTACGGATTTTTCAGCTCCGACATTCTGGGAGCGGCCTCCCGCGCGCAAGGGTTCTCGGGCGTCACGCGGTATATGGACGCCCTCTCCATACGCAATAACCCCGCGCTCCTCGCGCTTCCCGGTTCCGGCGGGATAGGTCTGGACTTTTGCCGGCCGGACGGCGTGCAGAGCCTTGATCGGATATCTGGAGTTATGGGGTACAGGCTCATTCCGAAATATGGCGTCGGGCTTGGTATTAGCACCGTCACGAGCGGCGACAGCCTGTGGCGGGAAAGCGATTTTGGACTCAGCATCTCCTTCGCGCCCATCTCCTCGCTCGCGGTTGGCTGCACGGGAAGAATATTACATCTTGCGATTGAAAAGGTTTGCAGGATAGCGCAGCCGGGTGTGGATATCGGAGTTGTGTACGCGCCTTTGCCCGCGCTCAGGATCGCGGGCGTGGTCTATTCCCTCACCCAAACCAGAATGGGCGTCGCAAATGAAGATCGCATCGGAAGCATATTCCGCGCGGCGGGCGTGTATGAGCCCGTTAAGGGATTTGTTCTTGGAATGGGGTTTCAACTGGATGGCTTTGGACTCTCGCCGGCATTCTCCAGCGAATACGCGGTCTTTCCCGGGCTTGCCCTCCGCGCGTCCTATGAGACCGCGCCCGCTATAGTAAGCCTCGGGCTGGGGTACAGGCATAAAAGAGTGCATCTGGACGCCGCGTCCCGCCTTCCGCTGCATGGAGGGAACCTTGAGCACCATGTCACCATAGGGTGGGCATGGGCGGGAGAGGATTCCTTTGGCACCCTTGCCGCAGCGCCCGTCAATATAAATACCGCGAGCGAGCGGGAGATCGCCTCGCTTCCCGGGGTGAACGCGCGCCTCGCGGAGCGGATCCTGCGCGAGCGCATGGTCAGAAAACTGTATTCGCTGGATGAACTCTACCGCATATCTGGATTTTCATATACGGTTATGCAAAAAATCGGCGGACAAATTATAATTGACGACGACTGCAAAACATATATTCCAATTATAAGTCAGAGCGGCGCGGTATGCCACATAAACGGCTACGGTATACGGGAACTCGCGGCGCGGGGGATAGCTCCGGATACAGCAAGGCGCATCGTTCTCTTGCGCAAAAGGCTGCGCGGGTTCTCGCGGATCGAAGATCTCTGGCTCATGCCGGAGAATGAAACCAACTGGATTCCGCTGGTTCTGGAGAACATTCCATGACAAAAAAATATATATGCGTTTGCGCGCTGCTCTTTCTGTGTATAGGGGGTGCCGCAGGCGAGGCAAAAGAAAATATCAACGCCCTCTCCGCGCTGGAGTTTGAACTCAAAACAAAGCTCTATGGCAGAGGCCGTCAGTTTGAGCAGCTACAGAGAACCCTGGGCGGCTATGAGACTCTCGAACAGATCATCTATCTTATGAAAATTCCGGAGTCCATTGCCGGGGCGATGCGCGGCGTTTTTGTGTGTGTCCCGATGGCCGATGATGGGATGGAGAGCCTTGACGAGGATGAGAATATTGAGGAGTTCATGGAATTCAATCTTGCGCAGCTGGACGCGGCGCGCCTCGAGGAATTACCGTATATCACGCCGTTGGTTGCGGGCAGGATCGCCCGCGCGTCCAAACGCGGCGAACTCACGGAACGCTGGAAGCTCTTAACCATAGCCGGAGTGACGCCCGAGATCTACGCGGAGATTAAAAAATACTTTACCCAATACGCGCCAAAAAAAGACTCCCAAAAAATCCTGCGCCATGAGATGGGCTATATCGCGAAGCCGGGCGCATGGTCGTTTCGGAGTACCGTAGAGACCGAGGGGGCGGTTCGTGTTGGACTGCGCGGCATTTTTGATAACTCGGAGCGTCTTGCCTCGCCCCGGGGTTGGTATGCTTCAGGGGACGCTGTTCCGCCCTTTGCGCGGCGCCTGGGTATCCATGTACAATTCGGCAATGAAAATTTCGCATTGCTGCTTGGTAATTTCCGCTTCCGCTCATCGCTGGGGCTTCTCGCGGGCAGGGCAGGGTATGGGTCGGGCGCTTTTACATGGCCGGGCGCAAAAACCGCGCTTTGCCTGCCGCAGTTTTCCGACAGCGCGAAGGATACCTTCACGGGGGCGTCGCTTGCCTTCTCGCTTCCCTGGCTGCGGGCGGAGGCATTTTTCTCCGCGCGAACTTTGTTCACAAGCGCGGAGAAACTTATCGCGAACCGGTATCAGGGGACTCTGCGGCAACTGATCAACAAGCAGGAGTCGCTCGCAGATGCGGATACGGAGAGCGTCACCGAATTGCTCTTTGGCGCCAATGCGCAGGCGGCGCTTTCCAGGCGGTGTACTCTTTCCGCAACCGCCGCTTTCCCGATGTATTCCTGCGCCTTCATCCGGGACAAATCCGCGTCGGTGATGACCGGTTCCAGCCGCTGGCATGGGGCGTTTGGATTTTCTTTCAATGAAGAAAATTTTGGTTTTTTTGGCGAGGGCGCGCTTGCCGGGGACGCGGGACTGGAGGGTACAGGCGAGATACAGGCGCGCGCGCTTGAGCTTGGGGTGCGCGGGAAACGCGCGCGGTTGCGCTATGCCCTGCGCTATCGCGAGGGGACGCATATCCTTCCTTCGATACATGACGGCCTCGCGGGGCTCGCGCCGGATGGACGCCATATTGATATCCAGAATGAGTGGTGCATTCTCGATTCGCTGCGGTGGCAATACGCCGTCAACTTTTTTCCGGAAAGCGCGCGATCAAAATATACCACCGCGCTCCGCTTTAAGGGGCTTGGGCTGGAGATAGTGCTTGCGGGACGCCTGACGCAGGAAGAGTCCGAGCGCCAGAGCGCGCAGTATCGCTGCACCGTAACCTGGGCGTCGGGCAGTCTCTATTCAATCAAAATGGACTGCGGGACTCGCTTTGAAAAGGGGAAGGGCTCATGGCTCAGTTCCTCCCTGCTTGTCCCGCTCGGTCATTTTCGCGTCACCCTGGCCTATGGCCTTTGGCAAACGGATCCGAAACTCCATCTCTGGCCGTCTTTTCCGATTCTGATCAGCGCGGGGGAAAATAATCTGGGATCCTATACCGGGAAAGGCAGCATGGGCATCGTGAAACTCGAAGGGAACATATTTGCGCAAAGAATCCGCTATGCTTTGAAAGTAGCTTTAAGAGATACTCTTGAATTAACGCCCTTTTCGGGCAGATACGAGGCCTCGCTTGCCTCTTCGCTGCAATATGCTCTATAAAGCGACGCGGCAAACCCACTCATGCACTGTACCGCCTGGATTGCGCTTGCGCGGCCGCGCGAACATCCAGTTTCGCGCCTTGACCTCCGCATCTGCGCGCGTATACAATGCCTGTATGCGAAATCGTTGTGCGCTTTTTTTTCTGGCGTTTTTGATCGCGTATCCCGCGAGCGGATATGCCGCTGATTCCGACGCGTTCGCGCTGGCCGCGCAAGGCGCGCCGCCCATGCTGGATATCGTACTCATTATCGAAACCGGCGGGCGTATGTACCGCCTGCTCCCGGACGCGGCGGATTTCGCCGCCGGGTTTGCGCGTATCATGCAAACGGCGTTGCCCCCGCCGGACGTCCGCTTTGGGGGTATACGATTTTCTTCGGATGATCGCGCAGAGATGAGCGATCTCTCGGATTCGCCCGCAGCCTTTGCGCAGGAACTCCGGCAAACGCGCGCCGCGCCGGGTAGCGTCAATATCTCTTTGGAAACGATATTTAAAAAGCTCGTCCATTCATATTCGTGGAGACCGGGCAGCCGGCGCTTTGCCATACTCTATATGGGCAGCCGGATACGCGCCGTGCCGCGCGCGCTCGATCAGCTTCGCGCGCCGGGGATTACGCTTATAACCATTCCCGCCGACGGCGCCAGTACCGCAGCGCACGAGATTTTGCAAACGATGGCGGACAGAACCGGGGGCGTCCCGCTCATTCCCGACTATCTTGTGCGCTATAGCGACGCAAATCGGCAAAGGCGCGCGTTTTATCTGTACAAGCGCAGCCTCTATCCGCTCGCGCATGACGTCCCTGAGCAAAATTGGCAGGACGTCTATGAGAGCATCGAAGCTGCGGGCATCCGGTCGTATCGCTCGGGTTCCATTGATGAGTCATGTGAGATACTGGGGCGCCTGGGTGTACGCGGAATACGCATCATGGAAATTCAAAGCACACTGGCCAGGGCATGCGCGGAGGCGATTGCGCTGCGCTGCAAGGATGCCGCAATGCGTTTTCCCGCGCCCGATATGCTCATGCGTTTTACGCACGCGCGCCGCGCGTTTTTAATCCCTGCGGCAGGCGCGTACATAAGCCGCGTTGCCGCGCCGGAGAATACAGCCTGGCTTGGGTTCATGCCGATACGGGATAGTCGGCATGAGGATGGGTTTTTTCCGCATCCCGCAAGTTTCGTGCTTCTCCCTGCCGCGCAGAGACCTCCGGCTTCCCTTCTGGTGCCGTGGCGTGATATTGCAAGCCGGATGCCGCGCATTTTTAGTACCGGTCGGGTGTTTGTGGAGGCGCGTTCCGTCGCGCTCACGCCTATCGCCAAAAAGCGGTTTACGGGCGATCCGCCGTTGTAACTGCGGCTACAGGGGAATTTTTTTGGGGGAACATGGAACGCATACCGGAGTATTCCAAAAGGCCGGTATTTGGTGGAGAGCGCTCTGCCGCTCTTCGGGCGAACCGATGCTCCAAGCCTCCAAAACAAGCGTTCCGCCGTGTACTTTTATTCCTCTCTGCTTTTTGATATAGTAGTCTTACGATAGCGAGTGAAGGTAAAATCAGAGTTGCTTCCTGACCGAAAAATGGAAAAAGGAGACATGATTACGCAAAGGAGAGTTCTTTTGCTGAAGACGGACTAAAAATTCCCGGTAAACAGATGCGGACAGTATGGGACATTCCAAACAACAAGCAGAGCGAAGAGAGTAAATACGGAAAGCACCCAACGCAAAAGCCGCTTAGAATACTTGACCGCATGATTCGGCTTGGCAGCAGAGAGGGGGATTTGGTTATGACCCCTTTCAGCGGTTCCGGGAGCGAGTGTTTCGCAGCGAAACTTGCCGGGAGGAATTATCTGGGTTATGAAACTGTTATGGAGTATTATAAAAGCTCTGTAATGCGTCTTTCCGAAACGGAATCTATGATCCAAATAGACGCCGGGTGTTGCGAAGATTCTGATGTTCAATCACTTGTACCAGAGGTTTCACTGCATAACAATGCAGAATATCCGGAAAATTCAAATAATCATTCTGATCAGATGACCCTGTGGAAAACGGTTTATGGAGGATGTAATGGCAAACATCCAGCCCGCAATTAAATGGAGCGGCAGTAAACGCAGCCAATCGGCTGCAATAATCTTTGGAGGGCAATTCAAACCGATTACGAGGAACTTTACGAACAGTACAGGGTACGGTGGGAACGTTTGCAGAATGAAAGCTATCCTGTATTCTACGAAATCCGGGATAACTTCAATGAAAAACAGGATTCCTCTGACCTTCTTTTCCTGTCAAGGACTTGCGTCAATGGGCTTATCCGTTTCAATAAAAATGGGGCGTTTAATAATTCTTTGCACCACACCCGAAAGGGTATTGAACCCTCGCGATTAAAGTCAATTTTAGCTGTGTGGGCCAAGCGGTTACGGGGAATTGATTTCAGGGACGGCGACTATTGGGAAACCTCGCAGGATATACAAGAGGGCGATTTCGCTTATCTTGATCCCCCCTACTTCAATACCAGGGGGCGCTATTATGGGACGATAGATTACGAGCGTTTTCTTGAATACCTTGACTGGCTCAACAAGCGGGGAGTTAAATACGCTTTATCATTTGATGGCAAGCGTGGCTTGAAATGCCCCAAGAGTTGTTCCGGCGGCATCTGATGTTGTCATCGGGAAATTCGAGTTTCAAAAAAGTAATGGACAAGAAATCTGAAACTGTGTATGAATCGCTCTATCTTAACTATTAGTGGAGGCGCGCTCCCACACTCTGGCTTTGAGACCATGCGTAAGGCGTCGTCATATTGTGTGTATTGCGGTACAGAACTCGTCGAACTCCGGTTCTACGGCCAAAAAAACATCCACCAGTTCAGGATCGAACTGGAGACCATTTTCTTCAAGGATGATTGATTTTGCCTTTTCACGGCTGAAAGGCGCTTTATACGGGCGCTGCGAACGCAATGCGTCATACACATCGGCAATGGCGATTACGCGGGCAAGGACAGGAATCTCATTTTCTTTTTTCCCGTCCGGATAACCGCTGCCGTTCCACTTTTCATGATGATATTTAGCCATTACAAACGCGTTTTTCAAAAAATCGTTATTCTCCGCAAACTGCATTGATTTTTGCAAAGAATCCGCCCCCGTCATGCTATGGCTTTTCATCACGGCAAACTCATCATCGGTCAATTTTCCGTCCTTGAGAAGAATATTGTCAGGTATCGCGATTTTTCCCATATCATGCAGCAGGGAAGATTCCGCAATTTTTTGAATTTCCGATTCAGTCAGTTGATATCCCCGCCGTACAAGTTCACGCAGTAAAATAGAAACGTATTCGCTTACACGCCTGGTGTGCGCGCCGGTGTAGCCGTCTTTTTTTTCTATCAAATCACTCATCGAATATACAATCGCCCTTTGAAGATCGCGGATGCTTTTGGTTTGCCGATCAACCTCGGACTGGAGTTCCTTGTTAAAACGCTCAATCCGGGCATGGGATTCGTTGATCTGGCGTATTAAATCTTCTTTTTCGGTGACGTCGGTCACTATCACTACAGTACAGATCATTTCGTCATATTTATCATAAATGTAATTCAGTGAAATCTGGCATTTTTGCCCCTCGGCAAGGCACACGGCGTCGCAGTTGAAAACAGACGCATCTTTTTTATGGCGCTGTAATGTTAACGATATATCCCCGAAGTCAAACAGGCTGAACAGTTTCAGCAGAGTGAGCTGCCCGCTGTCTTTTTTAAAAAACATTTCCGAAGCCTTATTACAAAGCATAATATTGCCTGTGTCGTCCAGAATAAGCACAGGCAGCTTTACAGCCGTATACACATAAGCGGCAAGGTTGGAAATATTAAAACTGAAACTGTTATACTCCCTGGCAAAATGGCTGCAAATGAATATAAGCGCCACTATCCCGATATGCGCGATAAGTTCTGTCCAATGAGAACCAAAAATAAACAAAAGGAGAACAAGGGAAAGAAGCGATATCAGGGAGACTATCGATATTGATTTTGCCTGTAAACGATCCCGTTTCAGCGATGCGCTTTTTATCCATTTATACTGTAGGATAATCAGGCAGCAGCCGGAGAAAATAACGATTAAAAGGACCGACAAATTAAATAAATTGGAAGATAAAATTTCAAATGCGTCTGTAAACGCAAGCAGAATAAGATATATCGCGGAAACGACCAGCGTATTGGTGGAAAGCAGGACAAGATGCAATATTCTTGTTCCTTTGGATTTGATCTTTGAAAGGTTCAGGATAAACGCGAAGACAAACGGGATGATCATGAGTTTAATTGGCGAAAAAAACATACTTAATTTGCCGGAAATATAACTTGATTCGCCTAAATCCACGCCTTCTGAAAAGGCTGTATAAAACTGAATGCTGTTATTAAAAAAGACAACTGCCAATGCTGCGCAAATGGCAAAAAAGTGCCAGTTCAGACTGCTGCGCTGGTTTTTCCCGGCAATCTGGAATATACCCTGAAAAAGCACAATAAATGAAAGCGCAATATATGTTACGGCGTAGTGGAGCAGCAAATTCGAGTCTGTCATTTGTGCGGAACTCTTTTCCAAACGTGGCGGCGAATTGCCGCCACGTTTACGCATCGTCAAATACAATATCTACATAACAGTATTATTAGTGGAAAATATTGAACAGGGTATTTATGGAAGCGCGTTCCGTCGCGCTCACGCTTATCGCTAAAAAGCGGTTTAGGGCGAGGTTTCGTTATAACCGCAAAAGCAACTCCCGTAGCATTGCGTTTTCGGGCGTTGGAGTGCTGCGAGCTTTGCGCGGCGCAAATGGTTTTAGTCCTCCCAATCCTCCCAGGAGAGGGGCGGGAAGGGGAATTTTTTAGGTCTCGGGGGATGGAAACGCCAGATCAGCTCCCGCCCGAAACTCCAAAAGGAGAAGGTGAGAGTTTCTACTCGCGGAGTACGTGATCTATGGTGCCACTTCCACCGGGCGGGAATAAAAATCTCCCTCTTCTTGCGCAGCAGCACTGTTTCCATCCACCACTCCATCGCCATTCGTAAAACCTCCGCTTGGCTCAGCCGCAAAGTAAACGCCAGCTTTTCGACCAAATCCTTCGCCACCGTCTCCAGATTCGCGACGCACTCGATTTTATCCGCCCTATCCTCGCGCTCCCGGAACCGGCTCGTGCGCGATAAATTGATAAGCCCCTGACTCAGCGCAATCTGAAAACGGTCGACCGCCGCCGAACACATCCCGCTGAAATAATTCCCGTTCCGCTTCCGGTCGCGGAAATATGCCGCCGTCGCCTTTTGCAGCCGAAAATGAAACCGCACCGTTTTATACCCGCACAAATACTCGCGAAATTCTTTTGGAATCATGGCACACTCCTTCGTGTATGGGTAAGCCGATATTGACGAGCCGTGCCTCGCCGATCATTGCCCATTTTTTATAACGCCCCGCGAGTGCAATATTTTGCAACCATCCCAAAAAATTGCGCAAATGAGTATATATTTTTTGGGGGGGAACAGTTTTCGCATACCACTATAATCCGCGAGCCAATAGTACATTCTTTGACGCTCCGCCGTTTACCGGAGTAACCGCAGCGCCGAGCCTCCGAATTTGGCGTCCCGCAGACGTATTTATCTTTCCATGATTGTTTCAAAAACGCCGGGAGCGCCGTTTTTTGCGCGTGTTAATTTGCATTTGCTTTCCATAGGGTTTGGGTGTATAGTAGTAGAAATAGTGTGGAATGGTGCGCTTTGGGTATACAGACGTATCGCGTCGGCAGAGGATGAGAAAGGTCAGCCATGAACTATAGTACCCCCCCCCCCCCCATCAATCAATTTTAATTGCATATAAAAAAATACGCGAAGCATCCCCGGAACGCGCGGTTTGTCTTTTGGCTCTGGGCGCGCTTCTTTTGTTTGGGACAGGATGTTTTCCGCGCACCGATTGGGATCTGCGCGTTGACCCCTATGGCAGATCCAAATCTTCAGACATGAGCGCCGCGAACAGCAGTGATGAGAGTAGCGCATTCGGCAGCAGCAGTGTATCCGGCAGCAGCAGTGTATCCGGCGGCAGCAGCGCATCCGGCGGTGGCAGCAGCGCATCCGGCGGTGGCAGCAGCGCATCCGGCGGCAGCAGCGCATCCGGCGGCAGCAGCGCATCCGGCGGCAGCAGCGCATCCGGCGGCAGCAGCGCATCCGACGGCAGCAGCGCATCCGGTGGCAGCAGAGCAACCAGCGGCAGCAAA
>JAITCI010000014.1 GCA_031283155.1 Spirochaetota bacterium | reverse complement strand
GGGGACGGGGTTGACCGTCGGGCGGGGGGGAAGGAGAGGAGTTCCCGGGAAACGAGGGTGGCAAGGCACCCCCCCACCCCGCGGGGGGGGGGGGGGGGGGGGGGGGGGGGGGTACATCTTCAAGTGGATGGATGGAATATTGTGAAACATATTCTTGCAGGCTGCGCATTTTTGTTTGTGTTTGGAATTTCCGGGTGTAAACAGGCTGAAGCCTGGAAACCGGGAGTGCCCATACCGAAAGAACAGATAAAAGTAGGCGTACTCTATCAAATTGAGCATACATCGGAAATTTCCGGCTGGACGTTTTCCCATGAAACCGGAATCCAGGAAATGATAAAACATTTTGGTTTTAAGGACGCGCAGGTTTTCCGAAGGGGCAATATTTATGATGAAGACGCCCTGGGTGCCGAGAGCGCAATACGGGATCTCATTGCCTGGGGTGCCAATATCATATTTGCGACAAGCCTGGGGTATATGAACGCCATTGAAAAGCTGGCAAAGGAATTCCCGTCGGTCATTTTCGCGCACGCATCAGGAAACAAGTATAATGATACAAATTTCACAAACTATTTCGGCAATATTCAGGAAGCGCGCTACCTCGCCGGGTTGATTGCCGGCATGAAAACAAAATCCGGCAAGATTGGCTATGTTACGGGAATGGGCAAGGAGCATAGTCTGATTTCCAGCGGTATAAACGCTTTTGCCCTGGGCGTGGAAAAGGTAAATCCCGCCGCAAGGATCTATGTACGAACCACGTACAGCTGGTTTGACCCTATGGAAGAGAGAGCGGCGGCCCGCAGCCTTATCGCGCGGGGATGCGACGTCATTACCCTGCACTGCGATTCCGCCGACGCTCTGAAAGAGGCGGAAAAGGCAGGGGCTTTTGGAATCGGCTATAATTCCGATATGGCTGCCGAAGCGCCCAATGCCATTCTTACCTCAGTGGTATGGAACTGGGGCGTGTACTATATAAACATGATGCAAAGCGTTATGGATGGCAGTTTTACGCCGCACCCGTATATGGGTTCCCTGAAGGATCGGTTTGTGGATATCACACCTCTCAATAATGCAATACCCTGGGAACCGGCGATTCTTCGCGTACTGGAAACGGAACGGGAGCGGATTGAATCCGGGGAAAAGCGTATATTTGAAGGAGTATTTGAAACAAACGACGGGAAAATAATAGGCAAAATCGGGGAGACTATCCCCGGCGAGGTGGTTCAATTCAGTATGAACTGGTACTACCGAACCGTGATTGAGATCTCAAACGCCTGGGAATAAGGCAGTCAATTAAATTTTGACGGAATTCAGCGGTATCCGGTATAATTACAGCAAAAGACGCTATGGGGCAGGTCATGGAAGACAAGCGCAATATTACAAAAGCGCTTAAGCACAACATCCGTGAGATCGTCATTGTTTTTGCGTCTTTCACCATTATGGTTCTTGCCGCGTACATATTCATCGGGGATATACTGGAAAACCGTCTTCTCGGCAGGGTGGAAGAGGTCATCGATACCGCTGAGACGAACGTCAAGGTGTGGTTTTCAAAAGGGGAAATCACGCTCTTAAACTCCTATTATGTCCTGACAGGTATGCTGGACCACGGCGCATCCCGGTACGAGATCCTGAACTATCTGCGTACAACTACCGCCTGGCTGACACAGCGCGAGCAGGGGATGATCGATATTCACGGTATTTATGGATATATCAACGGCCATTTTTACGACAGTATTGATTTGTATCCCGGTGATGATTTTGTTCCCCAAAGACAGCCCTGGTACCAAACTGCGGTGCGCAGCGGTACGTCCATTGCGTATACGGCACCCTATCATGACGCGCGTACCGAAAATACGATTATATCCATCGTACAAAACGTCATTTATAAAGAGGATATAATCGGTATCCTCGCGGTTGACGTCGACAGCAAAATGATTGGGCAGGCAGTGGCCGGGCTTACGCGTCTTTTTGACGGGTATGGAATTTTACTCAGCCAGGATATGGCCATCATGGCGCACCCTGACAGCGATGTTCTGGGCAATCAGTTTCAGAACCTGGGCGGGGATTTTACGAAATTGGCGCACGATCTCAGAAGCGGCGAAATAGTGTTTGACCGCGAGATCGAAGACAGGGACGGAACCACCGCCCTTGTTTTTTTCAAGAAAATTTTTAACGGATGGTATGTCGGAAGCATTATCCCCAAAACAAAATTTTACGGCGACCGGTATACCTCCGCGCTCATTCTGATGCTTTTGGGCGGGAGCCTGGCCGCTTCGCTCTGTTATGTTCTGCTGCGGCTCTCCATGGCGCGGCTTCGTTCCGAGGAAGAAAATAAATACAAATCAAATTTTCTTGCCAAAATGAGCCATGAGATCCGCACTCCCATGAACGCGATCACCGGTATGGCGGAACTCCTTCTCAGGGAGACCCTTCCCGCCAAGCCGCATGAATACGCGCAGGATATCAAGCAGGCGTCGGCAAATCTTATTTCCATTATTAACGATATCCTGGATTTTTCCAAGATTGAGGCCGGTCAGATCCAGATAACGCCCGCAAAATATGCCCTGGCTTCGCTCATACAGGATACAATCAATATTATCCGTATGCGGCTTTCGGAGAAACCCATTCGTTTTATAACAAATATCGACAGCAATATTCCATCAAGCCTCATTGGCGACGAGATACGATTGAGGCAAATACTTCTGAACATACTCTCGAATGCCGTCAAGTATACCGACCGCGGGCAAATCACTCTCACGCTTACGGCGGAAAGACATGGTTCCAGGCAGGTTCTTCTGCGGATAGAGGTTGCCGATACCGGAAGGGGTATAACGCCCGAGGATCAGGAAAAGCTCTTCGGGGATTTTATCCAGGTGGACATGAAAAAAAATTCCGGCATCGAGGGGACAGGTCTTGGACTCGCGATCACCCGATCTCTCTGCATAGCTATGGGCGGCGGTATCAGGCTGAAAAGCGAGTATGGCAAGGGCAGTATCTTTGAAGCGAGCATTATCCAGGAGATTGATTCCGATCTGCCGTTTGCCTGTGTGGAATCCCCCGAAAAAAAGAATGTGCTGGTTTTTGAGCACCGCAAGGCGTATGCTCAGTCGCTCTGCTGGTCGCTGGATAACCTCAAAGTACCCTGTAAAATGGTGGCGTCCGTCGAAGATTTTTACGAAGCCATTACTGCCGGAAAATGGAACTTTATTTTAACCGATTACGGTATTTATAAAATCTACAAACGGATCCGCGAAATCCTGAAAGAGACGGTCTCGGTGTCTTCCGGTGATGAAAAGCCGGGTCTGATACTTACTGTCGCGCTGGGTTCCGAAAACCCCATACCCGGCGTTTCTTTTCTGTCCTTGCCGGTGTACACTCTTTCCCTGGCGAATATATTGAATGGACAGGCAACCTATACCGAATTGCTCGGAAGCACGAGAACAGATAATTTTGTCCGGTATGTTTTCCCTGAGGCGCGGATTCTTGTGGTTGACGATATGCTTACCAATCTTAAAGTAACCGAAGGTCTTTTGACGCCCTACGAGGCCAGGGTGGATACCTGCCTGTCCGGTCTGGATTCCATCGAGCTTGTAAAAAACCATGATTACGACGTCGTATTTATGGATCATATGATGCCCGGCATGGACGGCATAGAGGCAGTACATGCGATACGCGATCTCGGCGGGCGCCATGTTTCGCTGCCTGTTATCGCACTAACGGCAAATGCGGTTTCCGGAACGCGTGAAATGTATATTGCCTCCCGCTTTAATGATTTTCTCGCCAAGCCAATGGATATTGCCAGGCTGGATGAAGTTCTTATACAATGGATTCCGGAGGAAAAGCGGATAAAAAGAACGCTGCAGACGGATTCTCCGCGCGTGGAAGTAAAAGCCCCTGTGTATCCTTCGCTTAAAGGGGTGGATGTGGAGCGGGGTATTATAATGACAGGCGGAACCTTTACGGGTTATAAGAAGGTTCTTGACGTGTTTTGCAAAGACGCGGCGGCAAGGATTGATTTTTTTCGCGCGAATCCCCTTGATCCCGAATCCCTGCCTGATTTTGTCACGCAGTTTCATTCCCTCAAGAGCGCGTCTTCAAGTCTGGGGGCGGCGGATTTTTCAAAAGAGGCCGCAATTCTCGAGGCAAAGGGGGGAGAAGGCAATCTGGCGTACATCCGGGAAGATATACCGGGTTTTATTGAGCGTCTGGACGCTCTGGTTTATGAAATTCTGGACTGGATGTTTTTACTCGAAAAACTTGGTTTTGTGCATCCCGAGAATAAAGAATCCGAACCTTTTAATTCTGAGACATTATTCCCGATTTTCAGAAAATTACTGGAGTCGCTTAAAACGCGAAACATTGCTAATATTGATGGTATAATGGATGCGCTTACCAGAAGAACGCTGGAAGCCGGAACAGAACGGGCTGTGCAAACCGTTTCCGACCAGATTCTGATGGCGGATTATGACGAAGCAGTGAATACGATTGAAGCGTTATTTCATTCTGTCAAATGAAAGGGATGCTTATGAGAGACGAAAAACCCTTGATCATGCTTGTGGACGATAATCCAACAAACCTTCGTATTGGCAAGAATGTTATCTCTGAAAAATACAATACCGCCACTGCTCCCTCGGCGGAAAAGCTCTTTAAGCTCCTGGAAGTTATGACTCCGGATATGATTCTTCTGGATGTGGATATGCCGGAAATGGATGGCTACGAAACGATTCGCATACTGAAATCAAAACAGAGTACGCAAAATATCCCGGTTATGTTTCTGACGGCAAAGACCGAATCGGAAGACGAACTCATGGGGCTTTCGCTTGGCGCGGTGGATTATATAACAAAGCCCTTTCAGCCTGTTCTGCTTTTGAAACGCATTGAGATACACCTCCTGATTCAGGCACAGCGGCTTTCATTGGAGGCGCAGGCAAGCGAATTGCGGAATTTCAATGAAAATCTCCAGAGTATGGTTGAAGAAAAAACAAAAGACATTATGACGCTTCAGAATATTTTTTTAACCTCACTGGCGGAAGTGGTTGAAGCGCGTGATGATACAACAGGTCAGCATATAGAGCGTACGCAGCTTGGAGTAGGCGTTTTGCTCGACGAGATTATAAAAAGGGGTCTTTGGCCAAATGAGACCAGGGACTGGAACAAGGAACTTGTGCTGCAGTCATGCCAGCTCCATGATCTCGGAAAGGTAGGCGTCAGCGACGCGATACTCAAGAAACCCGGGAAACTCACGACTGACGAATTTGACGAAATGAAAAAGCATACCATTCTGGGAAAGCAGATGATTGAAAAAGCGCAGTCCATGACTAACGTGAGCGATTTTCTTGAATATGCGAAAATCTTTGTCTCATTCCACCATGAGTACTGGGACGGTTCGGGCTATCCGTATGGCTTGAAGGGCGAAGAGATACCTCTTCTCGGGCGCATCATGGCAATCGCCGACGTTTATGACGCGCTTGTTTCTGTGCGCCCATATAAGCCCGCCTACCCGCACCAGAAAGCGGTGCAGATTATCCGCGAGCGCCGCGGAACCCAGTTTGACCCGACGCTGGTGGATATATTCCTCGAGTCGGCGGATTGCTTCCGTTTCAAGAAAGATGTTGCCTAGCCCTCGCAAGAGCGTACATCCTTGTACGCGCAACGCCCTTCGGGCGTGACTGCAAGGAAAATTATAGGCGTCGCTTGCGCGACGAACAGTATCGGTGCAGAACATCCTGTCCTAGCCGCGCTGCGGGTCTTATAAAGCAAAAGCCCCGGGAAGAAGCCCGTCGGGCGTTGTTTCCTCCCATGTCCCGTCGCGGCTGGCAAGCAAGACCACGGCCTTGCGCGCGAGTTCATGGATAACCTGACGGCAGGCACCGCAGGGCGAACAAAAGCCCGGAGCGTCGAGGGTGACAACGGCAAGCCCTTTGATTTCGGCGGCACCCTCGCTCACCGCCTTAAAGAGCGCTGTGCGTTCGGCGCAAACCGAGAGCCCATAGGAAGCGTTTTCCACATTGCAGCCCGTAAATACAGCGCCCCTGGCGTCTATGAGGGCTGCACCGACGCGAAACTTTGAATACGGAGCATAAGCACGGCTTGCCGCCTGTATCGCTGTCTCGACAAGTTTTTTCTTCGTTGTTTCGTCCATAGGGGCTCCTCAAAAGTTTTTGACGGGCTGCGGTGTATCTTCCGCAAGCCGCCCTGAAAACTGAGTATACCACAAAAGGTAATTTTCGCCAAGTATCGGAGAGAGTAAATTCCCCTCGGGTTCGCGGGAGTAATCCTGCCTGAGCAGCAATCGCGCAATCGATTGCAGCGCGATGCGCGAAAATATGTTTTGCGCGGTTTCGCGGGAATAATCGTCCCGGGCAAGAAGCGGCCAGGAAGAAAGCCCGATCACTCCGCCGAGCGGGCGCGCAGAGGAAACGATCATCGAATGCGCGAGTCCTCCGCGCGTGACTGCGTCCGCCGGGGTTTGCGCCGAGGGGAAAAATACCGGAATATTTGAAATCACCAGATCTCCGTCGGACTGCTCTCCCAACAGATAGTGCCAATACGCGACCGACGAGAGACCTTCCTGCCGTTTGTCGTCAAACACGCGGCTGCCGCGGAGATCGCGGATGGCAAGATTGCCGGTGATTTTTTTGGTGAAGTCCTGCTTAATGGCGGTACTCAGGGCGGCATTCTCCTCCATACCGTAAAAGGATTCCAGTATCCCGCGCGAAACCGGATGCTGCAGGACCGCATTCAGCCACGCAAAGTTGGTCTGCCAGCCTTTCTCCTGCGCCAGCTGCGAGCTGAACCAGGCGTCTGCGGCTTTCGGGTCAATAAAGACGTTATGCAGGTCTGCGTAGGCGTCGCTCATCACCTTCCGAACCTGGGTAAAAACAATCTCATAGCCAAGCACTTCTTTGGTCTCGCGCTTGATGGAGTCCAGTATCTCCTGAAACTCTGTCTCGCTGAAGAAAGAATATTTAAGGTCGATCACCTGCACAACCTCAAGCGCTATTTCTGTTCCCGGATCCAGTGGAGGGAGCTTTTCGGCACGGATGACAAGCAAAAACACAAATTGAACAGCCGAGAGCAGAAGGAGCACAAGGATGGCAAGGGCAATCAGTTTTTGATTGCCCGGTTTTTCATGCTGTGGTTTGATTTCTGTTTTTGCCATGAATCCCCTCTGTAACTTTTTACGCGCCCGGGCGCAGAATTATACCTTTCCCATGCGGCTTTTCACTGGGCATCGGACAGAAATCAGGGTAATGTCGTCAACGGGTTCCTGATCCTGCTGAAAATCTTTCATATCCCCGAGGACTGCCGCATTCAATTCATCACAGTTTAATTGTCCGCTTGCCTTGCGCAGAAAATCAATAAGGCGTGCCTCCCCGTATTCCTCTCCCTGCGGGTTTGTTTGCTCAAGCAGGCCGTCGGTAAAGAGAAGGATGCGATCACCCTCATTAAGCGTTATCTCCTCAATCGAAAATCCCGGATTAGCCACGACGCCGATGATCCTGCCCTTGCTGTGCAGCGGGACACATTCCCCGTTTCGCAAAAGATATTGACTGGGATGACCGGCGGAAACATAGCGCAGCTTCATCTCCGCCGTGTCGATGTCTATTACGATACACGTAAAGAAAACGCATATAGTCCCATAGGTGGCGGCAAAGGCATCGTTGATGATGTTCAGAAGCAGAACCGGATCGTACAGCGATTTAACCTTTTCGTATTCGCTCTTCAGAATCATCGTGATAAGCGCCGCCGGAACCCCGTGACCGGTAACGTCGGCGAGAAAAATACGCACACAGGAATTTCGCGGCTCTGAGACAATGTAAAAATCCCCGCCCACCTCGGTCAGCGCGGAATAAATAACCCGTATTTCGGGATTTTTTATCTGCAGAAATGCGCTTAAGTCAAGCAATTGCTGCTGGAGCCTTCCCGCGATATACAGTTCTTCCCTGTAGGCGGCGTTTGCCCGGCTGAGTTCCCGCCAGCGCTTGTCGAGTTCGAGTTCCAGGTGGCTGGTATAATATTCAATTTGATCGGCGGATTCCTGAATGCGCTTTCTCATAAAATTATAGGCGTCGCCAAGAGCCTCAATCTCATCATGCGTATCGACTTCGATTTTGTAATCAAGCTGCCCTTCGCGAACCAGGTCGAGTCCATTGATGAGGGAGAGTACCGGATGAAGCATGATGCCCATGGATCGCGATATCAGGAAAAAGCAGAGAATAGCAAATACCGCAAGCAGAACCAGGCTGTAATATATATTGTTTCTGAAGAGACCGGATATACTTTCGCCGTCGATCTCGAAAAAATAATAGCCGCAGACCTTCTGGTGATGGAGTATGGGCGCGATATACCCATTTTCCTGGAAATGGGACGTCATATTTCTGTATTGCTGAATCCTTTTTTTGTCTGTCTCGCCCCGTATCTCATCCGTGAAATAATCGAATATGGAAAAACCGAAGATCGTTTGGTTAAATTCCGGTCGTTTTTTATAGGCAAGAAAGACCCGGCCGGCAAGAGCCTCGTAGTAGTCTTTGATATCGCTGTCGCCGGGGTAGGATATGCGGAGAAGTTCTTCGAGTTCTTTTCCCCAGACATTGACCAGAATTTGCCCATCCATGCCGAGTACGGACACGCGCGTGATCTGCAGATTATCGTTAGCAAAGGTTTCATAGTTTTCACGGATGAGGGTATTTTGAAAAAAGCGATCCAGCCGTTCGCTGATTCTGTTTTGCATTACCGGATTGGTTTCAAGTTCTGAAAACTCAATTCCTTCGCTGATGAGCATGGTGTGGATAAAATTAATCGTATCGGTTTGAAGAATCCGCGCCACATTTTCGTTCTGCGGTTTGTTCAGGATGATGGCAATCGCGTTTGAAGCAATAAGCAGGAACAGAAAAGAAACGATCAGTTTATACCTGAGCGACATACGAAAACGCATAAAGCGTATGAGCCAGAAACTGAGCGGGAAGAAAAGCGGAATACCGATGATCAGTATGTGAAAAATACGGTCAACCCATTCGCAAAGAGGCCGGATGCTTTGTACCCGAATTTCAGATCGGGGCATTTTGTCGTTAAAAAGTCTGGAGCTGAGTTTATTGGAGTCGGTGGCAAAGCGAAGCGTGTTTTCGGCAGGAAAATGGAGTACATAGCGATAGTTGTGGATCCCGGGTTTGAGCGGCAGTTTGATTTTCCATGTATTGGTACCATCAAACATCATGCGATAGTGCTCGTCCTGAAGCGCCCAGCCGTTGGAACGATCACTGAAATACACTTCTCCGGGCAGCGCTCCGTCCTCTTCCCTGTGTTCGTATTGAAAGAGCCTGGGCGCTCTTGATTTTTCGTCTAACTCAGCCAAGATAAAACGCAGGGGGATGTAGATGAGTATGACTATAAAAAACGGCATATATAAACTTTTGAACCGGTTAAGCTTCCGCAGCTTATTGCGGATTTGGCTGAGTGACATAAAAAACTCCGAGTCTTCCTCCGAGAGGATCAGGCGCGCTTTCACGGGCGTCCGGGTCGTGTACCCAGCGTCCATCCACAACAAAACGATATTCGTATCTTCCGGGCACCAATCTGAAGGCGATGCTGTACTTTTCTTCAGCCGGATCCCATTCGCACTTAAACCGGGGATCGCTTATCAGCCAATCGTTGAAGGAACCGGAGAGATATACGCTTGCGGGACGCTCATTCCCGGTGTGGCGGTAGCCGAGCGCCACGTTTCCATCGCTGAATACACGCCCGGTATTTCTGGCACCGCAGCCCGCGAAAAGCAGGAGGATAATTGCGCATATATACCTGAATACCATAATAATTAAAGTACTCAGATAGTCCGTGCGGCGCATAGGCGCTTGACCGGCGAAGAGCTATCTTTACCGGAGAAAATATGTTGACACAGGAAGGACAGGAATGCAGGAAGCAATTCTCGCTCTCCTTCGCCATATCGGCGAAGATGTTACGCGCCCCGGACTTGAGAGAACGCCCGAGCGCGTCATCCAAGCCTGGGAGTATATTTTATCCGGCTATTCCAGGAATCTCGCGGAGATCATCAACGGAGCGGTTTTTGACGCGCCCGGCGACGAGATGGTCATTGTGAAGGATATAGAGATCTATTCCATCTGCGAACATCACCTCCTCCCGTTTTTCGGGAAGTGCCACATCGGCTATATTCCGCGGGGGAAGATACTGGGGGTTTCCAAGCTCGCGCGGATTGCGGATATGTACGCGCGCCGATTGCAGGTACAGGAGCGTCTTGGGCATGAGATCGCGGGCGCGGTTATGGACGCGCTTGAGCCGCGCGGAGTGGCGGTGATCATTGAGGCACGGCATTTATGTATGATGATGCGCGGCGTGGAAAAGCAGAACAGCGAGATGCGTACCTCTGCCATGCTGGGGGCGTTCCGGCGGCGGCCTGAAACCCGCGCGGAGTTTATGGCGCTTATCTCAAAATAAAATTTTGATTCCGTCTCTCTTTCATCCTATACTGTCAGACGAGGAGGATGCCCTCATGGAAATACAGGCGCTTGGCGGCAACAAGCTCTCGCTGACCAATGACGGAAGGCTCGATCTTTTTTTCATTGGTGTGGGGAGCGCCTTTACAAAGCGGAATTACCAAACCAATCTGCTCATCATCCAGGGGAACGATCACATTCTGATCGATTGCGGCACCTCGGCACCGATGGCGCTCGCGAAAGCCGGAATACATATTACAGACATCCATAATTTTTTTATCACGCATTCCCATGCCGATCACATCGGCGGGCTTGAGGAGGCGGCTCTTCTGGGGCGGTACTTCACAAAGAAAAAACCCGTCATGATCATTACCGAAACCTATCAGCATCTCCTCTGGGATATGTCGCTCCGCGGCGGATGCGGATATAACGAGGAAGCAGCCGGAGAAGTGCTTGCCTTTGTGGACTTTTTTGAACCCAGGCGTCCGCGGTATATAACGAACGCGTCGAGGCTTTTTTGCGAGACCGCGCTGGGCGATATCAAGCTCAAATTTATGCGCACCAAGCACATCCCTGATTCATCGGGGAGCTGGGAGAGTTCATTCTGGAGCTGCGGCGTTATCATTAACGGGAAAATCTTATTCACAAGCGATACGCGGTTTGATCCCGATCTTGTCATCACATTTAATGAGCAATTCCCGCTTGAGGCAATATTCCATGATTGTCAGTTTTTTACCGGCGGCGTCCACGCGGGGCTTGAGGAACTCGCAACTCTGCCTCCCGAAATACGGAAAAAGATATACCTCATGCACTACGGGGATAATTGGGAACAGTTTGAGCCCCGGATTGCCGAATTGGGGTTTGCCGGTCTTGCGCAGCAAATGACGCACTATTTATTTTGAGTATGCAAATTCTTTCTGAAACCCGGATTGCCGGTACGTCCTGGCTTTCGCTTATGGAGCGTCGGTACCTTGATCGCGAAGGGCGCGAACGGTTGTGGTCATATACCGAACGAACGGATGCGCGGCCTGCGGTGCTTGTGATAGCGGAAACAGTGACGACCGGGCGGGTTGTACTCCTCCGGCAGTACCGCGTCCCGCTCGGGGCGTATGCGCTGGAATTTCCGGCCGGTCTTGCGGACGATAATGAGAGCGCTGCGGAAACTGCTTATCGCGAGCTTCTTGAGGAGAGCGGCTTTGAGGGAAGCATCCGCGATATCAGCCCTGCGCTCTGCACTTCCCCCGGCCTTACCGGCGAACTCATTGTGATTGCGCGCATGGAGGTACAGGAGCAGCCCGAACATCCCCCGCTGCATGAGGCGTCGGAAGAAATCGAGGTGCTTGTACTCAGTGTGGACGAACTCTGCGCGCTCATTGAGGAAAGCAAAAACACACAGCTCGTGATCGACAGCCGCGTCTATGCCTGGTATCTCGCGCGCAAGCAGGGATCAGTTAACGAGCTATAATTGGATTTTGGGTTCCATAATTTTTGGTTCATCACCGCCTGTGCCAAGCGAGCGGAAAAAGCACGAGGCGTACCCCTCATGGCAGGCGGCACCCTTCTGCTCAACCAGGTAGAGGATCGCGTCCGCATCGCAATCGATACGAATCTCGATGATGCGCTGCGTATGCCCTGAACTCTCTCCTTTTTTCCAGAGCTTTTGCCGCGAACGGCTCCAGTAATGCGCCCAGCCGGTGCGGATGGTTTCCTTCCAGGCGAATTCATTGACCCACGCGAGCATGAGTACCTTGCCGCTTTGTGCGTCCTGGGCAATTGCGGGAATAAGCCCGCCCGCTTTCTCAAAATCCGGCTGCATATTTGTTCCTTACAGGAGTTTCATGGAAAGGCGTCCGCGCGGCGCTTTTCGTAGAGCGCAAGGGTGACAGCCTGCGCGATATTCAGTGAATTTACAGCACCGAACATCGGAATGGCGAGCTGAATATCCGCAGACTGCAGCCATACCGAGCTTAAGCCCTCATGCTCCGCCCCGAATACAAATGCCGTATTATTTGTTTGATGCTGACGATAATCGTAATTGTAATATGCTTTACCCGCGCCGGGATGCAGCGCGAAAATGACATAGTTCTGTTTTTTAAGCCAGGTTAATGCCTCTTCGGTTTCGCATTCCGCAGCCGGAACCGTAAAAACAGAGCCCCGGCTTGCGCGAATAACATTTGGATTAAAGAGATCAGTTTGGCAGGATGCAGCGATAAGCCCGTCATACCCCGCTGCGTCCAGCGACCGCAGGGCGGCACCGATATTCCCGGGTTTTTCAACGTCGGCAAGGATCACGAGCGTATGATTTGGCGTCGGCGGCAGTCTCTTCTCAAGATCGGCGAGGCTCACCGGAGGCGATTTCGCGATAGCCAGCAGGGCGTCGGGGTGTTCGCGGTACGCGATCCGCGCGAGAATATCCGGCGAGAGTTCAGTACATTCCGCTCCGGCGGCACATATTTTAACCATAAGCGCGTTGTTTTCGGAGAAGGATTTGCTCATTTTGGCGTAAAAAAGCGTTTGTATCTCCGTGCCCGCAGTAAAGGCAAAACGAATTTCGTCCTGCCCTTCAATGAGGCAGAGTCCTGCCCGGCGGCGTTCGCGCGGTTCAGAAAGAGCGCGGAGCGCTTTTATCCGCGGGTTGGAGGCGCTTGTGATCACTGCGGACTCCTGTTTTTAATAATCACGGAATAAAAATAACGATGTTTTGCTATATTCAGGTATGTATCCAAAGCGGGAGGCGATATGCACAATTTTGGACTTCGCAGGCGTATTCTGTATCCTGTTGTCCTGGTGACAGCAACGTGTTTTCTGGCGGTTTTTGGCATTACCATCGGGAGTACATATACGCGCGAAAAAAAAATGGCGGAAGATTATCTGTGCAGCATCGCGTCCAATTACTCATGGCAGGTGCAAAATACACTCGACCCGGCTTTGATGACGGCAGGCAGCATGGCCGGATTTATGGGAGTGGCTGTCAAAAATATCAACGGATATTCCCGCAAACAGGTGTCCACCATGATTGCCGGGTACCTCCATGACAAAAATCTTTCCGGCGTCTGGGTAGATACGGAACCCTTTCTGTATGACGGGCGCGACAATGAGTACGCGCGCGATTGGGAATACAGCGAATGTAAAGGCCGTTTTTCGGTATTTTGGGTCCGGGGAAAAGATGGACTCGAGTTTATCCCTACCGCCATACCGGATCCCAACGACAAAAAGGAAGAGGGAACCGAATTTTACTGGATGGCGCGCGAAAGCGGCAAGCCCACGATAACCGAACCTTACGCTGATTCGGAAGCCGCGGGATTATTGATGGTCAGTCTCTCCGCGCCTTTTTATACCGAGAGCGGCGATTTTGTGGGCGTTACGGGGGTGGATCTCCCGCTCACGGTTCTGAACGATGTTGTGGGCAATATTCGCCCATTTAAGCGCGGGCGTCTTGTGGTGATCGCCGAAAATTACACCTGGGCAAGCCACCCGAATACCGCGCTGCTTACCAAAGATATAGGCGATTCTCCATTTATGCTTCAGGTGAAAGAGTCTTTACGGAAAGATTCGCCTCTCATCGTGGCACGCTGGTCGGACGTCATTCAGGAAAATGCGATATCGGTATTTGTCCCTGTTCATTTTGGACTCAGCGAACAGAGGTGGGGCCTGATTGTTTCTGCGCCGCGCTCGGAGGTTTTCAGAGGCGTGAATGAAATGATCCTCTTTTCCCTTGTGGGCATGGGCGTCGTCCTGATACTGATTATTGTTGTTCTTAACTTCATCATAAGGCGTATTGTGGGTACCATGCAGAAAATCTTTGGCAGGCTCTCCACTGCCATAGACGACGTCCGGGAATCCGCATCGCAGGTTGAAGAGAGGGGGCAGCTCCTCTCGGCGGGCACAGGCATACAGGCGGAAGCCTCCGAGAATATTTCCGCAGCTCTTGAAGAGATATCCTCGACGATCAGGAGCAATGCCGATAACGCAGTCCAGGCGAATACAATTACTGAAAATGCGGCGCAGGCAGTTGACGATACCCACAGGGCGATGCAGCGATCCCTTGCCGCGAATCAGGAGATTGTGCAGGCAAGCAATGAAACCTACAAGATAATCAAGACCATTGACGAAATAGCATTTCAGACAAATCTGCTTTCGCTGAATGCCGCAGTGGAGGCTGCGCGCGCGGGTGAGGTAGGCGCGGGTTTTGCGGTGGTGGCCGACGAGGTGCGCGGCCTTTCGATGCGTTCCGCAGACGCCTCCAGGCGGACTGCGGAAATGATAGAAGAAACGATCAGTAAGGTTCGTGATGGTATGGAAATGTCCAGGGAAACCGGAAAGAGCATTGATTTGGTTGTTGAGCAAACGCATAAAACGAAGCAGATCATCGCTGAGATCGCCCATGCCTCGGGCGAGCAAGCCAGGGGGATAGAGCATATCAAAAACAGCGTTATGGAAATGGCGAAGGTGATTCAGGGGAATATCGTGAACTCCAAAAGCAGTAACGAAAATTCCCAAAAGCTGCACAGACATTCTGACGAGATGATGAAGGATGTGCAGTTGATCAACGACTATATTTTCGGTTCGGAGCATCCATGAGAATCGCTCTTGCGCAAATGAATCCTGTGATCGGCGATATCCCGCGCAATACGGCGCGCATCCTTGAGATGTATTCGCGCGCGCAGGAGGCGGGCGCGGAATTGGTTGTATTCCCGGAGCTCGCGCTCATTGGCTGTCCTGCGTTTGATCTTTTGGCGCGATCCGCTGTTGTGCAAGCCTGCATGAGCGCGATTGACGAACTTGCCGCGGCAGCAGGCAGGATCCCTCTGGTGCTTGGAGCGCCGTATCTTGACAATGAAAATCTCTATAATGCCGCGCTGGTATTGGCCGATGGGCAGATCCGGCATCGTGTGGATAAGCGGTATATTGGGGCGCATCCCTTTTTGCATGAAGATCGGTATTTTACCGCCGGGGAGAACCCCAGCGTTTCCGGCTGGGAGTACGCAGGGGAGAAGATCGCGTTCTATGCGCGGGGAGGATTCGATGCGCCTCCAGTCAGAAAAAAAGATTTTCCGCCGGGAACAAGCCTGGTGATTGTGCCGGCGGCGACGCCATTTTACAGGGGGATTCGCAAAATCCCCCTGGCTGAGCTGCTTGCGCAGACTGCTCATTGCCCATGTATTATGGTCGATTTGACCGGCGGCAATGGGGAATACATCTTTGACGGCGGCAGCATCGCGGCCTTCCCCGGGAAGGAAGTCATGGTATGCGCGCGTTTTGCGGAGGAACTCCGTATTGTGGATACCGTCAATAAAACGGATATTGTCGTCGAGGGCGCGGAAGGTGTGGGGCTGGTATACAATGGTCCTGTCCCGCGCTGCGAGCGGGATGACAGCTCGCCGCATATCAGCGCGGGGTTGATGCGGGGCAAAGGCGACGGCTCGGATGAAAACCGCGCCGAACTCTATGCGGCGTGCGTATTTGGTCTGCGCGAATATGTCCGAAAGTCCGGGTTTACAACCGCAGTAATCGGTTTGTCGGGCGGTTTGGATTCCGCGATGCTTGCGGTTTTTGCGGCGGACGCGCTTGGCGTGGAGAACACTG
The DNA here is from genome assembly GCA_031283155.1 of Spirochaetota bacterium. Lineage (GTDB taxonomy): Bacteria > Spirochaetota > JAGLSM01 > JAGLSM01 > JAKPMW01 > JAKPMW01. The sequence goes on along the minus strand of JAITCI010000014.1, from coordinate 20,253 downwards.
TGGGCGTATCCATGCCCTCGCGCTTTTCGTCCGGCGGGAGCGTCGACGACGCGGCCGCCCTCGCGCGCACCCTCGGGATTCGCCTGGAAACGCTGCCGATAGAACCGATAGTCGGCGCTTTTTCCGGGGAACTCGCGGCGCTCTTTGCGGGAACCGAAAGCGGCCTGGCCGAGCAAAATTTGCAGGCGCGCATTCGCGGGACACTCCTGATGACGCTCGCCAATAAATTTTCCTGGCTGCTCCTGAACACAGGCAATAAGAGTGAAGCGATGACGGGTTACTGTACGCTCTACGGCGATACGAACGGCGCGTTTTCCGTGATTGCGGATATTTATAAAACCGAACTCTATACGCTTGCGCGCTGGATCAACCGCGAGCATACGATCATTCCCGAGGCAATCATCGCAAAACCGCCCTCCGCCGAACTCGCGCCCGGGCAGCTCGATTCGGATTCGCTTCCTCCCTACGAGGTACTTGATGAGATTCTCAGATTCTATCTCGAGTGCGGTTATGACGTAAAAAACATTGCGGCGCGCGGAATTGACGCCGGGCTTGTCCGCTCCATCATTGCGCTGGTGGAGCGCAGCGAATATAAGCGAAGGCAGGCGCCGCCCATGCTGCATCTCACGCATACGGCGCTCTATTCTCCCCGGCAGGTCCCGCTCGCGGCGCGAACTGTCCTGTTCCCGGAAGATTTTGCGTAGAATTTTCGGGAAAATATTTCATAATTTCGTCGTCAGTAATTAAACTAGTACATGGATGTGCTGTCCGGATTATTGTGATGTACAGAGGAGACCACGATGCAAACATGGGAATGCACGATTTGCGGCTATATCTATGATCCCGCCGAGAATAATGGAGTCCCGTTTGATAAACTGCCCGGCGGATGGATTTGCCCTGAGTGCGGCGCTGCCGCAGAAATGTTCAGCGAAATCGCCTGAATTATATTGGCGGAATACGCGATCATGCGCTTTCCGCAGTCCGGATGCGGCGGCGCTGTAAATTCGGCGCTCTTATATCGGCGCGATGTGCATACTGAAACTCAACACCGTTTCATCCCGCTCTTTGTTTTCGAAACTTTGCATGAACACCGCCATGGCCTGGCTTTGACAAACTGCTCTGAGCGATTGTGTATATCCGAATACGGGAGATTTTTTATCCGGCGGAGCAGGCTGCGTTAAAAGCTGTGTCTGGATTGTCTTGCGCATCCAGTCGCCAAACTGTCCTTTGCCGGAGAGGCGAATCCGCAGGACGCTTGCGCTGTTTAAGTCGCCCGCCCGTGAATTTTGCTGACCGCTTCCGAATTTCCAGTTGATCTTGAGCGCAAGATCATGGCTGTTCACAAAGTCCAGTATTTCTTCGCGATAGGGGCTTTCTTCTTCGAGACCCTTCTGGATATTGTCAATCGGGCAGCCGCGGCGGTTTGTCTCCTCATATTCGGCGCGCCAGAGGCTGAAGATGCGCTTGCGATTTACCTTATCCAGACATTCCACCCACTCGAGGAAAGCGCCGGAGAGACAATCGCTCACAAAGGTTCGGCTGAGGTACTTATCAATGAGCGCAACAGTACTCTCAACTATAATATCCCGCGTAGATCCCCCCCTGGAACTGAGAAGGGCGCGGTAAATGCGTATCGGAACCATATTCAGGAGTTTGACAGCAACGGAAGCGGCGGATTTTTGTTTGTAATATGCGTTTTTTTCGGTCGATTGCCGATCCCGGACCAAAATGCTTTTGGCTGCGTTAAAAATGTCGAGCTTGAGCTGGTGGTACTCTTTGGGATTGGCCGCAGTCCAGTTTTGTTCGCTGCGCGCGTCGGCATAAGGAAAGGTCAGGCCGCGCTGTTTCAGGATCACCAAAAGATCAATCGGGAACAGGCGGTACAGCAGGGAATAGACGATAAGTTTGGTAGTGTCGATGAGATCATTTTTGTTGATAGTCAGATCATCCTGGACAATTTCAATCTGATTGACGCGGCTGGATATGACATATTCCTTGAGCGAACTCGCGAGTACCCGTCCGGTCGCGATGGATGGCAGGGAGTTGCTTGTAGCGTCCAGTTTTCGTTCCAGGCCTGTTTTGTCGCGCATTGAACTTACGCCAAGGCCGGTCAGATACAGGCGCATGGGAAGATTGATGTACTGTCCGCTGCCAGTTGTGTTCGTTTTACCGAGTTGTTCCATACATACCAGCTTTTACAGGTTGTGCGGGCGTATTGCCTCTTATTATTGTCGGATTTTCCGGCAAAAATCCATGAAAATTTTTTTGCACATTCCCAAAGATAGCACAATATCAAAGATATATAAAATTTTGTGCGGAATCTTCCGATAGCCTGAATAAGGCGTTAAATGCGGTGGACATGGAGGTTCATCGCAGAGTATTCTGCACATGGAGGTGGCAAGAATGCGGAGAGTGGTTTTTTTCCTGTTTTTACCCTTAATCCTTCTTTTGGGATTTGCGGCGGTTCTTTCGGCACAGGCGGCGGAGCAACCTGAGGCCGACACAAGTCCGCGCGCGGTCGAGGACCGGTACATTGCCGAGAGCGATTCCTGGCGTCTTTCGCTCATGGAATATATTTTCAAGGGCGATGCGGGCAAGTATGCCGAGACTGAGGGGGCGATGCGTCAATTTACGCCTGCTGTGGTTTCTTATGTGGCATATAAGCGTCCGGGCGAGCGGCTTGCACAGAGTCTGTACTACAGGAACCTTGAAAATATCGCGAAGATTACGCAGCTCAAACAGACCATGGAAGAGATGCAGCGTACCTATCCTGAGTATACCAAGGATTTTTTCGCCAAATATACGGTGACAATCGAGGAATTTGGCTCCTTTGAGAATTTTTCGCCCGCCTATGATCGCCTGATGAGCCGCTGGCGCGGTGAATTTGAGGCTGCCATGCAAAAGAAAGACGCAAACGCGCTTGCGCTCCTGCGCGAGGATATGCAGATCCTGCGGCAAGGGGTAACGGTATTCGTGCTGCTGCCGGGCAAATCCGCGAGCAAGGTTCCTCAGTTGCAAACCATGGCGGGCAATCTGAAGCACAGCATCCTTATGCTTCGTATGTACGAGCGAACAACACAGGAAGAGAGCAGCTCTGCGGCAAACCCCGGCTAAGGAACTCCATGCCGGACACTATCGCCTGTTATCTCTCCTCGCATGGCTATGGGCACGCGGTGCGCTCGCTTGAGGTGATGCGGCAGCTTGCCCGCCTGCGATCGGGCGCAGATCTGCGTATCATTATCGTGAGCGGCGCTCCGCGATTTCTTTTTGAAGATGCGATGAGCGAATTCCCCAATATCTCGCTGCGCAGCGCCGCCGTGGATTTTGGTCTTGTGCAGCGCGATCCCAGAAATTTTTCGCTTGCGATGACGGCGCGAAAGTTAAGATCGCTTGTTAATCACGCCGAACGCATCATTGCGCGCGAGCGTGCGTTTTTAAGCCGCTGCTCCGCCGCCGCTCTTTGGTGCGATATCCCTTTCATTCCGTTTGAGGCTGCCGCCCGCGAGGGCATACCGGCAATCGGGATGGGAAATTTTTCATGGGACTGGATCTACGATTATTACGCCGATGCAGATCCCGTCTTTGCCGAAGCCGCCGAACTGGCGCGCGAGACGTATCAGCGCGCGTTCATGTATTTCGAGCTTCCCCATAGTCCTCCGCCCTCCGCTTTCCCAAAACACGAGAAGATTCCGCTTGTCGCGCGCACTCCGCGTTTTTCGCGCGAAGAGGCACGGCGGCGGCTTGGTCTTAGGGACGGAGATTGCGCGGCGCTTCTGGGCTTCAGCGAACTTCATTTAAGCGATGCTGCGTGTGAGCGCCTCGATGCGCTCGCAAAGCGCGGGACGATCCGGTATATTATTCCTTCTCCGATGCGAATGGATCTTGAAAATGCGCTCATGCCGGAGACACTGGATTTTGCAAGTCTCGCTGCCGCGTCCGATATCATTGTTACAAAACTTGGGTATGGTATTGTGAGCGACGCAGTGCGGAATACTGTTCCGCTTGTGTATACCGAGCGCGGCGATTTTCCGGAGCTTCCGTATCTGGAGGCTCTTGTGCGCGAAACTGTCGGCGGGGTTTTTCTGCGCCGTGTGGATTTTGAGGCCGGCGCGTGGGAAGAGAGTCTGCAAGCCGCGCTGGAACTGCGCGCGGAAAATGCGGCAGGCGGGTATTTTTTGGATGGGGCGGAACAAGCCGCGCGCCGTTTTTTGGAGCTTATCGGTATATGATCAGGATTATGTATACGCAGCGATAGCCGCGAGGAGCATTCGTTTTGAGGGGATCTCCACATTGCCGAAGCCGGATTCCGCAAGCAGCGGCATCGCTGTCTCCAGCAGCATTAAATTCCGGCTGCGGAGAAGGGCGTCGAACTCATTTTCGTCAATCGCGGCGGTAAGCGCTTTCTGGTACTGCGCCATCAGGGAAAGACTTTGCGGAAGAAAAAAATCAATCCAGAAAAAGACGCCGCCGGATGCAAGCGAAGCGCATACCTCTTTCAGAAAAGCCGCAGCCTCATTCGGCTGGAGACGTGATATACAAAATGAAGCCGCAATCGCCTGCGCCGGACGCGGAAGACCATTGCTCCAGCCGGGCGTATGTATATTGCGCAAAAAGCCCATACACGCAGAATTCAGTTTTTCGCGTTCCGCAAAGAGTTCATCGCGATCATCCCCGATCAGAACTGCCCGGCCAGAGTTATCATCCGGGCTACAGGCGCGCGCCAGATCCGCGCGGCACTCCCCGATATACCAGATATGCGTTTTTTCGCCGGAGCATACAGCGGCATCCGGAAGCAGCGCCGCAAAATCGCGAAAGAGTTCCGGAACCCAGGGGAGAAGATCAGCGAGATTCTTCAAGGATATTCGAGAGGGCCTTTCCAGTTGGAAATGGTCACAAAACTATAGACCAGGGTATATCCGTTTGCTTCGAAAACAGGAAGCGCGGTTTTTACGCGGTTCCCGCTTGAGCAGTACAGCACGATGCGCGCGTTTTTGGGTATTTCGTTGATACGCGCTTCGAGATTGGCGACCGGAATATGCCGCGCGCCCGGAATCATGCCGGAGACGATTTCATCATCGCGCCGGAGATCAATAACGATGGTTTGGGTTTCCGTGTCGTTCAGCCATTCCTGAAGCGTGGCAAAAACCACAACCTTGCCAAATTCCGGAGCCCCGCCTTTTTCTTGGGGCTTGGGAGAGCAGAAAGCAAAGACTGCGGCGCAACAAGCAAGCAGAAAGATGAACGCGGATTGTTTCATAATGACCTCGCTTTGTTTATAAGAGCTTAGCCAAATATGACGCCATGCGGCAAGCTGTTTATTAACCCGCAGCCCCTCGTGAAAAACTGGACGCCCGCGCTTTTTTAATGGATAATTAAAGAAGTCCGGGCGGCGCGAAGTTTCCGAGGGGAAGTTCTGCGAGAGGGCGACGCAGCCGGCTTCCTGTTTCTGAGCGCGGGGGGGTTCAATGACCGCAGAGATTGTTTCAAACAGCCGGAAGAATCTTGCCGACATTCTGAAGATTACCGAAGATATGAACCGCATCAAGGATATCGACGTCCTTCTTGAGAAGATACTCTACGAGGCGCGCCGTTTCACGAATTCCGACGCCGGCTCCATCTACCTGCGCGAGGGAAATTTTCTGCTCTTCAGTTATGTGCAGAATGATACGCTTGCCGCGCGCGATCCGAGCGCCAATAAACACATTTATGTTAAACAGGCGCTGGAGATCAACGAAAAGTCCATCTCCGGCTACGTCGCTTTAACCGGAAAAACCGTCTGTATTCCCGACGTCTACAAAATAGATGAAAATTTGCCCTACAGTTTTAACCGCAGCTTTGATCAAAAGGCCGGCTACCGCACCAAATCCCTTCTGACGGTGCCGCTCATCACCAGTCAGCAGATCACCATTGGCGTGATGCAGATACTGAATTCCCGCAGCAAGATTGGGGTTACAAAAGCCTTTTCGGGCAGCGATATAATGCACATCATTTTTTTCGCGAATAACGCCTCGCTTGCGATAGAGCGCGCAAAGATGATGCGCGAACTTGTTATGCGCATGATACGCATGGCCGAGTACCGCGATCCGAAAGAAACCGGAAATCACGTCCGCCGCGTCAGCGCGTATTCGGTGGAGATATTCGACAACTGGGCGCAGCATCGCGGCATGAATCGCGAGGAGATTCTGAAGAACAAGGATATGCTGAGCATCGCGGCCATGCTGCATGACGTGGGCAAGGTGGCCATTTCCGACACGATACTCAAAAAGCCCGCCAGGCTTACCGAGGAAGAGTACACCGCCATGAAAGCGCACACCCTGCACGGCGCGCACCTTTTCAATAATCCCGTATCCGACTGGGATATGCTGGCAGCCGAGGTTGCGCGTACGCATCACGAGCGCTGGGATGGCGGCGGCTATCCGGGGAACAAGCCCGGAGACGGCTCTGAAGACAGCGGCTATGGCACGGGGCTTGCGGGCGAGGATATACCCATCTTTGGGCGGATAGTTGCTCTGGCCGACGTATTCGACGCCCTGATCTCCAAACGCGCATATAAAGAGGAATGGGGCGAGAAACAGGTGCTTGAGTATATCCGCGAGCAGGCGGGGAAGCAGTTTGACCCCGAGGTCACAGAGGCTTTTTTCCGGATTTATGAAACCATCAATTCAATCCGGCAATTTTATCCTGACGGCGAGGGCTAGGGCGTGTCCCCAAAGTGTTTTTTTCGTCATTGCGAGCCGCGTGAGCGGCGAAGCAATCCAGGCTGTACACACATCAAAATGGATTGCGCTTGTGCCTTTACCCCCTGTACCCACAGGGTACAAGCCTTGCCCAACGCGGGACACTCCCATCCCGCTTTGCGTGCTGCGCAGGTCGTAGGCGAGGGCTAGAACAGGAGGTTCTGTCACGATACTGTCCGTCGCGTAAGCGACGCCTACAATTTTCCCTACAGTCACGCCCGTAGGGCGTTGCGCGTACATGGCCTGTGCCTCTACGCCCTGTGGGTGCGTAGGGTAATGTACGCTCTTCCCCGCGTTTTTGGGCATCCTTGCCCAACGCGGGACACTCCCATCCCGCTTTGCGTGCTGCGCAGGTCGTAGGCGAGGGCTAGAACAGGAGGTTCTGTCCCGAGCGCGTACATGGATGTACGCTCTTGCGAGGGCTAGGGCGCATCCCTATGCCGTCGCGAGGATGCCCGTATTCGCCGATTCCGTTTTGAGCTTGCCGAGGATCATCGATGTCAGAACGTCAATCGCGACATGGTTGCTCCCGCCCTGCGGAATGATCAGATCGGCGTAGCGTTTGGTGGGTTCGATAAAAAGATTGTGCATGGGTTTGACCCGCGTTTCATACCACTCAAGCACCGATTCCACCGAGCGCCCGCGTTCGCCCACGTCCCTTTTGATCCTGCGCATGAGCCGGTCATCGGCATCGGCGTCCACGAATATCTTAATATCCATTTGCTGGCGCAGGCGCGCGTCGGTCATGATCATGATGCCTTCGACAATGACGATTTTCTGCGGCATAACGGTTCGGGTACCCAGGCTGCGGGTGCAGGTAACATAGTCGTAGATCGGCACCTCAATGGCCTGCCCGCTTTGGAGCGCAAGGATATGCTGCAGGAAGAGATCAAATTCAACCGTATCGGGATGATCGTAATTGACCAGAAGGCGCTCTTCCATCGGAAGATGGCTCATGTCTTTATAGTAGGCATCCTGGGGGATGCAGGCGACAAGGTCGCTGGGGATTCTTTCGTAGATGCTGCGCACGACCGTTGTTTTGCCGGACGCTGTGCCGCCGGCAATCCCGATGACGATCACGCTGTCCTCCTTAGAGGCCTGCAATGTGCGAGCGCCCGCGCTCAAATATATTGTTTTGCGCCCCGGGAGACAAGCTAAGCATTTTGTCGCCGTGTCTATAAGCGGTTGACAGTCTCTTTCAGTGTATGCTAATGTAAGAACACGTTTCTCTGAATACGCGAGGAGTGAATCATGATCGATCGTGTCATTTGGATTGTGCTTGACAGCGTGGGCATGGGCGAGCTGCCCGATGCTGCGGCATACGGCGATGTGGGTTCAAATACCATCGGGAATATTGCGAAAAAAGTGGGTGGTCTCGCTTTGCCCAACCTGACGCGCCTCGGTCTCGGGAATATCGAGGGCATGGAGCAGCTTTCAAAGGATGCAAGCGCCGCGCGTACTGCGAAACCCGAGGGGATATTTGCGCGTCTCTCCGAACTCTCCAACGGCAAGGACACCATAACAGGGCATTGGGAGATGGCGGGGATTTTTACCGAGCGGCCATTCCCGACCTACCCAAACGGGTTCCCGCCGGAGGTGATCGGGGCTTTTGAGAAAGCTGTCGGGGTGGGTACCCTGGGGAACAAAACCGCCTCCGGCACGGAGATCCTCGACGAACTGGGCGAAGAGCATATGAAAACCAAAAAGCTCATCGTCTATACCTCCGCCGACAGCGTTTTCCAGATAGCCGCGCATGAGGAACTCTACCCGATCCCGAAACTCTACGAAATTTGCGAAACCGCGCGGCGCTTGCTTGATGGGCAGCATACCGTCGCGCGCGTTATCGCGCGCCCTTTTATTGGCTCTCCCGGCGCTTTTACGCGCACCGCAAACCGGCACGACTACGCGATTGCGCCGCCGTATGATACCGTACTTGACACGGTCGCGAAAAACGGATTGGCGGTTATGGCAGTCGGCAAAATTGTTGACATTTTTAACGGGCGGGGCGTCACCGAATCGGTGCATACAAAAAGCAATGACGACGGCATCGATAAAACGCTCGGGTATATGCAAAACGGAAAAACCGGTCTCATTTTTACCAACCTGGTTGATTTTGATATGAAGTGGGGGCATCGCAACGATTATGCGGCCTACGCGAAAGGGCTCGAGGCTTTCGACGCGCGCCTTCCGGAAATTCTCTCCGCCATGACCGAACGCGACGTTCTGTTCCTCACGGCTGATCACGGCTGCGATCCTACATTCCCGGGTACCGATCATACCCGCGAGTATGTTCCCCTTGTCGGGTATGGCGCAGGATTTACGCCCGGGGTGGATCTCGGAACCCGGAAGAGTTTTGCGGATATTGGGCAAACCATAGCGGAAATTTTATCCTGCGAGCCGATTCGTTATGGCGAGAGTTTTTTATCCCTGATTCGGCGAAAATAAATTTATATATATCGAAAGGCAGAAACGAAACATGAACAAACTTGAGGGAATTATCGAAGAATCGGCCGCCTGGTTAAAAGCGCGCACAAAATACGCGCCGAAGATCGCCATGATCCTGGGTTCCGGCCTGGGCGACATAGGCGATATTGTCGAGGGTGCCGAGTTTTATCCTTATGAAAAGATACCCGGTTTTCCGCGAACCACAGTCGCCGGACACGCCGGTCGTCTTGTGGTGGGTATGTTATCGGGGCATCAGGTGATCTGTATGCAGGGGCGTTTTCATTATTACGAAGGCTATAGCATGGAGGACGTCACCTTCCCGATTCGCGTGATGAAGCGGCTGGGAATCGAGATCCTGATTGTCACCAACGCATCCGGCGCGGTCAATAAGGATTATAAACCCGGGGATCTTGTCCTTATCACCGATCACATCAATTTCCAGGGAACCAACGCGCTTATAGGCAAAAATTTTGACAGCTTCGGACCGCGTTTTCCTGATCTCTCCGCTCCTTATGATCCTGAATTACAGCGTATCGCGCGCGAAACATCCAAAGAACTCGGGATTCCGCTACAGGAAGGCATATATGCCGCGCTCACGGGACCGAATTACGAAACCCCGGCCGAAGTGCGCATGATGCGTCTTTTGGGCGCCGACGCCCTGGGTATGTCCACGGTTCCCGAGGTAGTCGTCGCCAATCACCAGGGTACGCGCGCACTCGGTATATCCTGCATAACCAATATGGCCGCCGGCGTTCTGGACGCTCCGCTGAGCCACGAGGAAGTGATCCTGACCTCCGCCCGCGTAAGCGAAAGTTTTATCAAACTGATGCTTGGTATTGTGAAGAAGATCAAGATCTGAGTTTGAGGAAAACCTTTGTTCAGAAGGCACGTACTAAGGGGTATTGTGCGCGTCTGTGTATGTTCCGGGTTCGAGTCCTTCCAGGGTCCATGAACCTAAGCTCTCACGGTGCAGCGCGCATACATGATATCCGCAGGCCGCGAACATACGCTTTACCTGATGATACCGTCCCTCGTACAAAACAAGGTGCGCGCTTCTTTTTCCGGTAATCGTCAGTTCGGCGGGCAGGCAGGGTTCCTCTGTATCCTTTTCTGTTATGCGCAAGGATCCGCTTGCGAAGAGCGGGATCAGGCGCTCATCCAGTTCCGCCCCCGCAGGATCTGTTTCAATTATATATACCTTGGGGATCGCGCGCTTGGGCGAGGTGAGATCATGAATGAGTTCCGTATTGTCGGTGATGATGATAAGCCCCGTTGTATCGCGATCAAGCCGACCAACACTCGATAGCTTGGGGCTGCGCCGCATCCAGCGCGGAGGCAGGAGATCGTAGATCAGCGGGGCTTCGCGCGGATCATGTGAGCAGGCGTACCCCGCCGGTTTATGCAGGATGATACAAATTCCATCAGGGTGATCGAGCGTTTGCCCGTCGAGCATCACATCGCGAGCGCATACTTTGCGCGCCGCGTTTTTCTCCGGTACGCCGCCGACAGATACCCGCCCCTCCGCCAGGGCTGCGCGTATTTCCGCGCGCGAGCCATAGCCGAGATTGGCGAGCAAACGGTCAAGACGGATGCTAAAAGCCGACCGACAAGCCCAGGTTGTGGTTGGGGTTCGGGAGGATTGTGTACTCATAGGAGACATTCAGGAACAGGATTGAAACCATCGCCCCTAACGAGAACCGAACGCGGTTTACGCCAAAGTCCACGTTGCGGAAATCCGTCCAGCTTGTGGACATCATGTTGCGCTCATACGCGATATTGGCAAGAGCGTGGATCGGGAGGATCGGGATCTTATAATCGGCGACTGCATTAACGGTAGCGGTGGACACCTTGAAATCGTCGCTGCCCGAATTGAGGATATGGAACGCGCCCAGGATGCGGATCTGCGGGAAAAAGAGCTTATAATCGGAAACTATATACCCCAGACCGCCGCCGGCATACCAGGTAGACACCTCGTGCTGCTTCATCGCAAACCCGCGCCCAAAGATTAAAAAATCACTGATGTGCAAATTGACATAAAGGAGCGGGAAGAAGTAATTGTCCGTATTGCCGGCCTGACTCAGTATTTCTCCCCCCGTGTTTATCGCAATATTTGCCTGGAAACCGGCGCTGAAGATTTTGGCCGGAATGGTGGCTGCCGCAAGACCGGAATTTACGCCGGTTGAAAAAAGGTCAAGCAAAGGTTCGTAATAACTGTTTTGCTGCCCCTGAGGGATATTAAAAGCAGCCAGGGGTAAAGCGAGAACGCAGAGAATTAAAGCTCCCAGAATTTTTTTCATACCGAAAAGCCCCTTTCAAGATGGCATAGATACTCAAAGATATACACCATAATCAAGCCTTTGCCCAAAAACCCGATAATTATATTGAAAACCACTGCAAGCGAAGGAGTGATCAAATGAACGAAGAAATGCGGGAGATCCTTCTCGGGCAGGTTATGAAAAAACAGGCTTTCCGCGATCAGCGCCGCCGGCTGCGGCCATCCAATTACGGTTTTTTTCAGTCGCTGGAATGGGGGACTCCGCAAGCGGATATCGAAAATAAAATTTTCCAGAAATATCTGCTGCACACGAGCGGTACCCCGGCACCGTAACCCTCGCGCACAAAGCTCACCAGCAGGATGCGCGGTCTGTGTGCCGGCCATGCGGTGACGCACCAGCCATTGGTTTTGAAGATTGAATTTAGAAGAAGCCCGCTGCCTGTTTTCGCGAGCAGAGTTCTTTTCCCCTGAAATCCGAGCGCACGCGCCGTCCCAATGCTGCCCGCGAGGCGCATTCCATCAAGGACGATCCGCCGCGCCTCCGCCGCGCCAACCGGATATGCGATATCGTCCCTGAGGAGATGGGCGAAAAAGAGCGTCATCTCGTATACGCTCGCGCGCAAGGGGAGGCCAAGCGAAAGATGCAGCCGGTCGCGTGTGGAGAGCGCGCCGACATTCGCGATTTCGAGAAGCCGCCGCGAGATCTGCGCAAGTCCATAACTTTTGCAAAATTCCGCAAAGCTGCGGAGATCGGCGGCGGATTCCAAGAGCGCATGGAGCGACATAAAATAGTGATTGCAGGAGTGGGCGAGCGCTTCGGCGGCACCGACTGTCCCATGCCCCTTTGCCGCGCTGCAGGTATACCATTGTCCCGCGAGCGGTTCGCGAACGTCTTCGTGAATGAGTTCATCGCGCAGGGTGCTTTCGCCGCGCGGATAATAGCGCCCTGTACAGTGATATGTATACTCTGCGCTGAGCTTTCCGGCCGCGAGCAGGTACAGCAGACTCGGGACTTTCATGAGCGATCCTGGGGAGAAAAGATCAGCCCGCGCGGCGGTATCGGATGCGGACGCAATGATTTTTTGGTTCTGCACGTCATACACAATCGCGATAAGGCCGCGCGGAGCTATCATCTGCATGGCTCGGAACGCCGCGATAACCGCGTTTGTTTCTGCTGCGCCGGACGCAGAGGGCAGGAGCGCAAGACAGATCAGCAGACAGAGCGCGGCGGGACGTATTTTTCGGAGGCTCAGGCTCAGGTTAGATGCGGGGCGGCAGAACGCCATTTAAGAATGTTTCCTTTTTGGAAATTTTCCGTATGCGAAATATGGTGCCAAAAAATTTTTAAAAATCTTCCGCAAGAATCAAAGCCAGGCATATAACTCCCGCACCTCAAGCGCGTAGTAGGAAGCGAGAGCCTGCGCGAAGGGTGTTCCGTTTTTGAGCACGCGCAAAAAATTAACACAGTGCATTGCCCCGAGCCGACCGGCGAGGAGCGAGACGATCCGCCGCGCCTGGGCATGGCTCGCGCGCACCTCCTCCCAGGCGGCCTGATCGTTCTGCGCGGAGAGCGTTTGGATATTCGCCTCGAGTTCGGCGAGCGTCCTTGCTGTACGCGATCCCTCGGGCGCGCGCAGAATTTCCTGCCCGGAAAAATAAAGGGCGCATCCCTCCTCAAGCCAGAGCGGGAGGCGCGCCGATCCCGCCAGGGCAAGGGCGGCATGCACACATTCATGCTGCATCGTTTGAAGGAGCCGCCCCTGATCGAGCAGGACGGGGACGTGCTGCACATAAACTATATGCCGGTCGCGCAGATAATAGCCGCCTGCCCAGGGCGAGGCGGGAGTATCCAGGGCGGCGTTCGCGTGAAAGGAGAACTGCGGGGCGCGCTCCTCGTCGAACCAGGGAAAGATACGCTGGGTCCGCGCAACCGCTATCGGGATCGCGGCTTTGCAGGAGGTCTGCGCATACCCGCCAAGCGCGTGATCAAGATAGGGGTTTTGATAAGCGCGGCGAAACCCGCCATCCGTGGTCTGCGCATTTGCGCGATCAGGAGATATGGTTTGCGGTGCCTGGGCGCGCACAGCTGCGCCCGCAAGCAGGATCGCAAGCAGCGCGGCAAGAATACACGCGGGGCGGCGCATGGCTTCAGCGCGGGGTCAGGCGCGCGCGGATGTGGTTCTGTTCGCGCGCCGCGATTACGGAAAGTGTGTTAAAGCCGAGGCCGTCGTTCAGGAGCGGGCGAAACGCGCCCGCGAGTTCCCGCTGCGAATAGTCCCCGGAGCGAAAGCCGTAGGCTTCCATCTGCGGATAGATATTCGCGATAATTTTTTTCGCGTCCAGAACGGCATAGTGCGTAAGGCTTTCACGGCGCACCTTGTCGAGGCTTTGCGTGAAGAACGTGGTATCCAGGATCTGCGGCTGCAAGCCCTGCGAAAGCTCTATCGCGCTTTGCATGGATTTTTCATCAAGCGCGAGAACGATCAGATCGCCGATACGCGCGTAGCAGGGATTAAACCCGCCGATTCTTTTCGGCGCGGGCGTTTTCCCTTCCTGCGTATAGGGATTGTCCGTGTGCAGCAGCGTTTTATACTCCAGCCCATGATGGCTTGCCGGACTTATCTTCGCGCCCGGGATATCCGCGATCAGGGTTTCCAGCTTCGCGAATGCCTGTTCGTTTGCTTTACCTGCGTCTGCGATAAACCGCAGGGAAGGCCAGACCGCGCTTCCGTCGCCAAGAACGCCTTCAAATACAAGGGCGAAATTACCTGCGAGGGTTTTCAGAAATTTTTCCAGGTTCGAGCGGATATCTTTCGGGAGTTCCGCAAGCGCCCGCGCGAAGAGACCGGAACCGAGCCAGGTTTCGCCCATCGCGAAATTCGCGTCCGCCTGCATCGCCAGCCCCGATGCCGGCAACTGGCGCAGCATATTTTCACTTATAACGGCGGCGGCATCGGCGGGGTTCCAGCTTGCCTCCAGCGCGAGGCCCGGATTAACGGTTACGGATGCGGCAAGCGACGCCGCGCGCGCGGCACCGGGAATTATAAGGGGTATGCCCGGAAAGGCCTCCCTGCAATATTCCTGCCGTATCCAAAAACGCGCGAGGACGCCTTCGCCAAAGGGATGCCGCGCGAGAAAATCCTTCCACTCGGGCGGGAGCGCGCGCGCATCCTTCCGGCTCGCGCTGCGGATGGAGAGCTTCACCAGATCCATCTCCGGCGACACGAGTAAAGCGTCGTTTACCAGCGCGAAGTATATGGTTCGCGGCGCTTCGCCCAAAGCGAAGATGGATTTTTCTTTCCATTTTGTTTCCGTGAGTTCGTTATCGCCGGAGAGCGCAGCGCCGAGCTTTGCCGCAAGCCCCGTGACGAGGCTGTCGCCCGCGCGCACCTTGAGGATACATACCGGCATCGTATTGCTTTCGTTGATTGCGTAGATCCCGATGGCTGCGGGGAGTTCAAAGGCGCGGGCAAGCACGGCCTCGCCGATGTCCAGCCCCGTAAGCTGTACCAGCCGCCGCGTGAAATACCGCGCCTGATCCTGCATGGGCTCAAGGACGGAATCGCGGAAGAGCGCGCTCTCGCTGAGTGTTTTGCCCACCGGGTCTTTCTGGAATGCCGTGCGCGCCTCGGTCAGCGAACGCGCCTCCGCCCAGGCAAGTACGCTCTCGTCGGCAAAGCTCGCGAGATCGCCGAAGGCGTTTGGTATATCAAACCGCGTTTCCGTATACACGCTGTACACGAGCGCCGCGAGCGCTATGCAGCCAAGCACTATCGCGCCGCGAATGACGAAACTCTTTTTTATTTTCATGCGAAAATCCTTAGAGAGATTAAATCTATAGACACCTAAGATAGCATATTGGTTTCGGGGCGCGCAAGCGCTGATTACAGACCAGGAAAAGCGCGGGGTTTTTTAATGAACCGGCGCGGGATCTTTCGCAGGGAACGCCTGCGGTTTTTACAAAAGGGGATATGCCTTTTCGGGGAAATATGCTATTCTAATAGAGTCGGTGTCTGGGTTACAAGGGGTATATATGAACAATATCCGCGCTTTGTTGATTGTATCCATGCTGATTGCGCTGTCGCATGGCGCGCTTTTTGCAGCGCCCGATACGGATCCCGATACCCGCGAAGTGCATATCACGCTGCATGATCGCTCCGAACTCGACTGGGTGTATATAAGCATCGACGGCGAAAACAGAGGGGTGGCGCGCAAGGGGCAGGCGCTTGTGCTGCGGCTTCGCGTGGGTTCCAGTTTCTCCATCCTGGCGTCGCGCCTGGTTGACGGAAAGATGTATATGCGCGAACGCATTCAGTTTATCGAAAGGGGCGTCGGCAGACAATGGGTGGTGCTTTCGCCCGAGCTGCAAAATTCTGATCGGGTTGAGCCCAGGGGGTATGTGCATATCACGCTCTCCGAAGACGCCGAAATTTCGTGGGGCAATATTACGATCAATAATGTTTCGTATGGGATGCTCAGGCGGGGCGAGACCCGCCGCTTTTGGCTCAAAGCAGATATGGAACACCGGATTCGTCTGGAGCGCAAATCGAATGAACAGAATTATACGATTGAAAAAACCGTTATGCTTAAAGAGGGGCAAACCCAAGCGCTTTCTTTAAGTCCCCGGCAATCCAGATAGTTTTTCAAAATACATTTTGCGGAGGCACATAATGGCGGAAGAAGTAAAATATCACATTCGGCTCTCCAAAGGTATGCTCCAGGGGGCGGTTTACGCGGTTTTGCCCGGCGATCCCGGGCGGGTGGAAAAGGTTGCGAAATATATCGATCCCAACGGTGCCATATTTCTCGCGGCCAACCGCGAATACACCTCGTGGCTCGCGAATCTCTCCGGCAAAAAGGTTCTGGTATGCTCAACAGGAATCGGCGGTCCATCAACCTCAATAGCGCTTGAGGAGCTTGCCTCGCTGGGCATTAAAAACTTCTACCGCATCGGCACCACCGGCGTGATTCAGCCCGATATAAAACTTCCTTCGATTATTATCACGACCGGCTCTGTGCGCCTCGACGGCGCTTCCACGCATTACGCCCCGATAGAGTATCCCGCCGTGGCGGATTTTGAACTCACGAAGGCTCTTGTGGAGGCGGCGAAGGATGTGGGCGTGGAGTATCATGTCGGGATCACCGCGTCATCGGATACCTTTTATCCCGGGCAGGAGCGCTACGATACCTTTACCGGTTACGTTCCCCTGCGTTTCCAGAACACCCTCAAGGAATGGCAAAAGCTGCACGTCCTCAATTACGAAATGGAATCCGCAACCCTCTTGACTCTGGTGAGCGTGTTCGGCCTGCGCGCGGGCATGGTGGCTTCCGCGATTGTGTCGCGCATTGCGGGCGAGACCCCGAGCGACGAGGAACTTGTGCGCGCCGAGGATAATCTTTCAAAAGTCATCCGCAAGGCGCTCCAGATCAGGCTCGAGGCGGAATAAGTTTTTTATTATTGCGGGCGAACTGCCTTTGCGTTCCGAACCCTCGCTTCGCGGGCGTGTAGTGTGGCGGCAGATCTGAAATCACTTGCGCTCCCGTTCGCGCAGCTTTGAAAATCTACGCGCGCTCCGGACGCCGTACCCTGATCAAATTTCAACGCGCACACTCCCGCACGGAGGGAATCATGGAATCGATTCGCGAGATCTACCGCATCGGCGCGGGGCCGTCGTCCAGCCACACCATGGGGCCGAAAAATGCCGCCGGTATCTATAAGGCGCGGTATCCCGGGGCGCAGGCCTTCCGCGTTACCCTCTATGGAAGCCTCGCCGCGACGGGCAAGGGGCATTTGACCGACGCCGCGATTATTGAGGCGCTTCTGCCCGCCGCGACCGAGATTGTCTGGCGCGAAAGAGACGTTCTTCCTGAGCATCCCAACGGTATGCGCTTTGAGCTTGTCGAGAACGGCAGCGTTTGCGAGGAGAGCGCCTGGGTGGTTTACAGCATCGGCGGCGGCGCGCTCTATGTTCCCGGGCAAACGCGCGACGTACACCTTATATATGAAGAGTGCGCGCTTGAGGAAATCACGATTTGGTGCATGGAAAACGGCAAACCCTTCTGGATGTATGTTAAGGAGCATGAAGAGCCGGAGGTGTGGGCATATCTCGGCAAGGTATGGGACGTTATGCAGCGCGCGATGTACCGCGGCTTAAAGACCGAGGGGCAGCTTTCGGGCGGGCTCAGGCTCCAGCGCAAGGCGCGGGGGTATTACCTGAAGGCGAAGAGGGGCGACGCCATGCTCCGGCGCAATGGCATCCTTTCGGCGTACGCGCTCGCGGTCTCGGAGGAAAACGCCGGCGGGGGCGAGATTGTCACCGCGCCGACCTGCGGCTCCTGCGGTATTCTGCCGGCGGTGCTTTCCTTTTTGTGCGATTACGCCGAGGCGACCGAGGAAGACATCATCAAGGGGCTGGCCACGGCGGGGCTGGTGGGCAATCTTGTGAAGGCGAACGCCTCCATCTCGGGCGCGCAGGTGGGCTGCCAGGGCGAGGTGGGTACCGCGTGCGCGATGGCCGCCGCCGCCGCCGCGCAGATCATGGGCGGAACGCTTGAGGAGATTGAGTACGCCGCTGAAATGGGGCTCGAGCATCATCTTGGGCTGACCTGTGATCCTGTGGCGGGCCTGGTGCAGATACCCTGCATTGAACGCAACGCCTTTGCCGCCACGCGCGCGCTCGACTGCGCCGACTATTCGCTGCTCTCCGACGGCAGGCATCGCATCACCTTTGACGAGGTGGTGGAAACCATGCGCCAAACGGGTATCGATATGCATGCATCCTACCGCGAAACAGCCGCCGGCGGTCTCGCGCGCGTGTATCATCCTGTATATTAGGGAGGAATTTTCAGAAAAAAATTGTAAAAAAAGGGAACCCGGCGTCCGCTTTGCGCCTTTGTTTGTATAGTACGCAAACAGGGGAGTGTGAAATGGACAACAAGAGAGGTTCCGGCAAGAAGGATACATTACATTGGCATCTGGCGTTTTTTGACGCCATTCGGCTGGAACTGTTTGAAAATTTAAGCGATATTGAGATTACCTTTGAATATCAGCTCACTTCGGAGCCGATGAGGATTGATTTGCTGATCGTTAAAAAACGGAAAGATGTAATCATCAATAAAAACATTGCCTGTATTTTTCGCGGGCATAATATCATCGAGTATAAATCGCCGGATGATTCCTTCTCCGCGCGGGATTTTTTACAAGTATGCGCATATGCAAACCACTATGCGGCAAATACGCCGGGCGTTGACGACGCCGATTTGAGTCTCACTTTTGTGGGCAGTCGGCATCCCCGCGCATTGCTGCAATATTTAACCGAGAAGCGCAAATACACGGCTGCGCGATCTGCGCCCGGGATTTATCTGATTGAAGGGCATTATATCCCGATACAGATTATTGAGTCCAAGCGATTGCCGGAAAGCGAGAGCTTGTGGCTGAAATCGCTCACAAATACATTGAGAGTTGATTCCGCGCGGGCTATACTGGAAGCGAGTACCGACAATAGGCTCCAGATGTATTTTGGAGCTTATTTAAACATATTATTCAGGTCTAACCGAAAAATATTTGCGGAGGCAAAAAACATGGCGAGGCGATACCCGACATTGGAAGAGGCGCTGAGTGAAATATACCCGGAGGAGTTCCCCGTCTTTGTACAACAGAGCATGGAAAAAGGCATGGAGAAGGGCATAGAAAAAGGTATAGAAAAAGGTATAGAAAAAGGTATGGAGCGGGGCATTGCGGCAGGCAAAGAAATAATAATCCGCAATCTTCTCGCCGAAGGCATGACCGTAGACGAAGTGGCTCGTCTTGCCGAACTGCCGGCAGCGCGGGTACGCGCTCTTAAGAAAGGCAAAGCAAGCGTCCGGAAGCCAACGTAAGGCTATACCCCGCGAAGCAAAAAACACGGAGGTTTTTGTAATATCTGTCGGTCGGCAGGGTTTCGGGGTTGCGCAAAAGCCCCTCGGAATCCCTGACCATCTGAAAACAGGAGGCGTCAAACATATCCGATGTCAGAAAGCAATACGACGAAGAGTTTAAGAAAAACGCTGTTAAATTGAGTTATGCCAACCCCAACGGTGTAGAGCAGGCAGCCAAGGACATAGGTATCCCCAGAAACATTCTGTACAGATGGCGCAAGAAGTACACAGCGGATGGAGGCAAAACCCGTTTTGCCATGCTGAAAGAAGAGCACAAGGCGTTGAAGGTGGAAAATGCCCGTCTCAAAATGGAGACCTACATATTGAAAAAAGCGACGGCCTACTTCGCAGACTCGCACAAGGAATCGCTTTCCCTGAAAACGTGACAACAGGGGACGGATACATCCTGTACCCTTGGCACCCTACAGGCGTAACCCCCTTTCGGGGGCATAGGCATAAACGGAGTGAAAACCTCCATTTGATCTTTAGAAAAATGCGGCTGGCGGGGGTACATTCCTGTCGGCCGCGCTTGTGCGCAGAACCCCGCGCTTGAAAAAAATTGTAAAAAAAGGGAACCCCGCGTCCTTCCCGCGCCTTTGTTTGTATAGTACGCAAACAGGGGCGCATATATGACCAAACTTGATTATACGTTCAAGCATGACACACTTTTCAAAATGCTTTTTACGCAATATCCGGAGCTGCTGAAAAGACTCATTGCAGAGCTGCTCGACATACGTTTTGAGAGTATAGGGCAATTTGCGATAACCAATCCCGAGATGCCGCCGGATTTTATTGAAAATAAGTTTTGTCATTTGGATATCAACATGAGGGTAAACAGGCAGCGGGTGGCTTTGGAGGTGCAAGTTGCGGATGAAAAGG
>JAITCI010000009.1 GCA_031283155.1 Spirochaetota bacterium | reverse complement strand
CGCCCCCGCGTCCAGCGCGGCACCCAGTTCCGCGCCGCCGATTTCAAGCGCGGTACCCAGTTCCGAACCGCCGATTTCGAGCGCGGTACCCAGTTCCGAACCGCCGATTTCAAGCGCAGCGCCCAGTTCCGAACCGCCGATTTCAAGCGCGGTACCCAGTTCCGCGCCGCCTGAATCCAGCGCGGTACCCAGTTCCGAACCGCCCGAATCCAGCGATGCGCCCGACAGCAGCTCTTCTTCGGAGGGCTACCCGATCCTCATCTCTGAAGTCTATGCAGGCCCCGGCGACAACAAGTTCATTGAACTCTATAATAAAAGCGGCAATACCGTCCTTCTGGACAACTACACCATTCGGATACAGGTATACAACGACACTGGTATCGACGCCGCCATCACAACGAACACTGGTACCGGTGCCCACGGGACTATGCCTCTGGATTCGTCGGGGATCGACGTCGAAAATCATCCTAAGATAATCGCTCTCAAAGGCAAATCCATTGATTCCGGAAAAACATTTCTTATCAGCAACTCCCTGCACAATATATCTCTCTCTGTCGCCGTCGATCTGGCAGTGTATCCCGGCTCTGTTATTCCGTCTGAGACGCCGGGGGGCTATGTGATGCAAGGAATGAATGGGAACGACTGGATATGGCTATTTTATGATGATGAAGTTGTCGATAAATTCGGCGATAATGGGTATGGCAATTACCAGAGGAAAACGGCAAGACGCAAGCCCGGAAAGGGACCTTCCGCAGAATGGCTAGGTCTGAAAAGTGGCTGGGCTGCTTCCGCTACCCCGTATATCCCGAATTCTGCCCCGAATGACCACTGGGAGATCCTCGGTGCCTCCAACAGCACCAATTACCAAAATCTTGGGACGCACATCTATTGAGTAAGCACTGCGCGTAACCAGCAAAAGAGGGCTGTCTCCATATTCTGGAGGCAGCCCTTCTTTTTCCTTGATTCCTGCGGGCAAAAGTTTCAGAATATATACAGTAGGGGAATGGATGTGGATCGAATATGGAAAGTGGTTTTCGCCGCAGCGTCATCCGCAGTATCATCCTTTTCAGCGGCGTCTTTCTGGCGCTCGTTTTATGCGCCTTTTTTCTGATAAATACATATCTTCCGGAATTCCTGCAGCACAAATATATCAGCCGCAGCCGCGAGCTTGCCCAGGTTATCAGCCAGAGTATGCAGAATCAGAGCCTCTCCACCCCGCGCGAGACCATGGTGCGGCGCATGGTGGAACTGAACTTCCCCGAGGAACGCAACTATGTGCAGATAGTCATCCGCGACAGGACGGGCGTTTCCACCCTGGTGGAGGGGGCGGAGGATTCCCCGCCGCTTACGGAATTGCTGGAACGCAAAGAGGAAAATCCGGAAGAGTCCGCCGGAAACGAACCCTCGAGAATCTCGCAGATCACGCATAACAACGTCGCCTATTATAAAATCTCATCGCCGATTGTGCAGGGCGACAACAAGATAGGCGAAGTGGTTGTTGGGTTCTCAAAAAAATATATCACCGACCGCGTGGAACTGAACCGCGCGCAGGTATCCCAGCTTGTGTATGCCGTTTCGCTTTCCTTTATCGTTTTGCTCATTTTGTTTTTCTATTTTTTTATGCGCCTCTTCCTCAAATACAAACGCTCCGAAGCGCATGTAGAATCCTACAGAAGGATGGCCTATGTCGGCGAAATGTCGAGCGGACTGGCGCACGAGATCCGCAATCCGCTGAACCTGATGGCCATAAACCTGCAGCTTATGCGCGAGAGCCTGCGGGAAGCCGATTACGAAAAGATAGAAAAGAAAATATCCCTCCTGGAGAGCGCAAAGGATCACGCGGCGCGCATCCTGACCGAGTTCATTGGGTTTTCGCGCGCGCGCGTACGCAAGCCGGAGGAGTTTGCGCTCTCCGCGCTGCTTGATGAGGTACTGGGCTGTATGCGCGACGCGGCCCGCGAGCGCTCCTTAAGCCTTACGGGGGTATGCGAGCCCCCGCTCGTGCGGGTGCGCCTTGATCGGCTTGAGCTGCGTTTGGTGCTGAATAATCTGGTCTTGAACGCGATAGAGGCGAGCCAGGAGAGTCCCGAAAGGCAGGTGAGGATCACCTGCAGCGGCAAACGGCATGATGTTCTGATCACGGTGGAGGATACCGGCTGCGGGATGGATGAGTTTACGCTGCAAAATCTCTTTATTCCGTTTTTTTCCAAGAAGCACGGCGGCACCGGTCTTGGCCTTGCTGTGGTGCGCCGGATTGTCGAGGAGAATGGCTGGAAAATCGATTGTGTCTCCGAGCCAAATACAGGAACAAGATTTACGGTTCTTCTAAGCGGGGTTGTGGTTTCATGAAAATTCTTATTGTTGACGACGACCGGGCGATTGCCGAGTCGCTGGCGGAGGCGCTCGCAGGCCGGGGCGTGGAATGTACCACGGTCAACGACGGGAGGCGCGCGCTTGAGCAGCTTGCCTCCGGACACTTTGATATAGCGCTTCTCGATCTTGTCATGCCCGAGAAAAACGGGATAGAGGTTTTGGCTGAGGCGAAGCAATTCGGATGCGCCGCTGAATTTGTGGTGATCACAGGGTTCGGCAGCATTGAGACGGCAATAGAAGCCATGAAGCAGGGCGCGAGCGATTATCTGACCAAACCCGTGAATCTCGAAGAACTCCGCCTGATCGTGCGCAGGGTGGCGGAGAACAGCGGCATCAAAAAAGAGAACGCGCGCTTGCGCAAGCTCGTGCTGCCCGAGGAACCGCTTCGCGGCATGATTGGCGTTTCCCCAAAAATTCAAAAGATCCGCGAGACCATTCTGCAAATCGCGCCGCGCCGCGTCACGGTGCTGATCGAAGGCGAGAGCGGCACCGGCAAGGAAATCGTCGCGGATGGGATCGCGCGTCTCTCCGGCAGGCAGGATAAACCTTTCTTGCGCAAAAACTGCGGGGCGATATCGCAAGGTATACTGGAAAGCGAACTCTTCGGGCACGAGAAGGGCAGCTTTACGGGCGCAGTCGCGCAGAAAAAGGGCATATTCGAGGCCGCGCACGGCGGAACACTTTTTCTGGATGAAATTGGCGAAATGCCCGTGGAGAGCCAGGTGCGCCTCCTGCGCGTACTCGAGACCGGGGAGTTTACCCGCGTTGGCGGCGTGACCCCCATAACGGCGGACGTCCGGATCATTGCGGCGACAAACAAGGATCTGAAACAGCAGATCGATCAGGGGCTGTTCCGCGAGGATCTCTATTACCGCCTGAACGTCGTGAAGATCACGCTTCCGCCGCTGCGCGAAAGGCGCGAGGATATTCCCTTTCTCGCGCAGCATTTCCTGAACGTTTTGAACGCCGAAAATAAAACGGAATTCCGCGCCTTTGATCCCGACGTCCTCGCGCTCCTTACCGTCCGCAACTGGCCGGGGAATATTCGCGAATTGCGGAATACTATCGAACGCATCCTTCTCTTTGCGCAGAATGAGATCATTCGTTTTGCAGATCTGCCCGATGATCTGACGCAGGAAGAGATTTGCAAAGGCGCCGCAGACGAATATGGCACGATGGCGGAGATCGAGAAGCGCATCATTGAGCGCACCCTGCGGCAAACAGAGAATAACGCGCGCAAGACGTCGCGGATTCTGAACATCCCGCTGCGTACTCTGTACCGGAAGCTCAAAAATTATAATCTGAACTAGGGCGTATCCCTGTGGATTGCTTCGCCGCTCTGCGGCTCGCAATGACAAAAAAACACTTTAGGGACACGCTCCAGGGCAGTCATCGGTGTGGTTTATAACTTACATTAAAAGTAAGCGGTCTCCGGAGCCATATTTTGCCCAAATTGGGTTTACAGAAAGGACGTACATGAGTTTCATTGAGCTTTTTCTGGTTGCGGTTGGCCTCTCCATGGATGCCTTTGCGGTATCGGTCTCCGCAGGGTTGGCGCTTTCGCGGCAATTTCTGAAGAACGCGCTGATCATCGGCCTCTATTTCGGCGCATTCCAGGCAATGATGCCGCTTTTGGGCTATTTTGCCGCGGCATATTTCGCGGACGCCATCGTCGCCTATGACCATTGGATCGCGTTTATTCTGCTCTCATTCCTTGGCGGAAAAATGATACGCGAAAGTTTCAGAAAGGAAGAAGCGCCGGATGCTACGGATATGGACTGCGGCAAAATCACGCAGGAATTTATAGCGAAACCTTCGATCATGCTGCCGCTCGCGGTGGCCACCAGCATTGACGCGCTTGCTGTGGGTACGTCCTTCGCGTTCCTGCGCGTTACGATTCTTCCGGCGGTTATCTTTATCGGAGTAACCACATTTTTACTTTCCATCCTTGGCGTGAAAATCGGACAAATATTCGGGATACGTTATAAGGCAAAAGCGGTACTCGCAGGCGGCGTCATCCTCGTGCTCATAGGGCTGAAAATACTGCTCGAGCATCTGGAAGCCGGAAACGGGGTATAAGGTACGGTCAATATATTCTTTCTTGGGCTTGTCAGCTTTTTTACGGATATCAGCACGGAGATGGTGTATCCGCTCATCCCGCTTTTTCTCAGTCTGGAATTTGGCGCAGGTCCCGCGCTCATCGGAATAATTGAAGGGATTGCGGAAAGCCTCGCGAGCTTACTGAAGGTATACAGCGGTTATCTCTCGGACAGATTCCAGAAAAAGAAAGCGCTGGCATTCGCAGGATATGCTGTCAGCCTGGCCTGCAAACTTGTTTTATTGATCGCCGGTTCCTGGGCGTGGGTGCTCTTTGCGCGTGTGCTGGACAGATTCGGCAAGGGTATCCGCACCGCGCCCAGGGACGTGCTTGTGAGTGAAAGCGCCGACAGGAACAAAATGGGCAATGCCTTTGGGCTGCATAAGGCGCTCGATATGGCGGGTTCCGCGCTTGGTATTTTTATTACCTGGTGCATTCTTCGCGAAATGAGCGCTGTTGGAACCGAAAACAGCTTTCCTTATAAGAGCGTATTCATGATTTCAATAATTCCCGCAATTCTCGGACTGAGTATGTTCTTTTTCATTAAGCAAAAAGAGGGCATAAAAAAAGAAGCAAAGCCGCGTTTTGCCTTTTGGCAAAATTTCCGTAAAATGAACACGCAATTGCAATTATATCTTTGTGTTGTATTTCTTTTTACGCTTGGTAATTCCTCCAATGCCTTTTTGCTGCTCAAGGCGTACAAAACAGGCTTTGACAAAACGGATACGATTCTCCTGTACTTCGTATACAGCGCCGCCGCATCCGTTCTGTCTGTACCCTTCGGCAGGCTCTCGGACAGTATAGGCAGAAAAAAGCTGCTTGTCCCCGGTTATTTTCTTTTTTCAATATGCTATCTTGGGTTTGCATTCGCCTCGTCGCAGACGTTTATGGTGTGCGCGTTTGTTGTGTATGGCGTTTTTACCGCCATGATTACCGGCGTGGAACGCGCCTATGTAGCCGAGATCGCGCCGGCCGCATTAAAGGGAACCATGCTCGGACTGCAATCCACAGTGGTTGGACTTGCGCTCTTCCCGGCGAGCGTCATTACCGGATTCCTCTGGGAAAATTTTGGCGATATCATTCCTTTCGCGTTCGGAGCATTTACCGCTTTCGCTGCGGCAATGATTCTTGTGCTTTTCATGAAGCGGGCAGACGACGGCGTCATTGAGTAAAGAGCGGTTTTTCGGCAGCAGATATTGGGTATATTTATAAAGGAGATATACACGCATGACAAACACGATCCGCAGGCTGCATTTTATCGGTATAGGCGGGATAGGTATGTCCGGGATCGCCGAATTATTCCATAATCTTGGCTATCCCGTCAGCGGTTCCGACCTCGCGGAGTCTGCGGTCACAGAGCGCCTTCGGGCTATGGGGATTCCGATAGCGCTGGGACACAGCGCCGAAAATCTCGGGGGTGCCGAGGTCGTCGTATACTCCGCCGCCGTGCCGCTGACCAACCCCGAGATGGACGCCGCCCGCGAACGCCGCCTGCCGCTGATCCCGCGCGCGGAAATGCTGAATGAGCTGACGCGCCTGAAAACAAGCCTCGCGGTAGCGGGAACGCACGGCAAAACGACCACAAGCTCTATGCTTGCGGAGATCTTCGCGCAGGCAGGGCTTGATCCGACCTGCGTCATTGGCGGCAAGCTCAGCAGCATCGAGAGCAACGCGCGGCTGGGCAGCGGGGAGTATATCATTTTTGAGGCCTGCGAAGCCTTCGGCTCGTTCCGGTTTTTTTCGCCGACCTCGCTGATTCTCACCAATATCGATTCCGATCACCTCGAATACTATGAGACGATGGACGGCCTGCGCAATGCCTTTTTGAATTTTGTCAACTGCGTTCCGTTTTACGGCATGGCGATAGTCAATAACGATGATGAAAATGTTCGTATGCTTTTTGATCACGCGACAAAGCGCCTTGTCACCTATGGTATTGACAGCGAGAGCGCCTATATGGCCAAAAACATTCAGTTCCAGGATTGGTCGAGTACCTTTGATGTGTATATGAAAAATCAAAAATGCGGGAGCGTTGCGCTGCCATTGCCCGGGAAGCATAATATCAGTAACGCTCTGGGCGCGGCCGCGCTTGCTCTCGAACATGGTGTCGCTTTTCAGGATATAGCGCGGGCGCTTGCCAAATTTGTCAACGCGGACAGGCGCTTTCAGATCAAAGGGACAAAATGCGGTATTACCGTTGTCGATGA
Organism: Spirochaetota bacterium; assembly: GCA_031283155.1. Taxonomy (GTDB): domain Bacteria; phylum Spirochaetota; class JAGLSM01; order JAGLSM01; family JAKPMW01; genus JAKPMW01. The sequence continues at coordinate 27,408 of JAITCI010000009.1, read as the reverse complement.
TTACGCGCATCACCCCTCTGAGATTGCAGCGACAATACTCGCGGCGAAGCAAAGGCCCGGCCAGCGCGTTATTGCGGTGTTTCAGCCCCATCTCTATTCGCGCACCCTGGCGCTCTATCCCGATTTTGCAGGAGCCCTCGCGCTTGCCGACGAGGTGCTTCTCGCGCCGGTATATCCCGCGCGCGAAAAACCGATCCCCGGAGTCTCCAGCCAGCTCATCGCGGATTCTCTCCGAAAGAGGCAGTACGCAGTAACCATGGTGGAGGATGCGCACTCTTGTTTTGCGGCGCTGGGATCGCTCGCCCAACCAAACGATCTTGTCTTATTTATGGGCGCGGGCAATATATGGCAATGGGCGGAAGAGTATCTTGCCGTATAGAGGGGTATATCGGAATGGGAAGTAAGCGGAGGTACGCATTGAAGCGCATATTTATCTTTAATATATCCGCCCTGTGTATTCTGGTTTTTCAGGCGGCCTGCTCTTCGTCCCAATACAAGCAGGCTGTCAGCTTTCGCGAAGCCGGAAAACACGAAGAGGGTATTGCGTATTTCAGCGAAAAAATGAAGACCGAATCTGGCGCGCTCGGACTCTTTGATGTACATCGCTTAATCCTGCAATACCATGACACCCTGGATCGCCTGGATGAGGGCTTTGCTTTGTATAATGGATTCCAGGATTACGCCTTAACCCATTATATCAAGGGCTTGCAGTGCCAATATGCGGGAACGCACGTTCAGGCGGTCTCCAATTTCAGAAAAACGCTTGAAAAAAGGCCGGACGAATATGCGGTTTGGTACGATCTCGCCGTCTCCTGTATGCGGCTGGGACCGCGTTTTTATCGCGAAGCCCGAGGCGCTCTTGCCCGCGTATATAAACTCAAATCCGATTTTGCCCCGGCATTGCATGACATGGGGCTTATGCTGGGCTTCGGCTGGGGAACGTCCGCCACAGGAATGGCATGGATGGGGAATGCCGTAAACGCGTATTTTCCTGTTGAGAAGGAATCCATTCTGGACGCAAAAATCACGCTCGCGCGTTTTGCCGAACAAAGCGGCGATTATAAACGCGCACTGGAAGTATACAGAAGCATGGATGAGGACTCTTTCGCAAAAGCCATCCGCATGGGCGACCCGGGAGAAACCTATTTCCGTACCGGCGACAAATCCCGCGCATTGTCCGCCTGGCAAAAAGCGCTGGATATCCTGGGGTATCAGAGTTCCCGAGGGCGCTATTTTTTCAGGCAGCTCTATGGTTCACGGCAGGGCGCGGTGGATTTTACGGGAGTGAAATACAGATATTGCACCGTTGAGTCGCTCGAAGAGCGGACGCCGCGGTACATCTTTGCCGCCGAGGCTGAACCCCATTATAACACAAACCAGGCCATTCCCTTTGCGGTTATGAAAAAGGATGGCCTCGATGATACCCAATATGGCTATGAAACCTGGAACGTCGAGTACCTGGGATACACGACACACCCTGTTCCTGTGCGGAGGTTGATCCAGAATCGCGGCATCGCGAAGAGTCTCCAAACCCGCGATGGTCTTCGGGTTTTTGTGTCTCTCCAGAAAATAAAATTTCCGGTAATGCTGCCGGACGCCAATAACCCCGAAACGCCTAAGAGCGTGGAATTCTGGCGCGAGGGCAATCCGATAGCCGCGATATACTCCGGCGAGACGCAACTCGCGCGCATCCCGCTTCCCTTTACCCATTTTCATGATCTCGTTTTGCAGGACGTTGACGGCGATGGACTTGAGGATATCGTCTCCTGCGGCTTTGACGCTGCCGGAAATTTAATGCTGGATATCCGCCTGCGCACCTCCGAGGGCTGGCGGTTTTTCACGCAGCAAACCTGCGATCTCGAGAATCCCGAAAATGGGTGTATGCTTCTTGATCTGGACGGTTTACCCGGGCTGGAACTTGTCACCTTTACGTCGCCCATCTCCTGGGCGGATGTGTACCAGCGCGCCGCGAATGGGTTTGTGAAAAATCATCAGGTATTCCCGAAATTCGCCCAGGATTTTGCGTGGCGCTATTCCTTCCTGGATCAGCAGGAGATTAATCAAAGGATGCGCTCGGAATGGCGCTCCCCGGAAGAGAAGGCCGCATTGCCGCTTCTCCTGCAATACCGCTATACTGCAGAAAACATTCTGCGCAGCCTGCCTCAATGACACTCCGCAAACGCTTCCCGATGGTTCTCGCTTGCTGTATGCTGTATCTTGCGTACTCCGGCCTGTACGCCGAATGGAAGCGCTTTCCGATCCTTTCCGGAACGGATTTCGCCGCCGAATATTGTATCGCGGACAGCGGCCAGCCCGGGAAGAACGTACTCCTCTTCGCACCGCATGCCGACGAGTCTTCCGCAGGACTGGCGCTTGAGGAATTTATGAAGAGCTTCACGCCCAAACAGGGTCTGCTCATAGTTTGCCCCTGGCCGGTTGTACCCGCAAAAAAGCTGCAAGCCCGCTTCTACATTGAGGATATCAACAGACAATTTTCGCACACGGAAGATAATTTCACGGCGATTGACATCATCGCGCATTCGGTACAGGCCTGGCTACGCAAATATAAAATTGAGTATGTACTCAATCTGCATGAGGGCTATGGAAAATTCCGCCAGAGCTGGACCGCGAATTACGGTCAGAGTATTTTTATCGATTCCCCGTCGCTCCTGCCGTTTGCGGAGCGTCTTGCGAAGCGGGCGAATATGCGCATCCCCGAGCAGGATAAATTTTTGACGGCACAGATCCCGATGCCGACTACCTTCACCTGGTACTGCCACACCCTGGGGATTCCTTCCCTGGGCGTTGAGATCCAGCGCGAACTGAGCAAAGAGAAGCGCCTGCGGTATCAGCATATCATTCTTGAGGAATTTTTCGCGATGATCGGGCTTCCGCTGGAACCCGTAAAAAAATGAGCGTTCGCGCGGTACCTCGTGATTGACAATACAAACAAGAAAAGCTATGCTTGAATTAAGAAGTATTCTTTGGGAGGGAACAATGGACAGACGCCTTGATGACACAAAACGCTCCATCGGTGTTCAGGGACTCCAGGATCTCGAGAAAAAAGCTCTCTTTGAAAAATTCCAGCAGCATGGCGGAGAAATTATTAAAGAGAAAGACCCTCCCGGGCAGGTGTCCATACGCAACCGGCAGCCGGGCGCTCTGGTACGCAAACCCGATGCGGCTGCGCATGGGGCGCAGCCCGCAGCCCCGCGAAGAGAGTCTGCCCGCCCATCGCATTCTTCCGCCGCCGAAAAGAGCAAACAGGCTGTCTCGTCAAGCCACGTTTTTGAACGCCTCTCCTTATGGTTCCGCTCCAGAACCGGCGGCGTTATGAAAAGCGGCGACTGTCTCTCTCCGGGGTTTTTCGGCTTTTTGCACAACAAGGCGCAGCCCAGACTGGTAAAGCTGGGGCTTTTGGTTTTGCCTCTTGCGCATGCCACGTCGGTATTACGCGCCCAGGTACAGCCCGAATTGGATAAGCTCGGTGACTACCACTTTGAGTATTTGCTGCGCCTGGACAAGATATACGATGAACCCCTGTTCCGCCAGATCGACCTGTACGACCCCAAAAAGCCGCCCGAAGTTCCGCTTAAAACCATTAAAAAACCTCTCTGCGAATTTTATAAGCGCATCTACATCATGCATGCCTACAGCCAGAGTGCGCTTGCCGCTCTCACACGCGCGCTCGAAATTCAGCACCTGATGGAGAACAGGGAGAAATCTTTGCTTGCGCGCGACCTCCAGAACGCGAAGCGGAGCATAAATTTTATCTTTGATGATCTCCTCGATAAGCTGCATCTTGCGATACTCAACATCTGGAAAAGAAATTTTGAGTACGGCGACCCTGAACTCGATGATCTCCTCGGCATCACCGATGAAGACCGCGTGGGATATTTAACCGAAAGAATGGTATTTGGATCCACTACGGAAACGGCTGTAAGTTCCAGTCAGACGCAGAGCGGCGAAGCAGCGGAAGACGTCACCGGGGAAAATAAAAACGAAATTGAGGATTCCAATACAATATACGTCAGCGATCTTCCCGCCCATATACAGGTCGGTTTTGCGATCATGAGGAGTATCAATTTTAATGAGGAAAAATTATTTGCCGGAACGGAAGCGCCATATAGCTTGATTGGCGAAGACAGCAAAATGTATACAACGGAGATCCTGTTTGAGATTCTTGATCGCGAATATTCTTCCGTACTCGCGGGCAATAAGATTAAGGCGGCCCTCGACTATCAGGGCGGAGAGCGCCATGACGTACGCAAACTCCTGAGTGATTCCTATTTCGCGCTTGATACGACGCGCAGCAATATAAAGGAATTCAACCGTATTATCACCGAGCGCAGCGCAGTCGAGCGCTCATCCTCAGTCACCCCATTGCAAAAATCACAGACTCTGCACAAACTGGAACTGGAACGCAGCCGCCTCGATAATATGATACGCAGTCAGTTCGGGCAGGTTCTGGGCGGCCTTGTATCGGGCCTGAAAATGCTCATCGACGACGCGAGAGAGGCAAAGCATCTTTTGCAAAACCCCGATGAGATACTGCACTTTGTGCAAACCGGCGGCAAGGCGCGCAGACTCGAAGGGCGTTCCATCATTGAGGCGATTTATGAAACCTATCAATTCACCGCTGCCCTCAGATACCGGCTGACGGAAGGGGATCTTTCCTCGATAGGCGCAAAAATCGAGCAAGTTATGAATTTTGCGTACTGCAAATCAGACGCCCCCGAATTATTCGAAAATGACTAGAACAGGATGTCGCTTGCGCGCAAAGCGGCTGTCCCGAGCTGCTTCCGAAGTAGGAGTACGTGCTTCGGAATGGATGTCGCAAGTAAGCGAGGGGCTAGGATGTCGCTTGCGCCCGCATCTCGCAAATGGCCTTGCAAAAAGCGCCCGCATCTGTTAAGCTCTTGTATACGCACAGCAAAGGAGAGAATCATGGCTGAACTGAAAGGTTCCAAAACCGAACAAAATCTGAAAACGGCGTTTGCGGGAGAATCGCAGGCACATACGAAGTATCTTTATTTCGCATCCAAAGCGGAAAAAGACGGCCATCAGCAAATCGCCGCCCTGTTCCGCGAGACCGCGCTGAACGAAAAGGAACACGCGAAAATCTGGTTTAAGCTCTTACACGGCGATGAAATTCCCGCGACCACCGAAAACCTGAAGGCTGCGGCGGACGGCGAAAATTTTGAGTGGACGGATATGTACGCTGGTTTTGCGAAAACCGCGCGCGAAGAGGGGCTGAATCAGATCGCGGTTCTGTTCGAGATGGTCGGCAAGATCGAGAAAGAGCACGAGGAACGCTACCGCAAGCTCCTCTCGAATATTGAGTCCGGGCTGGTATTCTCCCGCGACGGCGATCAGATCTGGCATTGCGCGAACTGCGGGCATATCGCGGTGGGCAAAAAAGCGCCCGAGGTATGCCCCGTGTGCAGGCACCCGAAGGCCTACTTCCAGATCCGCGCAACGAATTATTAAGCCCGCATAGCCGCGTTTTTCCCATAAATCTCTGCGTTTCAAACGCTTTTGCGCGCCCCGTATGGGCGCGTATTTTTTTACAGGTACTTGCAAAAAATCTCTTGTATAATCAGACGGTACCGTATATACTTTCTAAACGGTACCGTTACTATCGACCTGAGAAAGAGAGATTTTTATGGCACATGAACTCTATGACAAACTGACGCAGCTGCAATGGATGCTGCACCGGCAACAGATACGCCTTTGGGTTGAGAACGGCCCGATGGCCGACGCCACCCATGGGCAGGGGCGGATTCTCGCTGTGCTGAAGCTCAAAGACGGCATCAGCACAAGGGATCTTTCCTATCTGCTCGGCGTGCGTGTCTCGTCGCTAAACGAGATCCTCTCCAAGCTGGAGAAAAACGGCTTCGTTTTTCGCGAGCCATCGCCGGAGGATAAGCGCGTGATGCTTGTGCGGATCACCGAAAAGGGTAAAAACGAGCAGCAAATAGCGCCGCGCGATTTCAGGGATATTTTTTCGTGCCTCTCGGACGAGGAGCAGGGAATTTTCGGGGAGTATCTCGACAGAATTACTCAAGTCTTGCGCGCGAGTGTGGGCGAGGACGATATGCTGGAGAAAATGGAGGCCTTCAGGGCGCGTTTCAGCGATATGATGCACGGCTCGTTTGAGGGACATCCGCCGTTTCGCGGATGGGATCCGCGCCGTCGGCGCGATCATCATCACTGTTTTTTCAGACACCGCGATTATCGCGGCAGAAACGAAAACCACTGAAAGGCGGCGCGGCATGAGCATGATAGAAGTCAATAATTTGGTCAAGCAATATAAGGGCGCGAAAGCCCCCGCAGTCGACGGCGTGAGTTTTTCGGTAGAGAAGGGCGAATTTTTCGCGTTCCTGGGGCAAAACGGCGCGGGAAAAACCACAACCATCTCCATTCTGACGACCACCCTCTCCAAAACCTCTGGGGAGGTGCGTATCGCGGGCTTCGACGTTACAAAAGAAGCGCGGCGGGTGCGGGAAAAAATAGGCATCATCTTTCAAACTCCCAGCCTTGACCCGAATCTGACCGCCGAGGAGAATATCCGCTTCCACGCCTGCCTGTACGGAATGTGCAGCTATAGCCCGGCTTTCAGGCTCATGCCCCTCGCTTACCGCAGGAGGGTGACGGAGCTTGCGGAGATCGTGGGCATCGAAGACGCGCTCTTTAAGCCGATTAAGAAACTCTCGGGCGGCATGAAGCGCAAGCTGGAAATCATCCGCAGCCTGATCCACACCCCCGACGTACTCTTCCTCGACGAACCCACGCAGGGGCTGGACGCCGCAAGCCGCCGTTCATTATGGGAGTACATCAACGAGACCCGCAGCCGCTATGGAACCACCATTTTTCTGACCACCCATTATATTGACGAAGCGGAAAACGTCGATACGGTGTGCCTGATACACCGGGGCAGGATAGCGGTCTGTTCTTCGCCGGTGGAATTAAAACGCAGCTTGTTGCGGCATGAACTGATTCTGGACGCGGAGGACAGACCGGCGCTCCTCTCCGAACTGACCGCGCTTGGACTGCCCTTTACCGTGAATGGCCGCGTTATTGTACCCTACCGGGAATCGGCGCAGGATATAGTCGCGCGCATCCGAACAAGGCTCTCGGTACTCAGGATTCATGAGCCGTCGCTCGAGGACGCCTACGTTGAGTTCCTGAACAAAACCGAAAGGGGAATGGTATGAGCGAACTTATATTGGTACAGAAAAAATCCCGCCTCTTCCGCGAGATAAACACAGTGGCGGCCGTCGCGGCGCGGGAGATTACGCTTTTCTTCAAGTCGCCCGAGATCATCATCATGAGTTTTGCCATGCCGGTTATCATGATGGTTATGATGGGCGGCAGCCTGATGCAAAATATGGCGGACGGGCTCGTGTTTGAGTTCGGAGAGTTTATGCTTGTCGGTATGCTGGTCTTTATGCTGTTTCAGGTCACGGCAATGGGCATGGCCTCGATTGTGGACGATCATGAGATCGACTTTAATCAGGAAATGCTGGTCGCGCCGGTCTCGCGGTATTCGCTGGTCATCGGCAAGATACTCGGTTCGGGTTTCGCCGCAATCGTGAGCATGGCTGCGGCGCTCCTGGTCGGGTTTGCGATGGGCATTACCCTGCCTGCCGGCAAACTCCTCCTCATTCTCGCGCTCTCTCCGCTGATGTGCCTCGCCAGCGGCGCGTTTGCGATGATTGTTATTGGAGTCGTCAAAAGCCGAAAAGTCGCGAACTTTGCCATCATGCTGATAATGATGCCGCAGATGTTCTTATCCGGCGCGATCATCCCGATTGGCAATTCCAGCGGCGTTCTTCTGGTACTCTGCCGCATCATGCCCATGACCTACTGCCTCGATCTCACCCGCGCCGTCGTCTATGCGGGAGAAGCGGAATACGAGAGTGTGGTGCTGTTCAACCCCGCGATAAATTTCGCGGCAATCGCGGCGCTGACGGTGGTATGCCTGATCATCGGCACATTCCTGTTCGCGCGGTCGGAGAAAAACAGATAGGAAGGGCAGGACATGGAAATTCAGGAATTTTCCTGGGCATATTTTGACGCCATTTTTGAGGTAGTGCATACAACCATAGAAACGATTTATCCAAAATACTACCCGAGGAGCGCCGTTGATTTTTGCCTTGCCTGGCATTCGCGGGAAAATATGCAGAGCCTGTTACCCAAAGAAAAAACATTGGTCCTTCTTGCGGAGAATACGCCCTTAGGGACATGCAGCTTATCCGGCAATGAGGTTAAGCGCCTTTTTGTCCTGCCGGAGTATCAGGGGAAGGGGTATGGGAAAATGCTCCTGCGCGAAACAGAAAAACTCCTGGATACGTCCCTCCATAACGAGCTTGTGCTTGCCGCGTCGCTCGGCGCTGTCGATTTTTATCGCAAAGCAGGCTATGCCTGGAGGGATTATAAAACGATAGAAACCGCTCATGGCGATTATCTATGCTACCTGGAAATGGCCAGGCATTGCGCAGTGCCATAGAGGAAGCGCGTCGTGTTTTTTTTGCATGAGCGGGCGGACGCTCCCCGGCACCTTCGTCCGGGGAGCGCTTATTTTTGCGCGCGCATCGTCATAGCTTCGTCCACTCTGCGCGCTTCGCCTCGCACCAGAGCGCATCCAGCTCATCGAGGCTCTGATCCTCCGGCTTTTTGCCGCAGGCCGCGAGGCTCCGCTCGATATACCCAAAGCGCGAGATAAACTTTTGAATGGTGCCGGTAAGCGCGAATTCCGGGTCGATCTCTTTTCTGCGCGCGTAGTTCACGAGCGCGAAGAGGAGATCGCCGAATTCGTCCTGCGTCTCCGCGTAATCGCGCGCTTCCTCGAGTTCATGCAGCTCTTCGTGTACCTTGTCGAGTACATCGCTCTCCTTGTCCCAATCAAACCCAACGCGCGCCGCTTTCCGCTGGAGCGCGAGAGAACGAGAGAGCGCGGGCAGGGCGCGCGGCACCCCATCCAGGACAGAGTGCTTTTGCTTTTCGCCGGCCTTAATTTTCTCCCAGTTACTGAGCACCGCCGCCGAATCCTTCGCCACCACATCGCCGAATACGTGCGGATGCCGACGCACCATTTTTGCGTGGAGCTGCTCAATAACATCGCTTATGGTGAACGAGCCTTCCTCCGAAAAGAGTTCCGCCAAAAAAACAATCTGAAACAGGAGATCGCCCATCTCCTCGCAAACATGCGCCTTCTCACCGCTTGCGAGCGCCTCGAGGAGTTCATGGCACTCCTCAAGGAGATACGGGGTAAGGCTCGCAACGGTTTGCTCGCGATCCCAGGGACAGCCGTCCGGCGCGCGCAAACGCTTCATGAGGGTGATGAGCTGGGTAAAATCCATAATGATCCAATCTTTCTTTAATGGAAACCTTGTATGTACCTGAAAATATACTAGAGCGTGTCCCTAATGTATCACTTGGCAATATTTTTGTCATTGTTTATGCCCTGTGGGTGCGAACCCCGAAGGGGTGAAGCAATCCACTGTGCCTCCTGGATTGCTTCGCTGCGCTCGCAATGACTTCAGAAGAGCGGCTACAGCAATGACGAAAAAAACACTTTAGGGATACACCCTACTCAGGGAAGTCCGGCCATATATTCCATTGTCGTTTGGCAGGCCGGAGACGTATCTTTGAGACTTGCTATATAAACTCTTTCTTTTGGGATGCTCTTTTGTTTCTGAAAAGCATGAAGATCAGCGGATTCAAAACCTTCGGACACAAGGTTGAAATAGATTTTCAGGATGGCATTACCGCCATCGTTGGTCCGAATGGGGTAGGGAAGTCCAACCTGATCGACGCCCTCAACTGGGTCACAGGCGAAACCCGCCTTTCTGATTTGCGTGTGCGCTCCTCCGAACAGTTGATCTTTCATGGTTCCCCGAACCTGAAGCCGCTCTCGCTCGCGGAAGTCTCGCTCACGATTGAAAACCATGAGGGGATGCTGCCCGTTGAATTTTCCGAGGTCAATATCACCCGCCGCATCCATCGCGACGGAACAAGCGAATTATATCTCAATAAAAGCAAGTGCATTCTGAAGGACATCACGAATCTCTTTCTCGGCACAGGGTCGGGGCGCGGCGCGTATTCCTCGATGCGCCAGGGCGAGATCGACCGCATCCTGCGGCAAAAGCCCGAGGAACGCCGCGAGATATTTGAGGAAGCCGCCGGGGTACTCAAGTACCGCAACAGGCGCCGCGAGACCAAGCGCGAACTTGAGCGCGCCGAAACCAACTTAAAACAGATCAGGCCAACCCTGATCGAGGTGGAACGTCAATACGCCGGTAAAAAAAAGCAGGCCGAACGCGCAAAGCGGTTCAGCGAGGTGCAGGATCGCCGGATAAACATCGAGGTTGATCTCCAGCTTATCCGCATCATGGAGCTTAAAAAAGAGCATACGGCAAAAAACGGCATACTCTTAAAGTTACTCGAAAAGAAACAGGCCATTCTGAACGCCCTTAAGGGCATCGAGGCGGAAATCGACACCTCGCTCGCGGAAAGCAAGGATCTCCTACAGCGGCAGGATCACATCCAATCCGAAATTCTGCAATTCGAAAACAAGCTCGGTACCGCGCGGCAGCGAATCGCCACCCTGGACGAACGCCGGATGTCGCTTGAACACGGTATCCGCGAATGGGAACTCTCCCTGCGGCAAAGCAACGAACGCCTCGCGCGCATGGATACCGCCATCGCGGATCTGGTAACGGAAAAATCGAACCTCGACGGTATAGTCCTGGAGCGGCAGGATAACCTCGAGCAATACGCCGAGGACATAAAATCCATCCTGAAGATCCTTGAAAGCGATAAAGACGCGATAACGAATTACCGGAAAAAAATACAGGATCTCGATCAGGCATTGCTCGCGGCGCGCGCGCGCCATGAAGAGGTGATCAACCGCATGGTTGACGCCATCGACAAGCGCAAGGCCGAATTAAAGGGATCGACGGAACTGAAGCAGGATCTGAAGGGTACCATCGCGCGCTCCCTTGATGAACTCTCCGTGTTTCTGAAGGGGCGGAAGGATGTGTTAACCGATCTCGCCAATCTCGATTTTACGCGCCACAGCGATAAAGAAACCATCCGCTCCACGCTGCTCGCCTTCAGGGAAAGCATGGAACTGCGCCTCGCCGCGCTCGAGGAACTCCGGAAACAGTTCGCCCAACTGGATAATTTAATATCCGGATTTGACGAGATAATTTTCGCGCGCGAGGGCATTCACGCCCAGAAAGAGGCCATCGATACCGCCATCAGCGATATGCAGCGCGAAGAGAAGGCGCATGAGGAGCGCATCCTTTTTCTGGAAACAGACATTAAGAACCAGAGCGGCAAAACAGAAACCATTCGCGAGATGATGCACGGCACCCAGCTTGCGCTTGTGCAGATGCGCGAAAAGAGCAAGGCTCTGGATGAGAATATTATGGTGCAGCGGAATTTCCGCGCGGATATCGAAAAGCAGTGCCATACCATGACCACAAATATCGCGAAGGCAAACGAGACAATAGCGGAGATCGAAAAGGAATACCGCGCGCAGGGAAAGGAGCAGACGGACTTTCTCTCGCAGCAGGAAAAACACCGGGAAGAACTCCATCGCATCTCCAAAAATCTTTCCGCGATCACGAATACCTCATCCGGCAAGGAAAAGAAGGCGCGCGAACTGAAGGAGCAGCTCGAGGAACTGCATTCGCGGATCGACGACGCCTCCAAAGCGGTCACGGTGATCGAGGTGGAACTGCGCACCATACACGAAATTTTTTACGAGAATTACAGCATTGACCTCGCGGAGCGCGAAAAGGCGATCCACAACCGCACCTTCGACGCGGCCTTGCTCAGGGCCGATCTGAAAACGATCAAGGATGAACTCCGCGATATTGGGCAGGTAAACCCGATAGCCATAGACGAATGCCGCGAACTGGAGGAGCGCTTTACCCTCCTGCGCGAGCAGGTGGAGGACATCGAAAAATCCGCAAAGAACCTCGAAGCGATTATCAAGGATATAAACAAAAATTCCGAGGAACTCTTCCAGGAAACCTTCAACAAGGTCAGAATCAATTTCCACAAGATATTCAGGCGCCTCTTTGACGGGGGCAGGGCGGAGATCCGGCTCACAAACCCCGAGAATATGCTGGAGTCCGGCGTGGAGATCTTTGTGCAGCCCCCCAAAAAGGCAATGCAGACCGAGGCTCTGCTCTCCGGCGGCGAATCCTCCCTGACCGCGATTGCCCTGCTCTTCGCGATCTTCATGGTACACCCCAGCCCCTTTTGCCTCCTGGATGAGATTGACGCCGCCCTGGATAAACCCAATATCGAGCGCTTCAAAAAATTATTGCTCGAATTCCGCGATACCACGCAATTCCTTATCATTTCGCATAATATCGCCACTCTTAAAGCTGCCGACGCGCTCTATGGGATATCCATGGAGGAGGACGGCGTGTCCACGGCGCTCTCGATTGATATCAATGAACTGGAACGCAACAGGAAAAAATACGAGTTGGAATAATTCCGATTGCCGGACGTAAAGGAACGGTGTACTCTTACAGCGTATGAACGATTTCGATCCCATAGCTGAAATCAAAAAAAATAAAGTCCCCCTCATCGTGATGTCGCTTGCCATCTTTGTCGTTACCTTCATCATTGTGCTCATCGGGAAGAGCGACGCCGGCTCAGGAAACCGCAAGGAGCTGCCCAGCTCGCAAACTCCTGTGTCCGGCAAAGGTATCATTCTCGATTACAGCGATCCGCAGCTTCCCGAGGATCGCCTGGATATGCCGCAGCCGATCATATTTTTTACGCGCGGTCCCGGGACGAACCGTCTGCATTATGATCGCGTACAATACGCGCTGGATGACGCCGGGTTTGACGAGCCGATCAGGATTCGCGAAAAACGCTGAACTTGCCGATTATAGCGGCATACCGGGGGAGGGGAAGAATGAAGCGAATCTGCGCAATGGGCGCGCTTATTTTCTGTCTTGGCGCATACCTGACCGCCGAAGAGATGGAGGGCAAGGAAATCCAGGCAGCGATGGGCGATCTGGTCACGCTTCCGCTTGAACCCGCCCAGGGACTCTGGGAACACAGGGTCATTACGCCGGATCTCATCAGCGTTACGGACAGAAAGCAGTTCCCCGACCGGGTCGAGCTTGTCCTCTCCATGCTGCGCGCCGGGAATGGCCGGCTCGAGGCTGTGCGCATCATGACAAACCGCGTGATCGACCGCAAATATTTTTTCTTCAAAATCGAGCCTAAACCAGGCGAACAGGGAGTATCGAGCCAGCCTGCCCAGGACGATAAAAAGGCAAAGGGCGGCGCAAAGGAAGGAGCGGAACAGCAGGATCTGGCTTTCGCGATCAAGCTCTTTCAGAACGCCGAATATGCCGCGGCGGTACAGGCCTTTCAGCTCTTTCGCGTACGCTACCCCGCAAGTCAGGAACTCGCCCAGCTTGCGCTCTACGAAGGGCAGGCGCTCTATGCCCTGAAGCGATCCGCCGAGGCATTGCAGAGCCTTGCTCCGGCAGCGGAAAGCAGCGACGAGCGCATCCGCCTTCTTGCGCAGCTTTGGATCGGCACGGTCTCGGACGCTCTCGGGCAAACCGACGAAGCCATGGCCTCCTATATGCGCGCCTTCGCGCCGCAGCACCCCGATATAGACATCCGCGCGCGTACAGGTTTGGCGGCAGCCTATGGCCGCCGAGGCAACACAAAGCTCGCCGATGATGAGTTCACGCGCATCTTTGCGCTCTACGCCGATACGCAGCTCCAGAACGAGGGCTATCTTCCGGCGCTCTTCTCCGCCGCTTCCTTTTATGATCGCGAGGTCATCGACGCGGAACTCGCTTATAAGTATTATCAGGAATTCCTCTCCCTCGCGGAAAAGAAGCTCACGCTGTCGCTGCCGGCAACGACGGCGAATCTGGAGGATCTGAAGCGGCTCCGGCAGGAAATGGATACTGCTCGCGCGCGGCTTGCATATCTGCGGCGCACATTCATAGATTATCGGTAACGGGGAAAAGCTATGCTTGAGCAATTAACCGCGCGCCTTGGCTCAATTCTGGGCGGTTTCGGCAATAAACGCCTCTCGAGCGAGAACATCCGAGAAGGGATGCGCGAGGTGCGTCTTGCGCTTCTGGAAGCGGACGTCGCGCTTACGGTTGTGGATGATTTTGTCGCCGCAGTCAGCGAAAAGGCGCAGGGCGAAACCGTCCTGCGCGCCGTCAGCCCCACGCAGCAATTCATCAAAATCGTCTACGATCAATTGGTCGCGATGATGGGCGGTGCCGGAGCGCAATTTTCGCTGCGCAAGGGAAGGTGCTCTCTCCTGCTCTGCGGTCTGCAGGGTTCGGGGAAAACAACCACCGCCGCGAAAATCGCGCTCCTGAATAAAAAGAACTCCCGTTTTTTGCTTGTCTCTGCGGACACCTACCGCCCTGCGGCGATGGAGCAGCTCCGGATCCTCGCGGAGCAGACCGGGATCGGTTTTTTCGATCAGGCCATGAAGCTTAAAAATCCTGTCGACATCGTCAAAAAAGCAAAGACCTTTGCCGACCAGAACGGTTACAACGGCTTCATCGTTGATACGGCCGGGCGGCTCGAGCTTGACGAGGCCATGATGAAGGAAATTGCGCAGATAAGCAAAATCGTGAAATTTGACGAAACATTTTTTGTGGCGGACGCAACCGCCGGCCAATCCATAGTCAATACGGTTTCCGCCTTTCATAAAGAACTCAATTTGAGCGGCCTCGTCCTCACCAAATTTGACAGCGACGCCCGGGGCGGCGCAGCGCTCTCGGCGAAGGCCGTCACCGGATGCCCCATTGTGTATATCGGGACGGGCGAAAAACCTGAGGATATTGAAATTTTCTACCCCGACCGCATCGCCTCGCGCATCCTCGGCAAGGGCGACGTCTTAACCCTGATCGAGAAAGCGCAGGAGGTGATCGATCAGGAAGAGGCGGAGCGGCTCGAAGAGAAATTCCTGAATAACGAATTCACCCTCGACGACTTTCTCGATCAGATCCGCAAGCTGCGCAAAATGGGACCGATCTCCAAAATCGCCGGTATGCTTCCCGGGGTCACGCCGGATCACCAAAAAGATATCAACGATAAGGATATCATCCGCGTCGAGGCCATCATCAGCTCCATGACGCGCTTTGAGCGGAGCAATATCAATGTGCTTGGCCCCTCGAGGCGCAGACGAATCGCGAAGGGCAGCGGCGTCTCTGTAGCCGACGTGAACCGTATGCTGAACCGATACCAGGATATGCGCAAGATGATGAAAAAAATGTCGAAAAACCCGGCTATCTTTGATAGATTTAACGCATCGGGCTTGCCCCCGGTATGAAATAACGCTTTAAGGAGCGTCCCTTGGTACGCATGAGACTCCTGCGCGGCGGCACAAAGCGCAAACCCTATTACAAGATTGTTGTTGCCGAGGCAACCTCGCCCCGCGACGGCAAATTCATTGAGATTGTAGGCCGCTACCATCCCCTGAACAAAGCGGAACCCGTGGTCATCGACCGCGACAGAGTGCAGTACTGGCTCTCAAACGGGGTGCAGCCCACCAGGGTGGTCAGCGATATCCTCAGAAAATCCAGCGCGCGCGTTCCTTCCGAGGCGTAACGGAATGCAGGAAAAAGAACTCGCCCTCTACATCCTCAAGGCTCTTGTTGACGAACCCGATGGCGTCTCGGTCAACATAATCGAGGGAGAGCAGTCCACCATTATGGAGCTGCGGGTGCGTCCGCGCGACGTGGGCAAGGTCATCGGCAAACATGGCCGGATCGCGCAGGCGATCCGCACCATCATCACTTCCGCAGCCATGAAAACCGGAAGGCGCATGGTCGTGGAAATCCTCGATTCCGCAAATGACGAGCATCCATAAGGGTTTTGTCGCCCTCGCCAAAATAGGAAGCGCGCATGGTCTCGCGGGAGACTTGCGCGTTCGTTTTTTCTCCGACGATCCGGACGCCTGCTGCAGGCGTTCCCCCTTTTTTCTGGCGCCGGATCCCGCAGCTGGGCAGCTTGTGTGCGTCCGGCGGCAGCACGGCAAAACCATGGACGTCGCTCATTTTCAGGGCGTGGATACGCGCGAGGCCGCCGAAGCGCTGAATGGACAGCTCTTGTATCAGGAGCGATCCGTGTTTCCGCCCGCCCGGGACGATGAATATTATCTCGCGGATCTGATCGGGCTGGAAGTCATGCGCGCCTCCGATCACAGCCGTATTGGGACTGTTACCGACATTGTGGCCAACGACGTTCTGGGCGTGTGTGACGCGCATACCGGCACCATGCGGTATCTTCCCTTTACGAACGCCGCGCTGCCCGATATCGATCTCGCGAAGGGCGTCATCCTCGCGGAGGATATGTATCTGGAATGAAAAAAGCCGCCCCGAAACTCTCCATTCAGGTTCTCTCTCTTTTTCCGGAACTCTTCACCCCTTGGTTTGCCGCCGGAATATTGGGCAAGGCGTGTCAAAAGGGGATTGTGCGTCTCTTTGCCGTCAATCCGCGCGACTATGCGCAGGACGCGCATAAAACCGTGGACGATACCGTATATGGCGGCGGGCCGGGTATGCTCCTGAAACCCGACGTCTTCGCGCGCGCGGTGGCCGCCTCGCACACAAAAGGAGAGCGCGTGATCGCTTTGCACCCGGGCGGAAAAAAGCTTGATCGCGATACCTTATGCCGGCTCGCGGGATATTCCAAAATCATGCTGGTTTGCGGCCGCTACGAAGGCTTTGACGCGCGTTTTCTCGAATATTCCGTCGATGAGCGCATATCCATCGGCGATTACGTCATCATGGGCGGGGAAGCGCCCGCGCTGGTACTCATTGAAGGGATTGTACGCCGATTGGATCAGGTCGTGCATGACGGCGATTCGATCCTCGATGATTCCTACGAATATGGACTCATAGAGGAAGACGCCTATACACGCCCAAATACATTCGAAGGAAAAGAAGTCCCGTCGGTACTCACAGGCGGCAGCCACGCGGACATCGCGCGTTTTCGGCGGGCGAGCAGAATAAAAAACACATATATCTATAGACCTGATCTCCTTTTGCATAGTATTTTATCTGCATCCGACCAAGAGGTATTGAAAAACACGTACGAGGAGCTTTTTTGTGGAAAAAATCATAGAAGCCGTTGAGGAAAAATATCTCAAGGATGTGCCTGTGTTTCATATCGGCGATACCATTCGGGTATCGGTCAAGATCCGCGAGGGCAAAAGGGAGCGGCTCCAGGCCTTTGAGGGCATCGTGATCGCCGTTTCGGGGCGCGGGATCAGCAAAACCTTCAAGGTTCGCCGCGTTTCCTTTGGGATTGGCGTCGAAAGAACATTCCTGATGCATTCCCCCTTCATCGAAAAGATACAGATCATCCGGCACGGCAAGGTTCGGCGGGCAAAACTCTATTATCTGCGTGATCGCATAGGCAAAGCGGCGCAGGTCAAAGAGAAAATCATCCGTTCTTGAGCCGCATAGCCGTCCCGCATGATCAACTGGAGCGCGCGCTTATGCAAACAGGCAAGCTGCGCATCGCGGGAACGGACGAAGCGGGGCGGGGCTGTCTCGCGGGGCCGGTGGTCGCGGCTGCGGTTATCCTCGGGGATTGGCGGCATCCCGCGATCAACGATTCCAAAAAACTCTCTGCTCCGCAGCGCGCATATCTCTATGGCGAGATCTGCGCCATGAGCGCTGCCTGGGCAGTCAGCGCTGTCGAAGCGGAAATAATCGATACAATAAATATTTTGCAGGCAAGCCGTCTGGCGATGGCGCAGGCTCTCGCGCAGCTATCTCCCCCTCCTGACGCCGTGCTTGTGGACGCGCTTGTCCTTGATATCAAAGAAACGCAGCAGGCTGTTATCCATGGCGACGCGATCTCCGTCAGTATCGCGGCCGCATCCATTCTCGCCAAGGTGACGCGCGACCGCATCATGATAGCCCATGATCTGCAATTTCCGGGCTACGGATTTGCGCGGCATAAGGGCTATGGCACACGACAGCATTTTGAGGCTCTGCAAACGCTTGGCCCAACCGCACTCCACCGGATGAGTTTTGCGCCTCTTAGGGAATCCGGCAATCGGACACAGTATGCAGCCCATTAGTCTTGCGATTCCGGAGCGATTACTGGATGCGCGCGGGCTGCCCGCCGAGGGCTTTGTGCGCGGGCGCGTTCTGGAAGACAAGGGCGGGCAAAAATATCTTGAGTATGCGGGCGGGCGCATCACGCTCCCGAATGCAGGCACCATTCCCTCCGGCTGGCATACCTTCAGGGTGGCGCGCGAGGGGAGTACCGTCCATCTTATTCTTCAGCGGGAGGCGGCCAAAGATACCGGAACCGGAATACGCCAAAATATGCCTCTTTTGAGCCACGCAAATGCCACCAACCAGGTGAATGCGGTATTGCTCGCGCGGCTTTTCACTTTTCTCTATCCTGACAGAAAGTTTGTTCCGAAAATAAAGGCGGAGGCAGCAGAAAAGGTTTCGCTCGCCGAATCTTTTTTGCAAACTTTCTTTCCGCTTAAAAAGGATGCACTGGAGGCACTCCAGACCTTTTTGCGCGGCACAGAGAAACTTTTACCGCCGGACGATGTTTTTGATGGAGAATCGCACAATGGGGAACCGACTCCCTGCCTGTTCCGGTTTGAGATTCCGTTTCTTACGGAGGACAGCATCCCCGTTTTTGTGGTTCCGCAGGACCAGGATTCACGGCGCGTTTTTTGGCTCTTCTCGGAAATTGATCTGGAAGGCCTGGGGCATACGGCCTGTACTCTGCGGCTGGATGGATCTCAGATTGACGGCGATATCTATTGCCGGAAAGGATGTTCAGCTTTGATCGCTGAAAACCTGCCTGCGTCTCTTGCCTCGCTGCGCCTGCATGAGCAGGAAATCAAAGAGCCCTTATGTGATTGGGCGCTGCTCCGCATTCTGGAGACGCATCCGGGAAGGTGCGACGCCTATGCCTGAAAAAAACAAGGCCTATGCCATTGGATATTCTCAGGATGAACCTGCCCCTAAGATTCTTGCGGGCGGGGAGGGGAAAAAAGCGGAGATGATTCTGCAGATCGCCCGCGAAAACGGTATACCAATTCACGAGGATCGTGATATTATAAAGGTATTGGAGGTGCTTGGAGACGGCTCGTTTATACCGGAAGAACTCTACCGCGCTTTTGCCGCTCTGCTCGCAAGCCTCTATGCCGCCAGTAAAACCATGATGGGGTACAGCAATGGCAGATGAAAATCCCACAGCCATGAGGAAACTCCGGACGGCCGATCTGAAAGACGGTATGCGTTTTACAAATACCGTTTTTATCGATAAGCGAAATATCCTTGTCGGTCCGAACGCGCCGGTAAAGCAAAAAGACATCGAACGGCTGCTCAAGTGGGGGATCAATGAACTCGAGACAGAGGGCGAGCTGATCCCCGATGAACCGGCTTCCGCGCATTCCGAAAGCGATGACGATAAACACGCTGGTTTTGATATAAATGCAGAACTGGACAAACTTCATCCCCAAGGCGCTGCGGATGCAAAGAGTGATCCAAAAAAGCAGCAAGCCCTGCCCAAAAGCCCCACATATGTGAAGCGCAATATAAATATTGCGAGAAGTCTCAAGGGGTTTTACCAGTCATGGCTGGATGATCTTGAGCAACTCCACACCCTGGCCGCCAATGATTTTGCGCTGGACAAGGAAGAATCCACCCGAATCGCGCAGGAAATAATCGAAAAGGTACACTCCGACAAGAATGAACTTGTTGGTCTCATGCGCAAGGGAAAAAAGAAAAATTATGCCGGAGTGCATGGCGTTAATGTTGCCGTCTATGCCGCAATGGTGGGGGGCAGTCTGGAAATGCCGCCAAAGGATATGCTCAATTTCGTCCTGGGCTGCCTCTACATCGACATTGGCATGGTGAAGATGCCTTTACATATCTTCTCCAAGGAAACCAAGCTCAATCCTGCGGAACTGCGTGAAATCCACTCACACCCAATCTATGGGTATCAGATCCTTGTGCAGAAAAACAATTTTCCAAGCATCATTGGCCTGGTGGCAATGGAACACCATGAGCGCATGAATGCGCAAGGCTATCCGCGCAAGCTGAATGGACCCCAGATCAGTTCGTTTGGGCGCATCGCCGCCATTATAGATACCTTTGAGGCCATGACAAGCCAAAGGAGTTATCGCGAGGAGTATATCTCGCACGAAGCCATGCGTACCGTAGTAGCGTTAAGCCAGGGAAATTTCGACAAACAATATCTGACCACATTCCTGCGCGAGATAGGGGTGTACCCCGTGGGCACGTTTGTCCGGCTCAATAATAACGCTATAGCCCTGGTTGTCGCCGCCGATCCCACCTCGCCGATGCGGCCGGAACTGAAGATACTTTTTGATGAATTCGGCGATCCGATCAACCACACCGAGATGATTTGGCTTGCGCAGACATCGGATCTCGAGATTACAAAGGCGCTGAATGAAAAAGAAAGGCAAGTTCTCCTCTAAATCGAGTACCCTGCTTGGGAAGGAGGCAGAAGAGAGGGCTTTTCAGTATTTCTCATCACAAAGCGGAATCGATGTACTCGCGCGGAATTATCGCACTGCGCGGGGCGAAATAGATCTCATTTGTTATGATGCGAATGAGGCCTGCGTTATTTTTATTGAGGTAAGAAGCGGTTCCGGGCAAAATTTTGCTCTTTGCCAGAATTCAATAGACGTGAGAAAAAAGCAAAAAATAGCTCAAGTCGCGCGGAATTTTATCGAAAATATGAATAGAAGCTACAGACGAGTACGCTTTGATGCTATATTCATAGAGAGGGAAGAGCCATACAGAATTGAGCATGTGAAAGATATCATCATGCTGGTTTGACAAGGACGTCGAACCTAAAGGTCAAAGGATTGACTATGGTAAACAGTGAACAGATTAAGGATGCGCTTCAGGCGCGTGAAGCGGAATCATCCCGGAAAATAACGCCCCGGCAGCTTGCCGAACGTGATAGTCGTATTCATCTCCTCCGTGAAAAAATCAACGATAACGGATATCTTGAAAACGCACTCGAGAAGCTCGCGGCAGATCTCGCGCGAATCTTGTACTGATCTGACACAAGAACTGCACAAACAAAATAAATCACTGCTTGCGCCTTCCCATGTCTATTTTTATGGACATAAGAGTCATTTGCGCTGGAGGGAATGAGGGTGAGCTTGATCGCGGCTCGTATGCAGGGGATAGACGCATCCGGCATCCGCAAGGTTTTTGATCTGGGCGCTCAGTTGAAAGATCCGATCAACCTGAGTATAGGGCAGCCGGATTTTGATGTTTCTGACGAACTCAAGGATATCGCTGTTACCGCCATCCGGGCAGGCTATAATAAATATACCCCCACGCAGGGCTTACCGGAACTGAATGCGGCCATTATGGAGTATCTCGCGCGCGGTTCGGGGTTTAAACCGGAAGCCAGCCTGGTGTGTTCCGGCGTATCCGGCGCTTTATTTCTGCTTATGCTCGCGGTACTCGACCCCGGCGATGAGATTATCTTTCCCGATCCCTATTTTGTGATGTATAAACACCTCGCGCACCTTGTGGGTGCCCGCGCGGTGATGGTGGACACCTATCCCGATTTTCAGCTCGATCCGGGCAAGATTGAAGCCGCCTTGACGCCCAAAACGAAAATGATCCTCATAAACAGCCCCTCAAACCCGACAGGGGTGATATACAGCAGGGAAGTACTCACAGCGGTTGCGGATATGGCTCGCCGACGCAACATCCTGGTTGTTTCCGATGAGATATACCGCGAATTTTGCTACGATGAGCCGTATTGCAGCATAGCGGAGGTATATCCCGAGAATACGGTTGTCCTGAACGGCTTATCGAAAACCAGCGGTATGCCGGGCTGGCGCATTGGTTTTGCGGCAGGTCCGAAGCAAATAATCGAGGAAATGACAAAGCTCCAGCAATATACCTTTGTCTGCGCGCCGAGCTTTGCGCAAAAAGCGGCGGTGCGGGCATTCGCCCTGGGAAATACGCATCACGCTGAATATCTCGCGCGGCGCAACCTTATCTATAATGGGCTTCGCGAAGCGGGTTACAAGGTGATGCGGCCGGGCGGCGCGTTCTATATCTTCCCTAAATGCCCGATTGAAGAGGATCGCTTTGTGGAAATGGCGCTCGCAAAAAATTGCCTCATTGTTCCCGGTTCTGTTTTTTCGGAGCGCAGGGGATATTTCCGCATTTCTTTTGCGGTGCATGAGGATATCCTCAGGCGCGGGATAGAGGTTTTCGCCGATCTTGCGCGCGAGACCGGAGGGCAGCATGGCTGACGAAAAAAATCATACATTGCATGATACAGCCCAAAAAAGACGAGGGCATTCGCGCTGGATGAAAAAGCGTTTCCAAAAACAAGGAAATAGCTCCAGAGCGGAGGCGCAGCAATCGGAAGACACAAAAAAAAACCGTTTTCAGAAAAATGTAAAACACGAACATCGCCCGGCTCTTGAAATGGTCAATGGCCGCCTCGTGCGGAAGGATCGCATTGCGCAAAGAGTGAATATGCCGCAGGAGCTTGATAAAACCTACCGCGACGCAAAGGCTGAAATCCAAAACCTGAAGCAGGCAAAACAAGACTGCGCGCTTTGCAATGGCGTTATTGATGATATGCTTACGGCTATTCCATATAACGACGAAGAACACAAATTATGCCATTTTGAGTGCGTTCAAAAAAAACTTACCGCCTGTGAACAGATTTCACAGAATGAAAGCCTCAACTATATCGGCAATGGTGATTTTTGCATAGTCCAGGAGCGCCGCAACAGGGGCAAACCATATTATTTCTTCCGCAAACGTATTCATTACGCAAATCCCGAGAAAACGCGCAAATAAAATTTGAGTCATCCTGTTTAAGTTTTTCTGTACTCCACATCTCCCATAATGTGCATTATGTAAACTTGCGCCCAGAAACCGCCATTTCCCGCAAATACGCAAGCCGAAGGCAAAATCCTCAGCATCGTTCCATTCATTCTGGAATCTCTATGCCCCTCCCTTATCGTCAAACGCGCTTAGTGTTATCTTATATCTGTATTATCATTTCATAGAGGTTCGTTTATGAAGCGATTGACCGCGATTCTGCTGATCCTGCTGTCGGCGATAGCCATACAATTCGGCTGTAAGGCAGTCGGCTCAAACAGGAAAATCAGCGTCGTGTGTACGATTTTCCCGCAATATGATTGGGTTCGCCAAATCCTCGGCGATACGGCGGACAGGATGGATATAACCCTGCTGCTCCATAACAGGATTGATTTGCATAATTATCAGCCGTCGGTTGACGACATAATACAGATCTCCGCCTGCGACTTGTTCATCCATGTGGGCGGCGAATCCGACGGATGGGTAAACGACGTTCTGAAGAAAAAAACCAATAAAAATATGATCGTCATCAACCTGCTGGGCATCCTCGGAAGCGCAGCCAAATCGGAAGAAATCATGGAGGGCATGGAAAAAAAAGAGCATGAGGACAATGATGAGGCCGAATACGACGAGCATGTGTGGCTTTCATTGAAAAACGCGCAGAAATTTTGCGCCGCCATTGCAGACGCCCTTGCATCACTCGACGCCGATAACGCGCAGGTATACCGGGATAATCTCAGGACGTATATTGAAAAATTATCCGTTTTGGATGCAGAATACCAGACAACCGTTGATACATACCGCCCCATAACGCTCCTGTTCGGCGACCGCTTCCCCTTCCGGTATCTGGCCGATGATTATGGTTTGCGCTATTACGCCGCTTTTCCCGGCTGTTCCGCCGAAACGGAGGCCAGCTTTGAGACCATCATTTTTCTCGCCGGTAAAATGGATGCACTCAAACTGATAAACATCATGGTAACGGAAAGCGCGGATAGATCCATCGCGCGTACCATCAGAGACAATACTGCGGGGAAAAACCAGCAAATTCTCGCGCTGGACTCCATGCAGTCCGTGACGGGAGATGATATTGCAAACGGCGCGGCGTATCTTTCCATCATGGAACATAATCTCTCCGTGCTGAAAGAAGCCCTTAACTAAAGGATGTATGTATGCCGCAGCTCGCCTGTCAGAATCTGACCCTGGGCTATGAAGGGAAAACGGTGATCTCCAATCTCTCCTTTGCCGTAAACGCCGGAGACTATCTCTGCATAGTCGGAGAGAATGGCGCCGGAAAAAGCACATTGATGAAAGCCATATTGAAACTGAAAATGCCGGCGTCGGGACAGATCATCACGGGCGATGGTTTGGCGCCGGACGAGATTGGCTACCTCCCCCAGCAGACCGTGGTGCAAAAGGATTTTCCCGCGTCTGTCAGAGAGGTTGTCCGCTCCGGCTGCTTAAACCGCACCGGCCTGCGTCCGTATTACAACCATGCCGAAAAGCAGGCGGCGGAAGACAATATGGAAAAACTCGGTATTGCCCCGCTTGCGAAACGCTGTTACCGGGAACTCTCCGGCGGGCAGCAGCAACGAACACTCCTCGCGCGCGCGTTATGCGCCGCCGGCAGGATGCTTCTGCTGGACGAACCCGCCGCAGGGCTTGATCCGAAGGCGGCGGAGGATATGTATGCCATAATAGCGAAGCTCAACTACAGCGGCATAACCATTATTATGATTTCCCATGACATAGCCGCCGCTGTACAATACGCTTCGTATATTCTGCACATCGGCAGCCAGACCGCCCTGTTCTTCGGAACAAAAACGGATTATCTGCGAAGCAAGGCCGGACACATATACGCCGGATGGAGATAACGGAGATGATGGATACACTCATATTGTATTTTCAATATCCGTTTGTGCGCTACGCGCTGATCGTCGGCGTTCTGATTGCGCTCTGCTCTTCCCTCCTGGGCGTAACCTTGGTTCTGAAACGTTTTTCCTTCATCGGAGACGGGCTTTCCCATGTCGCGTTCGGCGCTATGGCGATAGCGGCGGCGATGAACCTGACGAATAATTTTCTCCTGGTCCTGCCTGTCACCGTCATATCCGCCATTCTGATCCTGCGCGCGGGGCAGAACGCAAAAATAAAAGGCGACGCCGCTATCGCCATGATCTCCGTGGGCGCGCTGGCCATCGGCTATCTCATAATGAATCTTTTCGCGAAATCCTCAAACCTCGCGGGAGACGTCTGCGTCACCCTCTTCGGCTCCACCTCAATCCTGACCCTGGACAAAACAAAGGTGTACCTCTGCGTGATCCTTTCGGTTCTGGTAACCGCCGTATTCCTGCTGTTTTATCACAAGATATTTGCCGTTACCTTTGACGAAGATTTTTCTGCGGCCACCGGTCTGCGCGCCAAAATATATAATCTTGTACTGGCCGTTATTATCGCTGCGGTCATTGTCCTTGCGATGAACCTTGTCGGCGCGCTTTTAATTTCCGCATTGGTGATATTCCCCGCCTTGTCCGCGATGCGGGTGTTCAGGAGCTTTAAGGCCGTGACTGTATGCTCGGTTATCCTGTCGGTGGTATGCGCCGTTCTTGGGATTCTGATCTCCATTCTTGCGGGAACGCCGGTGGGTTCAACCATTGTGGCTGTGGATATTGCGGGCTTTCTTGCCTTTGCCGCAGCCGGATGCGTGATACGGAGGGCGTACATACAATGAAAAAATGCTTTCCCATCCTGTGCCTGCTATGCATCCTCGCAGCCTGTTCAAAAAATGACGCTGCTGAAATTGCCAACAATAAGTCAACAGTACGGGAAAATCCGGCAACCATTGCCAATGGCGCCAGCGCCAAAACGCCGCCAAAGATTGATGTGGATTTGACGGTTCTGAGCGCAACAATGGTGTATGCCGAAGTCTATAACATCATGACGCAGCCAAACGAGTATATGGGAAAAACCATCCGGATGAGCGGCCCCTACTATGCCTCCTATCCCGATAAAGACCACCAGTATCATCATTATGTCATTATTGAGGATGCGTCCGCATGCTGCAAGCAGGGGCTGGAGTTTATCCGGGCGGGCGATCATGATTACCCCAACGACTACCCGGAGAATGAAACGAAAATTGAAGTCACCGGCGTGTTTAACAGCTACGAAAAATACGGTCAAAACCGGTACTATGTCATGGTTGATGAAATAATGGTCAAAAAATAAAATCGCGCAGCCATACTTACTGTATCAGCAATCTTTATATTTTGTTTTTCGGAAGATCGCCGTTTCAGGTTTTGCATATATATGTTATGCTATGACCGCCCCGCTCAGCCTGTTTGCTCTTTTAAATTATCTTCAAAACCAGTTCCGTCCTCTGGCTCTTACGGTTCTTTCGGCTTAAAAAACCGGAAGAGCGGCTCAATGCTGGTTTTGCCGCTGAAGAGGGAATCAATGCTCTCCGCCGCCTGCTGATAATGCCGAATATCGTCGTCAAAATGCGTCGCCGGATTCGCGAGTAATTCGTCGGCTCTGGAAATAAGCTCATTACGGATGCGCATCGCGGAAGCGCGATAGGCGTTTGCCTGCCTGCCGTTTTGAAGGTGGGCGTGATGCCTGTATAAAAAATACAGGCACTCGGCTTCCCGAACGGCAATCTTGCCGGAATTCTCCGCCGTTTTTTGTTTCTCGCGGAACTGATCAAAATACTTATACGCGTTTATAAAGGCGTTTGGATATTCCTGATCGCGGTTTTTGTCCCAGAGGAGCCTCGCCTTAATATACCAGGCGCGCGCGAGATAATACTCCTGCTCAATTTCGACGTACTGATTTTCCAGTGCCGCGAAACGCCCCCGCGGGGCAAACGCGGCAATGATCTCATCGATGTCGTTCTGCATCTGCACAATGTAGGTATTTCTGTCGGAGCCGGGATCCACCTTCTCGGCTTTCCGGTAGTGCGTATAGGCAAGTTCAAAGAGCGCGTCGAGATAATAATGAATGTAGGTCAGGTCCCGCTGATTTTTGAGAACCTGCCCGTAGTGATACTCCGCGAAATTATATTCCGCCTGGTCAAAGAAGAGCCGCCCAAGTTTGTAGTGGCACTCCACAAGTTCAGGATCGCGCTTGAGCGCATTCTGGTAATGAATAAGAGCCTCGGCGATTTTTCCGGACTGAAAAAAATAGTCTCCCTTCGCCATGAGCATAATGGCGCTTTCTTCCGCATTCGGCGGAACAGCATACAGCGGAACAACAAGGCTGCACAGAATCATCCAGAATATGGATTGTGCTTTCACGCGCACCTCATCACCCTACTTTTACTCAAAAAATGCGGCGTACTGCCCTGTAAAGGCATTCTGAGCGCTCTCTGACGCCCTTACGGGAGCCGCACCGTCTGCCCGGGATAGATCAGATCGGGATTCGTGAAATTATTCAGCTGGATGAGTTTTATCGTTGTGGTTCCGTAACGCGCGGCGATGGTTCGAAGCATATCCCCGGATTGCACGATATGGAC
>JAITCI010000084.1 GCA_031283155.1 Spirochaetota bacterium | reverse complement strand
CGAATGGGATGCTGTGCAGGCGGATTGGAATGCGAATGGGTACAGGCTGCCGACCGAAGCGGAGTGGGAGTACGCCTGCCGCGCGGGGACGAGTACCGACTACAATGGCTATACCTGGAATGATGATTGGGGATGGTATAGAGACAATAGCAGCGCGATAACGCATGAGGTGGGAAAGAAACTGCCGAACGACTGGGACTTGTATGATATGCGCGGAAATGTAGAGGAGTGGGTCTGGGACTGGTACGATTCGGATGCAGACACAGCACCTTCTATCCCGTTGCACCAACGGACGCTTGCCGGGGGCTCGTATACAAGCACAGTAATGGATCCTTTTGGCCCCGATTCGGGTTCGGGTCGGGTTTTTCGCGGCGGCAGCTGCCAAAGTAGTGCCGAGGATCTGGTTTCCGTGTACGGATCCGACAACAGTCCGAACGACAGGATCGACTTTCTTGGCTTCCGTCTCGCGCGGAATGGCAGCACTGATTATAGCGAAGAACCGAAAGCGTTACCGAAAGAAGAGATCAAGGCGCGAGAGCGGTCAGAAAATGCCAATGGGATATCCATTCCGGGCGATACAGGATCGGCAAGTGATGTATCCAGAGAGAGCGTCATATCGGGGCGCGCTTCTGCCAGGGGAATAGGTATCGCGTCGCACGTTATGACGCCTATTGATGCGGGCATTTTCCAGATGGGCAGCCCTGCGGCAAAGGCAAATTGGAATAAAGACAAGCGGCATTCGGTAACGCTCCCCAGGGGTTTTTATATTGGAACGTATCCGGTGACGCAGGAATTGTATCAACGTGTGATGGGGAGCAATCCAAGCCGTTTCAAAAGTTCTCCGGCGAATGGGGAAGCACAGGCCAGGCGTCCGGTGGAACAGGTAAGTTGGTACGACGCGATTGTGTTTTGCAACAAACTCAGTATTTTGGTGGGGCTATCGCCTGTATATCGGATACAGGGGAGCACAGATCCTTCAAGTTGGGGCGCAGTCCCCGGGAGCAGTAATGCCGAATGGGATGCTGTGCAGGCGGATTGGAATGCGAATGGGTACAGGCTGCCGACCGAAGCGGAGTGGGAGTACGCCTGCCGCGCGGGGAAACAGATAGTGGATGACACAAGCGATAACACAGGATGGTTTAGCGGCAACAGCGACAACAGGACGCATGAGGTCGGGAAGAAACTGCCGAACGCCTGGGGCTTGTATGATATGCACGGGAATGTGTATGAATGGTGCTGGGACTGGTACGGCGATGATTATTACACAGCAGCAGGCGCAGGGAGTGATCCCAAGGGACCCGCTTCGGGAGAGTTCCGGGTTGAGCGCGGCGGGAGCTGGACCAACGGAGAGGTGAATATGCGTTCTGCTTCTCGGAGCCGCTTCTACCCGAACCGCAGGTACTACACTCTCGGCTTTCGCGTTGTGTGCAATAACCCATCATCCCGGCTTCGTCGTGTGCTTAATAATCCATAAAGTTACAGGAAGGAGAATATATGAGCATGGAAATACCGCCGCGCATCGCGAAAATGCTTCTCAACGTCCTGAAGGGCGGCGATGTTCCGAGAACAGGGCTTGCATATATCACTGTGGGCAGAAAAGGCGAGATAGACGCCCTTGTACACGACATTGAAATGATTTCTGAGGGCGGAGCGTCTTTTCGGGTTGTCGCGGGGAAATATGGCGCAGGCAAGAGTTTTCTTCTGCGAACCATCCGTAGCTACGCCATGGAACGCGGATTTGTTGTCGTAGACGCCGACTTGTCGCCGGAACGCCGTTTTGCGGGACACAAGGGCGAGGGGCTTGCCGTATACAGGGAACTGATGAAGAATCTGTCTACCCACGCATTTCCCGATGGCGGCGCTCTCTCCCTGCTTTTGCAAAAATGGATATCTGCGCTGAAAACAGAAGTTATGCTGGAACACGCGCTGTCCTCCGACAGCGAACATTTGAATAAACTGGTTACGTTCAAAATTCACCAAACCGTAGACGAACTCGAAACCGCCGTCTGCGGCTTTGATTTTGCGCGCGTCATCTCAAGGTACTGGGAGGCGACGGTGCATGATGATGATGAACTGAAAAGCAAAACCTTAAAATGGCTGCGCGGCGAATATCAGACAAAAACCGATGCAAAACGGGAACTGGGGACAGGCGTTATCATAAATGACGACGACTGGTACGAATACATCAAACTCTTCGCGCTGTTTGTGGTAAAAGCGGGATATAAGGGCATGATTATAATGATTGACGAACTGGTTACTCTGTATAAAATCCCGCACTCAATTTCCCGCCAGCACAACTACGAGAAGATACTGGCCATCTACAACGACATTATGCACAAAGCGCAGTATCTGGGTGTGATTATGGGCGCAACCCCGCAAAGCATTAAGGATGAGCGCCGCGGCCTGTTCAGTAATGAGGCCCTTAAATCCCATCTCGCAAACAGCAAGTTCTCTGATGGAGAAACCTGCGACCTGCTTTCCCCGATTATCAGGCTGAAAACGCTCACGAAGGAAGAAATGTATTTCCTCATGCAAAAGCTGGAGGGTATTCACGCCCAGGTGTACAAATACGAGCCATGCCTGAAGCCTGAGTCCCTGGAGTTTTTTATCAAAACAGAGTTTGCGCACGTGGGCGCCGGACAAAACATCACCCCGCGCGAAATCATCCGGGATTTTATAGAGATACTGAATATAATTTTTCAAAACCCCGGCAAGACACTGGAAGGGATACTCGGCGGCGATGAATTTACATATACGGCCTCTGCGGAGGACGACGAGAAAATCCATGAGGAATTTAAGGGATTCAAGATATGAGCGCGTTCGAGAAACTCGCCCCGTTCATACAGGACTATATCTGGCGCAACGAATGGAATGAACTGCACGAAGTCCAGGTTGCGGCTTGCGACGTCGTTTTTAATTCGGACGCAAACCTTCTCATTGCGACCCCAACGGCATCCGGGAAAACCGAAGCCGCTTTCCTGCCCGTGATCACCAAGATTTATAATGATCCGTCGGCCAGCGTGGGCGTTCTGTATATCGCCCCGCTGAAAGCGCTCATCAACGACCAATATGTCCGTATAGATGAATTGCTGAAGGAAGCGGATATACCCGTTACACCATGGCACGGGGACGCATCGCAAAGCCGGAAAAACAAAATCCTTAAAAATCCGAAAGGCATCATGCAAACCACGCCCGAATCCCTCGAGGCCATGCTGATGAAACGCAAGCAGGATGCAGTCAGGCTGTTTTCCGATCTGCGGTTCGTCATTATTGATGAGGTACACAATTTTATCGACGGGGACAGGGGCATACAGCTTGCTTCTCTGCTGGAAAGACTGCAAACCCTGACAGGGCATATACCTCGGCGAATCGGCTTGTCCGCAACCCTGGGCGATATGGCCGCAGCCGAAAGCTGGCTCTGCGGCGGAACCAAAAGAACCTGCGTAACGCCCAATGTCGGAGCGGAGAGGCGGAGGGCTATGATAATGGTCAACCACTTTTATGTGCTGCCGGAATCCGCCAACGAAGAGCGCAAAAGTATGCTCCCGTTCTTTGAGTCGCTCTATGATATAACGCGCGGAAAGAAAAGCATTGTGTTTTCCAACCGCCGCAGCGATGTGGAGCGGAACATCGCTCATTTGAAGGAAATTGCGGAGAAACGCAAGGAACCTGATGTGTTTCTGGTGCATCACGGCAGCATCTCCGCCGAAAACAAGAAATTCGTCGAAACGCAGATGAAGTCTTCCGAAAAGCCGCTTGTCACAGGGGCGACGGTGACATTGGAACTGGGCATTGATTTAGGCGATCTCGAGCGCATTGTACAGACAGGGTGTCCGCACTCGGCGGCAAGCCTTGCCCAAAGGCTGGGCAGAAGCGGGCGGAAAAACGGTCTTTCGGAAATGTACTTTGTTTTTGAGGAAGTAAAAATGCCCGAGGCGGCTGCCTTCTATGAATCCATTAACTGGCTCTTTGTAAAATGTATTGCGCTGATTGAGCTATACCGCGAAAATTGGCTTGAGCCCATTGCGGTTGACCGCTATCCTTACGGCGTTTTGTTCCATCAAACAATGAGTTTTCTGTACAGCCACGGCGAGGCGTCGCCGGAATTTTTGGCGCAGTCGATACTCAGTGAATCCGTGTTTTCAAATATCACAAAAGACGATTACAGAGACTTGCTGCGCTATATGCTGGAAAAAAAGCAGATTGAACGCACCGATTCGGGAAAATTGCTCATCGGTTCAAGGGGCGAATATCTGACAAACCATTATGACTTTTATTCGGTATTTGAAACGCAGGTCGAATATTCGGTACGCGAAGGCACCCACGAGATTGGAACCCTGTCGGCTCTGATGCCGCCGGAAACAACCTTTGTACTGTGGGGTAAAACATGGATTGTTGCTGAAGTCGACAAAGAGCGAAAAATCATGTACGTACAAAGCGCCCAGGGAAAACCGCCCACCAAATGGGGCGGCCCCGGCGGCGGAATTGAATATACCTGGGTTCTCAGAAAAATGCGCGCAGTTATTGCCGGTAGTGATGAAAATCCGGATCTCCATCCCAACGCGGCGGATCGTGTACGCGAAATCAGGCGCATGGTTCGGCAAACTCGGCTATTGGATGACGCCATCTTCGAAATAGCCCCTGACACATTTGGCGTTGCCTTGTGGATTGGAACCAAAGCGTTAAACGCGCTTGTTTTCGCGTTACACGCGCTGCTGCCGAACAGGGTGGTGTTTGCTCTGCCTTATTATTTGCCGTTGTTTATAATAGTCAGGGGCGTTACCCGCGATGAACTGGCGCAGGCGCTGGAACGCATACAATCCTCGCCGCCGACAGTGGAGTCTTTGCGTATCCCCGACGATATTGCCCCTCCGGGGAAATATAATGCCTGGGTGCCGGAGCATTTGCTTCGGAAGCAATATATCAACAAATATATTGATATTGCCGAACTTCAGAGCAGTATATAGCAGCGCTTAAGGAAAAACCTCCAACTGATCGTATTGCTCATGGTAAATAATATCAAATTGTGCTTTCTCTGAAAAAATCTTCAATGGCCTTGTCCAAAATCTTCTCAAATTTCTTTTTCAATTCTTTTTTAGAGATCATGACCTTCATGGATTCCGGTTCATCGGAAAACAAGTCCGCTATTTTCACTTCCAGGGCATTTGCTATGCGGTTGATATTTTCAGCGGAAGGGAAGCGCTTGCCGATTTCGATGTTGCCAATAAGCGTAGTGGAACAGCCGACCCTTTCCGCGAGAGTTGTCTGCGAAATGCCCAGAATCTGACGGTACTGCTTCATGTTATGCGCAAGGCATTTACGGCAATCTTCCATGCTTTGACCTCCATCTGGAATATGAATTGTCATTGATGGGTGCCATAACTTAAATAGCCTAAAAGCCTTGACAGTTATTACTTATAGGCTATAAATTCAGAGGAACTGCCGGGTTCCGGGCAGAAAAAAACGATGGAGAGGTATTGCCATGAAAAGAGTTCTGTATGCTTTAGCCGGTATTGGTTTACTTGGGGTTTTCGGATGCGCGACAATAATCTCGGGCACAACCAAAGAAATCAGGATATCCAGTACACCGGCAGACGCCAGTGTTGTAATTTTCGACGAAAAAAACAACAAAGTATGGGAATCAGGCACACCTGTTGATGTTAAGCTGAAACGAGGTGCAGCCTATTTCAGAGGCGCAAAATACCGCGTGGAAATAACGAAGCAAGGCTATCAAAAACAAGTTGTACTGCTCAGATCCAGCTTAAATGGCGGCTGGTATATCGTAGGGAATATATTGTTCGGGGGAATCCTTGGCTGGCTTCTGGTTGACCCTGCGTCAGGAGCGATGTGGACACTAAAACCGGCTGATGTAAACGCAGAACTTCGTCAAGGGTTATCTCTGGATGACAAAGGAAATGCGGAGGGAATTTATGTTGTTTTGAAAGAGGAAATCCCGGAAGATATTTTTAATTCCCTCAATCTCGTGCGGATTGATTAATTGTGGAATAGAAATTTTCAAAAAGGAGAGCCCAAGCGCTCTCCTTTTTTGGCAGCGCGGTGGTTCCACCGTAATTCGTCCATTCCATTTCTTTTCCGGCATTTTTCGGCACGGGGGCGGAGTATGAAGTCATTTGTCCATAAATATAATATCGGTGATCCCAGCATATAATTCCGCCGCCGCCCATAGCCACTCCCCGATCCTGCCTCGGCTACAGGCGTCGGCTGAACAACTGCCTGATAATGATAAAAAAATATTCGATTGTGTGTATATTTGATTGTGCGGAAAAATGCCGCTGCACCGGGAATACGCCGCGCATCCGGGGCTTCTGTGGAGGATATTGTTTTGGCTTCGTATATACATATTGAGCCTGAGAACTGCAAGGGGTGCGGGCTCTGCATCGCGGTCTGCCCGGGCAAGCAGCTTTCCTTCTCGGGCAAGTTCAACCAGCACAGTTATAATTATATGCAGGCGAAAAATGAGGCGTGTACCGCCTGCGGGCTTTGCTATTACGCCTGCCCCGAACCGGGCGCGATAGCGGTGCATAAGAGCGCTGCCGAATGAAGCTCGTCAGGGGAAACGAAGCGGTTATCTACGGGGCGCTCCTGGCTGGGTGCCAGTCGTATTACGGATATCCGATTACGCCGGCCAGCGAGATCGCCCACACGGCGGCATATTATTTCCCGCAGCTTGGGCGCACCTTTTTGCAGGCGGAGAGCGAACTCGCGGCCATCAATATGGTCTATGGCGCTTCCGCCGCCGGCGAGCGCACCATGACCGCCTCCTCCGGCCCCGGCATCAGCCTCAAATCAGAAGGGCTCTCGTATCTCGCGGGGGCGGAACTCCCCGCCGTGGTTGTGAACGTGATGCGCGCCGGTCCGGGTCTGGGCAATATCGGGCCTGAGCAGAGCGACTATAATCAGATGGTCAAGGGCGGCGGGCATGGCAACTACCGCCTGATTGTGCTCGCGCCGTATTCCGCGCAGGAGATGTGCGATATGACGATCCTGGCCTTCGAGCTTGCGGATCGCTACCGTACGCCCGTTGCGGTGCTTGCCGACGGCGTGATTGGGCAAATGATGGAGGCAGTCAGATTTCCGAAGCCCTGTGATACCTCGCCCGCAAAACCCTGGGCTGTGCGCGGCGACGCCGCCACGCGCCCGAATTGCCTCACGTCCATCTATCTCGATTTTGATTCGCTTGAGGCGCATAACCGCAGGCTCATCATGAAATTCGCGGAGATCGAGGCGCGGGAGCAGCGCTGGCAGGGCTATATGCTCGACGACGCCGAAGTTGCGATAGTCGCCTACGGCGTCACCAGCCGCGAGGCGAAGAGCGTTTGCGAAAGCCTCCGCGCCGATGGAATAAAGGCAGGCCTTTTCCGCCCGAAAACGCTTTGGCCATTTCCGAAAGAGGGTTTGTGCGAGATCGCGGAGCGTGTGCCGAAGATCTTTGTCGCGGAGCTTTCAATGGGAATGCTGATCGACGACGTCCGCCTCGCGCTGAATGACGGGCGGCGGCTTGGGTTTGCGGCGAATTACGGCGGCAAGCTGATTCGCGGGGATGCGCTGCGGAATGCGGTTGTTGAATTTGTGAAGGGACAGCAATGAAGCAGGCAGAGAAGAGCATACAAAAGCCAAAGAGTATGTACGCGCGGTTTGAGCGCAAGCCCGGGGAGGACAAAACCAATACCCATTATTGTCCGGGCTGCGGGCATGGCATTGTCCATAAGCTGATCGCCGAGGCGCTCGATACGCTCGATATGGCGGAGCGCACAGTGTTCATCTCGCCGGTGGGGTGCAGCGTTTTCGCGTACTACTACTTCGACTGCGGCAATATCCAGGTGGCGCATGGGCGCGCGCCGGCGGTCGCGAGCGGAGTGACGCGCGCGAACCCCGGTAATTTTCTGATCTCCTATCAGGGCGATGGCGATCTCGCGGCGATAGGCACTGCGGAGATCATCCATGCCGCGAACCGCGGAGAGAAGATGACTGTTTTTTTCGTCAATAATTCCATCTACGGGATGACCGGCGGGCAGATGGCGCCGACCACCCTGCTTGGCCAAAAAACGACGACGACCCCCTTCGGGCGCGAATTCATGAACGAGGGGAATCCGATCAGGATCGCGGAGATGATCGCGATCCTGGACGCGCCGGTCTATGTGGCGCGCGCGTCTGTGCACAACATTAAAGCCATCATGCAGGCGCGCAAGAGCATCACAAAGGCGTTGCAGGCGCAGCGGGACGGCAAGGGGTTTGCGCTGGTGGAGATACTGGCGCCCTGTCCCTCGGGCTGGAAGATCGATCCGCAGGAGAGCGCCGCCTGGGTGGAGAAAAATGTCTTGCCGGTATTTCCGCTGGGCGAATTTAAGGACGAGACCGTCGGCCGCGAGGGTATCTCCCGCGCGCGGAATGCCGCGAGCGACGAGCAGATTATTTCGCTCCTCGGGCTGGATACAGCCCCGCCGCACTTCGCGCTCTCCAATCCGAAAGCAGCATCGCTCCGTGTGCTTTGCGCGGGATTCGGCGGGCAGGGGATCATGCTGTTGGGGCAGATGCTCGCGCACCTCGGAATGCGGCATGGGCTGGAGGTTTCGTGGCTGCCCTCCTATGGCCCGGAGATGCGCGGCGGCACGGCCAATTGTTCCGTTGTTTTTTCTGAGGAGGCGGTCGGTTCTCCCATTGTGGAGTATCCTGATTTGCTTGTGATCATGAACGGCCCCTCGCTTGATAAATTTCTGCCCGCGCTTGTTCCCGGGGGGGTGCTTGTGTACAACTCCTCCATTATTGAGAACGCGCCCCGGCGTGAGGATGTACAGATTGTCGCCGTGCCCGCAAGCGATCTTGCGCTGCAGGCCGGGAGCGAGCGCGCCGCGAATATCGTGATGTTCGGGGTTATTGTCTCGGTATACGGCTCATTCAGCGAGGAAGCTTACAGCCATTTGCTTGCGGAATTTTTCACCTCTGAAAAAATTCTGGGGATCAACGAGAAGGCTCTGCGGGCAGGCATGGAGTACGCGCGGAATATCTAAAGCGGGTGTTTCAGGATACTCCCTTTTGCCGCGCGTATGCGGCGAAATCCTTGTCGGCTATCGAAACATGGTGCAGCAGCCAGTTGCGTAAATACTGGACAAACTCGAGACCGGCGAGTTTATTCCCATCCTCATATTTTTGAACGCAGTTCAGCACGGCGCGCGCGTATTGTTCATGTTCCGCCTTGTGTACGGCAAATTCC
>JAITCI010000069.1 GCA_031283155.1 Spirochaetota bacterium | reverse complement strand
CGCGCCCAGGCGTCCTGCGCGTCGGTCAGGTTGTTCAGCGTGGCGCGCCCCTGCGTGTATCTGGTATATACCATGGTAACGCGCGTGGCCGCCGCCTCAACGCTCTGATTGGCGAGGATAACAACCTCGCGCGACGATGTATTGCTGCAGGGCGTTTTTGCTGGTTATGCGCGCGGCGTTATAGTCATGTTGCTGTTTCGTGTATGAGGCCTTCGCGGCTTCGCTCGCAAATTTCTCCGACGAATTTTGCAATGGAACAGAAAACGCGAGTCCCGCGAAAAAGGCGCTGCCGTCCATTGATCCCAAAGCCTCTCCAAGCGTGTCGGTGCTCGCGCTCTTCTCGCCGGAGAGAACGATATCCAGATTGGGCATGGCGCGGTATCAAGGGCGGCGAGTTCGAGGTTAAGGCGCGCGATCTTCATGATCTGCAGGGAATCCACGAGTTCGTCATTCGCGTTCGTACCAATAATTATCAGGGCATTACAGGCGTTACGCGCAAACTTATTGAGCCTGCGTTGTTTGCGGGCAATGACCCCCTGAAAAGAAAAATAATGTATATGCTCAACATGAATAAAATAGTGGAGCATTTATGGAAATTCCTTGAATGTGCAATGACTACCCGTCTGATACCTGTTTTTAATCCCGGCGGTAAAATCCGTTCCACAGGAGATATGCCTGTATGGTGGACGGTCAAACACCGCGAGCCGTTACAAAAATCCCATATAAGCCACATCGTTTATGACAGCACGTGGGAAGCCACCGAAGCCTATAGGATCGAAAAAAATCCCCATGTAACAGCTTTTGCCAAAAACGATCATCTCGGTTTTGGTATTCTCTATACCTTTGGCGGCGTTCCCCATTATTACTACCCCGATTTTCTTATAAAACTCGATAATGGTAAAATTCTCGTTCTTGAAACAAAAGGCCAGGACAGTCCGCAGGTACAGGCAAAACGCCGCGCCCTTGAGGAATGGATAGAAACCGTTAATTCCCTGAAAGAATATGGGCAGTGGTGCAGCGGTATTTCTTTCAATGTTGCCGATGTTGACGGGATAATTGAAAAGCAGGTGCTTAAATAAAGCGCCTGCATCCTGTTTGCAATTCCCGCTTATACCGCGCGCGTGCTTCCCCATTTTTCAATCGGAGGCGGAGGCTGGTAGGCGCGTATGTAGGAGAGCGCGTCGGCGGGATCGGCGGCAATATGGTAGAGCCGCTCAAATTCCGGCTTGGCAAAATTTTCGCTGAAGATGCGCGCAAAAAGCGCGAGGAGCGAATCGAAAAAGCCGGAAATGTTCAGCAGCACAATGGCCTTGTTGTGATACTGGAGCTGCTTGAGGGTGATGATCTCCAGAACCTCTTCCAGGGTGCCAAAGCCGCCCGGCAGGGTGATGAAGGCGTCCGCGCGCTCTTCCATGACGCGCTTGCGCTCGCGCATATCGCCGGTAATCACGCACTCGTCGAGGCCGTCCCAGGCGAGCCCCTTATCCGCGAGCTTTTGCGGAATAGCGCCGATAACGCGCCCGCCCTGCCGGTGTACCTCGGCGGCGATAAGCCCCATGATGCCCGCGTCGGCACCGCCATACACCAGGCTGTAGCCATCGCGCACCATGGCTGCGGCGAGATCCCGCGCCGCCTGGAGGTAGGGTTCGGGGACGCGATTGCTCGAAGAACAGTAGACGCACAGGGTTTTCATGACGTCTTAGTCTAGCATCTCTGTATGCAGGACGCAAGAACGATCTGGCTTGACAAGCCATAGAAATTCTGTAGCGATCCGGCGAAATCTGTGATAAAACAAAGAGAAGCAGGATGTACACACATGAAAATTTTACGCTGAAAGCGGGGGGATATATGGACACACCCGATATACAACAAAAATTCTTCGACAGCTCCTGCGCCGTTATGCTGCGCATGGATACTACCGGACTCATCACCTATATCAATAAATTCGGCTACGAGCACTTTGGCTTTACCGAGGACGAAGTGATTGGACACCACATCCTCGATACCATCGCCCCCAGAACCGAATCGACCGGGCGAGGGCTGGAGGAGATGTTTGAGCGTTTCAGGGAATTTCCGCTGGAATTTCAAACAAATTTCAACGAAAACATCAAGAAAGACGGTACCCGCGTCTGGTTTGCGTGGACAAACCGCGCCGAATTTGACGAAGAGGGCTGGGTAGACGGCTTTTTATGCGTTGGGGTGGATATCACCAACTCCCAAAACGAGGCGCTCACGCTGCGCAAGGAAAACGCTTTCCTGAAAAGCATATTAAACGCCTTTGACGATGCGGTATTTGTTACCGACACCGAGGCAAAGCTCAAGGCCTATAACAGCGCGTTCAAAACATTCTTCCCCGACGCTATGGGGGCTTTCAAACAGCGCAACGTCATGCAGCTCATCGAAACTATCGCAAATAGTATTCCCGGGGACGATGCCGAAACCTTCCGGCAAACCGCAGGGGACGCGCTCGCCTCCGGCGTGGGCGCGCTCTCCGAACATCCCGGGAGCGGTACCTTCAGTTATAATCGCGGCGGCGAAACCGTTCCGGTTGCGTGGCAGGCCAGACCGCGCGTTATCAGCGGCAATTTTTTGGGCTTGCTCTGGATCTTCCGCCGTTCCGGATAATGCCGAAATAAGACCGGCGGGCGCTTCCCGCGCGGATCATCGATCTCAAGTATCTGCCGCCGGATGAGCATCACCGGATCAATTCCCTTATCGCCGCACCCGCCGCCTGAGAGTCTCAAGCTGAGTGGGGGTAGTGGAAGCCCGAGCGCAGAGGCAGTCCCGGCACTTCGCGGTGTGTTTGCGTTCTGCGAGCGGGCTCCGCTGCCCCGCGCTGATGCGAAGCAACCGTAGGTTATCGCCCTCCGTGGCTTTGTACCCGCAGGGTATAAACGGGGTACTGCCATCCTGGCAGTTAGGGGAGGCGTAATCGCAGATTGCAGGACAAATGCAGCTTATCTGAAGGAATAATGTCTGATCGCCTCCCCCATCAAAAAAATACTTTTTTAATAAATATACCTTGCGTAACAATGTACTATATGTTATCCTTGTTCATGACGGCAGCGCAGATGAAAGGAGGAGCAGGCATTGGGCATAGAGAAAGAACTCCTGAAGGGGCATATTGACATCATCATCCTCGCGCTCCTGTACGGCGAGGATCTCTACGGCTATGAACTCGCCAAGCGCGCCAAAAAGCAAACGGGCAACCGCTTTGAATTGAAGGAAGGCACCCTGTATCTGGCCTTCAAGCGTCTGGAGCGGAGCCGGTTTGTAAAATCGTACTGGGGCGGCGAGAGCGAGGGCGGCAGGCGCAAATATTACAGCATTCTGCCCAAAGGAAGGCAGTATCTCCTCGCGGCAAAACGCGAGTGGGAGCAGCTCAGGGTGATCATGAATCTGTTTCTCAGAAAGGTGGAAGACAATGAAGAAAAACAAACTCAGTGACGCGGCAATGCGCAAGATCGATGAACTTGTGGAGCGGGTCGCGAAAAAAGCGGGCTACAGCGGCGCAGGTGAACAGGGTTTCAAATATGCTTTCGCGTTTGACGGCTTTGGAAAGCATTATCACAAGGCCGGGCGCGCGTCCTTTCCGCATAAGGGCAAACCGCATTGCCATGACTGGGGGCGCGGGCGCGATTTCGCCGAAGAGATACGCGCCTATCTTGCGGATGGGATTTTGGATCTGATGGCGGACGGACATTCCGAGGAAGAGGCGCTCAAAATGACCCTGGATAAATTCGGCGAGGCGGAAATAAAAGAAGATTTCTCCGCGCTCTTTGATGCCTTCGACGGCTTTGGCATTCAGGCGCAGCAGATCGCTTCCTGGTACGTCAAAAACGGCGAGGTACTCGGATTGTTTTACGCGGCCTTTGCGCTGCTCGGTATTGTCACGGGCGCGTTTTTGGGGTATCTCCTGTCTGGGTGTGACTGGATCAGCGCCATGATCGGTGCCGGATTTGGTTCCGGTTTTGGCGTCTCATTCGGACTGCTTAGCCATGCTCTGCTGCGGCTCTTTAAGAGGTAAGCGCATCCCAGGCGGAAGGTTTTGATCAGACGGCGGGCATAATCCTCCGCCTCCTCTCCTTGACTATATTTTACCGGAAAAAAGCAGGGGAGATACGCATGGACGCATTCAGCATCGAGGGACAGAAGATTCTTCGCGGAGAGACCGAGGCGGCCGGTTCCAAAAACGCCTCCCTGCCCATCCTGGCGGCGTGCCTCCTGACCGAGGAAGAGTGTGTTATAGAAAACGTACCCGACCTGCGCGACGTGCGCACAATGCAGCGCCTGCTCGGGATACTGGGGCGCGCGGCGGAGCGCGACGGGCGTAATATTATTGTGCGCGCGGGTAGCGCAACTTCGGTTGAAGCGCCCTACGATCTGGTCAGCACCATGCGCGCCTCCATCTCCGTGCTGGGGCCGCTCCTCGCGAAGGAGGGGGAGGCCAAGGTCTCTTTTCCCGGAGGGTGCGCGATAGGGGATCGCCCGATAGATCTGCACCTGAAGGGGTTGGAGGCTCTCGGCGCGGAGATAGAAATCACCCACGGCTATGTGCATGCGCGTTCGCGTGGGCTTGCGGGCGCGAATATATATCTCGCCGGGCCGAATGGCTCTTCGGTACTCGCGACCGATAACGTGATGATGGCTGCGGCGCTCGCGGAGGGGGTAACGGTCATTCAGGCTGCCGCGCTCGAACCCGAGGTTGTGGACGCCTGCAATTTTCTTGTCGCAATGGGGGCAAGGATCGAGGGCGTCGGCACAAGCACCCTCACGATCACCGGCGTTTCGCGGCTGCATGGCTGCCGCTACCGCATCATTCCGGATCGCATCGAATCGGGAACCCTGCTCGCGGCGGCGGCGTGTACGGGCGGAGAAATATTTGTGCGCGGCGCGCGCGCGGATCACCTCGGGATCGTGCTGGAATCTTTTCAGAAGGCGGGTATGCAGGTGCAGAGCGACGCGGAGGGTATCCGGCTCGCGTCGCGGCTTCCGGCCAAACCGCTGGATATCGAAACGCTGCCGTATCCGGGGTTCCCGACCGATATGCAGGCGCCGATGATGGCGCTCCTCGCGTGCGCGGACGGAACCTCAATCGTTACGGAACACATCTACCCCGAGCGCTACATCCACGTCGCGGAGTTCAACCGCATGGGCGCCGACATCAAACTGGATGAGCATATCGCGCGGGTGCGCGGCGTGAAAAAACTTGAGGGCGCGCCCGTTATGGCCTCCGATCTGCGCGCGGGTGCCGCATTGGTGATTGCCGCGCTGGCTGCGGAGGGGACAAGCCTTGTGCGGCGCATCTATCACATCGATAGAGGCTACGCGCGTCTGGAAGAGAAGCTGGAGAGTCTGGGCGCGCGGATCATGCGCGTTACGGAGTAAAGCCGCGAATATGACAAAAAACAAAAATTTCTGTTTTTTCGCGGCTCAACGCGAAACTCATTTCAGCGCGCCTATGCCGAGCCTGTCTGTCAGCGCGCTGTATTCCAGCTCAAGCCGCCGCAGGGAGTGGAGGGAATCCAGCGCGGTCATGCGCGCGCGCGCCCAGGCGTCCTGCGCGTCGGTCAGGTTGTTCAGCGTGGCGCGCCCCTGCGTGTATCTGGTATATACCATGGTAACGCGCGTGGCCGCCGCCTCAACGCTCTGATTGGCG
>JAITCI010000068.1 GCA_031283155.1 Spirochaetota bacterium | reverse complement strand
CGCGCCCAGGCGTCCTGCGCGTCGGTCAGGTTGTTCAGCGTGGCGCGCCCCTGCGTGTATCTGGTATATACCATGG
Organism: Spirochaetota bacterium; assembly: GCA_031283155.1. GTDB lineage: Bacteria > Spirochaetota > JAGLSM01 > JAGLSM01 > JAKPMW01 > JAKPMW01. The sequence continues at coordinate 36,871 of JAITCI010000068.1, read as the reverse complement.
TAACGCGCGTGGCCGCCGCCTCAACGCTCTGATTGGCGAGGATTACAACCTCGCGCGCCGAGGTAAGCGCGACGATGTATTGCTGCAGGGCGTTTTTGCTGGTTATGCGCGCGGCGTTATAGTCATGCTGTTGTTTCGTATACGAAGCCTTCGCGGCTTCGCTCGCAAATTTCTCCGACGAATTTTGCAATGGAACCGAGAATGCGAGTCCCGCGAAAAAGGCGCTGCCGTCCATCGATCCCAAAGCCTGGTCAAGCGTCTCGGCGCTCGCGCTCTTCTCGCCGGAGAGAACGATATCCAGATTGGGCAGGGCGCGGCTGTCCGCGAGCGCGGTATCGAGGGCGGCGAGTTCGAGGTTAAGGCGCGCGATCTTCATGATCTGTAGGGAATCCACCAGTTCGTCATTCGCGTTCGTATCGGCGGATGGGACGTTTGTCAGAAAGCTGATCGCGCCGGCATTAAGCGCCGGAACCCCGGTATCGGGGAGATATGGATTGGCGGTGATCTCCGCGGGATTGGAGAGATCGGGGCGGTAATTTGTTCCCTCGATTTGGGTAAGGATGACGCAATAGTTTTCAAATGCTGTATTCTTTGCCGAGAGGTAACTTGTCTGATAGCTCAGGAGGTTTTGGCGCGCGAGCGCGAGATCCGCCTGATCGGCTATGCCCTGGTTATACCGCTGCGCGATTTGATTATAATACTGCTGAGCGCGCGCCTGAAAGCCCTCGTATATTGCGGCCTTTTCCGCCGCAACCGCCCAGGAGTAATACTGCTGTACCAGCCGCGAGAGGATCAGTTTGGAGGCTTCCTCCTCGCTATGATCGATCAGGCGGAGGGTGAGCTGCGTTTGCTGCAGGCTCGCGCGATCCGCACGCCCCAGAGCATTCTTCAGGAGGGGCAGCGTGAGCCGCAATCCGATTATCGGATTATGCGCTGTTGGCGTTGGACTCAGGGTGCTTCGGTTGCCGAGGGAGAGCTGCGCGTTAATGCCCGCAAGCTCAGGGAAGCGCCGCGAGAACGTGGCGTCTACGGTAAAGCGCGAGGTCTGCGACTGGTTGGCGCTTCCGCCGGACGGATCGGTAAAGGTATACCCCGCCTCAATCGCGAAGAGGAGCTGCTTCAGCGAAAGCGCGCGCTCGGCGAGGCTCCGCTGTTCCTGATACTGCGACTGCATACGCGCGTATTCGGGATAATGCGCGAGCGCCAGTTCCACAAAGCCCTGCAGCGAAAGTTCGGGTCCCGCCCATGCCCGGCCAGCAAACGCCAGAAGCACAAAGAGAAAGAGAATGCGTTTCATCGCTTGCCGCCTTTGCGTGACCCGGAGGCGGGCGTCCCGCGCGTCCGGGAGCCGGATGCGGGTGTGCGAGCGGCGCGGGGCTCAGGTATGCTCTCGGTTTCGTCGGGAAGTTCTCCATCGGGCAGGGCGAAAGCGAGCTTGTTGGGGCTCCAGCCTGCTTTCTCCTTGCCGGAATGTTTGGCCACCGGCGCTTTGATGAGCGTATAGATGCAGGGGATCAGAACAAGGGTGATGAGCGTGCCGAACATCAGCCCCCAGGACAAAACGAGCATCATCTGCGCCAGCATCGCGTCATAGCCAAAAAAGCCATACGCGGTCGGCATGATCGCGGCGACCGTGGTCACGGTGGTTAAAGTAACGGCCTTCAGGCGCGTGGCGCCGGCTTCGGCTATCAGCTTCAGGCGCTCCTTGCCCTTGGCGTCGGCAGGCACGGAGCGGTCGAGCTTGTCCAGCATAACTATGGAATCGTTGATCACCACGCCCGCGAGGCCGAGCGCGCCGATAGCCGCGAACAGCCCGAAGAGTTCTATGCCGTGGATCCAGAAGGTAAGGATAACGCCGACCATCCCGAAGGGGATCGTGAGCATGATGATCAATGGCCGAATCATGGAACCAAAGATGAGGGAAAGGATAATGAATATGAAAAAGATCACCAAAATAACCGCGAAAAAGATATCGCCGCTCGACTCGCGCGTATCCTTAATCTCGCCGCTGAAACTGAAAACAACGCCCGGATATACCTTATGAACCTCGGGGAAGACCTCTTTCTCAAGGTACACCGCCACCTCAATGGGCGTCATGTCCTCTTTTATCAAAGGAGATTTTGGTTTTTGTTTGGCGGCGTTCATTCCTTTCTCGGCTTCGAGCGAGCGCGGGTCGGGCATTATACTGCCGGGCGCTTCCGCGGTTTCGTTGGTCTGCGGCTGGCGGGGACGGCGCAATGTAGGCGGGGCGTTCTCATCCTCGGGGCTTGCGTATACCATGGTGGTGCGCTTGTGCAGGATGCGCGTGATCGCGGCCGGCGTGAGCACGCGCTCATAATTGACGAGCTGCGAGATGGGAACAAGATAATTTCCATTATTCTCGACGGGGTTCTGGAGCATCCATGCCACCGACTGTTTGTAATTTTCGTCGATTGAAACCCGCAGGTCCACTTCCTCCTCGCCGCCGTTTAACTCCGCGACGATTGTCCCCTCGAGTACTGTGCGCAATGCCGCCGATACGTCGCTGGGGTTGATGCCGAGCCGCGTTATCAGTTCGCGGTTCAGGTTGATGCGGTACTCGGGATTGCGGAGCGGCTCGTCCACCTCGGCGCCCGAGATCTTCGGCAGAACATTCAGGGCGTCGCGCACCATCTCCGCCGCCTTGCGCCGGACGGTATCGTTATTCTCGCGCACCTCTATTTCAATAACGCTGCCGGAGCTGCTGCCGAAGCGGCTGCTCGAGACCAGCACCTGATCGATGTCAGGAAGATCGGGCAGAATTTTGCGCCAGTGCCGCGCCAGATCGTCGCCCGCTTTCTCGCGCTCCTCGCGCGGCAAAAGTTCGACGGTTATGGAAAAGGCCGTCTGATCGGATTCGCGGCCTCGGCGGTTCCGCGCGATGGAGGTGCGATACGAGTTGACCGTGCCGGGCTGCTCGCTCTCGATGATCTCCTCCAGGCTGCGGACGATCTCCTCGGTCTCAAAGCGCGTAGCGCCCGGGCGGACGTTTCCGTATACGATGATCTCGTTTGAGACCTCGTCGGGGAAGAGAACGAATTTAAGATGCGCGGAGAAGATATAGCCCGCCCACACGATGAGGAGGGCAAATAAAATCAATATATAGGTTCTGTAGGGAAGGATGCGGTACAAAAGCCGCGCGTAGCTCTTCTCGATTGCCGTGAACCAATGTTCTTTCACTTTTTTGGGGGCGCGGGAGGCACTCCCGAATCTGGCGCGCGCGTCCCTGCGCGTCCTCGCCTTTTCACGTAAACGCTCGATGGCCTGCTTCATGAATTTCGGAAGGCGCATATTCAGGTGTGTTGGCAGGATGAAGAGGGTTTCAAAGAATGAACCCATGAGCATGATGATAACGATAGGCGGAATAAAAACGAGCATTTGCCCGTACCGCCCCGAGAAAAAGAGCAGCGGAATAAAGGCCGCGCAGGTTGTGGTGATGCTTCCGAGTACCGGCATGAATACCTCGCGCGTGCCATGCACGATGGCCTCGAAAAGCGTCTCCCCTCCATAATAGTGCCTCGCCACATTTTCCGCGACGACAATCGCGTCGTCCACGATCATGCCCATCACGATGATGACTGCGGAGAGCGTGGTATTGTTTATCGAGTAGCCCAAAAGCGGGAAGCATATTGCGGTCAGGCAGAAGGTAAAGGGAATACCCATCGCGACCCAAAAGGCGGATCGCGCGTCCATAAACAGAAACAGAAAAATAATGATCAGCACAAAACCAAAAAGTCCGTTGCTCACAACAATGTATAAGCGGTTCCGCACATCCCGCGAGGCGTCGGAGAGGAGCTGCGTTTGCACCGGCGAATGATCCAATATTTGTTTTTGATATTGCTCCACAAATTCGCGGATCTTGTCGGTGGTTTCGATGATATCGCTGTCGGCGGTTTTCCGGACGTTCAGGATAACAGCCTCGCGGCCGTTTATCTTGTTGATCCATCGTGTCCGCGCGAACCCCTTCCGGAGCGACGCGAGATCGCTTAAGCGGACCGCCGGCGAGTCGAAGCTGCTTCGTATGATCACGCTCTGGAGCTGGTCGAGCGAATCGAGTTCTGCGACCACGCTCACCTCGGTGTTGTTCATATCCTCGAGTGCGCCGGCGGGGACGCGCAGATTATTGCGCCTGAGCGCGGCGATAACCTCGCTCGTGGAGACGTTATACTGCTGCAGCTTATTGGGGTCGAGCACAACCTGTAATTCGTTCTTGTAATAGCCGGAGGAAGAGACCTCGCTGACCTGCGGGAGGTTGCCGATCTGATCGGAGAGGTTATAGGCGTATTGCTGCAGCACCGCGCGATCCTCGCGCGTGAGTATAATGGTATTCGTGAGATAAACAGCAACGTCCATCACCGCGCGGCGCGTGGTTTTATACTGTCTGACGGAAGGCTGATTGCGCACCTCGGACGGAAGCCTGACGTCGGCAATCTGGTTGCGGATATCGTTCAGCGCCCCGTTCATATTGTCGTATCCGGGCGCGAATTCAATGGTTATCTGGCTGGAGCCGGAGGTGGATGTACTCCGGATGCTGTACACCCCGTCGATTCCTTTGAGTTCCCGTTCAAGCCTTTTTGTGACAAGCTGCTCCACGTCCTCCGGGCTTGCGCCCGGGTATGCGGTGCGGACGGAGATAAAGTTGAGTTCGTAGTTGGGCATTTCCTCTTTGGCGGTTTTTTGCCACGCGACTACCGCGCCGAGAAAAACGGCGATAGTAATAAAATTGGCGAGCATATGCCGCTGAGCGAAATAGCGGATAATCTTTTCGAGCATAGGGCGTTCCATATCTGTAGATAAGGGGCTACGTTTGATCTGCTAAGCGAATATATAAATATACACCGAAAAAGGCGCGATTTTTTGTTTGCGAACAGGGCCAAATGCGCAGCATTACCCATTTATGCCTGCGCCCCTGTGGGTACGCGCAGTCTCGTTTTTTTTCGGAATGGACGCGATCCTGGGAGTCTCTGTGTACAGATTGGATGGCTCCCAGAGTTCTGCTGTCTTAGGGCTGCTACCGCCTTTTTGAGCCGCGAACGCGACAAGAAAAAGCTCTTTGGCCACGAATCACACGAATGAAAAGATCGAATAAGGCAAAAAACCAAATCTGGGGGTAAATACTACAGGCAAGACTCCAGAGGGGTTGGTTTTGTCTTTTACCCCAGGACTTTTTTAATCTTTTATTTGAGCTTTTTTCGTGTGATTCGTGGCAAATGCCTTGTAGTGGCTTTTTTTCGTGAATTTCGCGGCTGAATTTTGCATCCTGTTTCGCCCTAGCCCAAATACGCAACATTACCCTTGCCCCCTTGGTGCCCACAGGGTGTAAAGGGGTAAAGGCACAAGCCATGTTGCGGGCTGACGTCCTGTCAGCAAATTCTTGACAGCGTTTGACATCATATATATTGTATCATTATGACACGTAAACCGACGCGCATTTCTGGCTTTTTCCGGTGCGAAAAAAGTCTGTTTCCCCGCAGATCCTGCGCGTTTTCGTCACTTTGCGAAAAAGCGCACACCAAATTTGTCTCACGGGGGGGGGGGGGGGGTAATTCCCTCTTCTGATTATAAATTTTTCATTATATTATCCGATTCTCCCGCACAAGTAGCCCTTCGCTTCGCCTCACGGTGTATGCTTCGCATACACCGTGAGCGACAGGCGACATCCTGCAAGCAGCTTGCCTTGTTACGCGCCTGTGCCTTTACCCCTTTACACCCTGTGGGTGCCAAGGGCATCGCGCGGGACAGTACACCCACTCGCATCCTGCGGAGGCTTGGGGTACTTCCTCCATGTACCAGAAACACAATATATAATCCGTCTTTCAAAAAGCGTTATCCGCGTCTCTGCGCAGAGTACGGGTAATTTTGCTCTTTGTTGTATGTGTTTGGAGTAACCCAAAATCCAAAGGAGGATTTCCATGTATCGTGTTTTTTATGTTATTTGTATTTTTGCAGTTTTCGCTTTCGCGGCGTGCGGCGGCGATCCCGAAGATGCAGGCACAAGCAGTAACGGTTTGGCAGGCAACAGTAATGATTCCAGTCAGGGCAGTGTGTCCAATGGTGGCAATTCGTCTGCGGGCAGTGTGCCGAGCGCGGGGAGCAGCCCCAGCGCATCCGGCAACAGCAGTTCGTCCGGCGGAACGAGTTCCGGCAGCGGCAATTCGTCTGCGAGCAGTGCATTCAGCAGTATATCCAGTGCGGGCAGTTCCAGTAATGGGATTGGCATTGCGTCGCACGTTATGGTGCAGATAGCGGCGGGTACATTCAGCATGGGCAGCCCCGGTACTGAGTCTGAGCGGCATGATGATGAAACGCAGCATTCGGTCGCGCTTACCAAAGGCTTTTTGATGGGCAAGTATCAGGTCACGCAGGAATTGTATCAGATGGTGATGGGGAGCAATCCGAGTTATTTTACAACAGATGTTGCGTCAGAGGAGGTACAGGCGAAGCGCCCTGTGGAAGAGGTCAGTTGGTATGACGCGCTTGTGTTTTGCAACAGATTGAGCGCATTGGAAAATCTGACGCCAGTGTACAGTATAAACGGCAGTACAGATCCATCAGCTTGGGGTTCCGTACCCACGAGCAGTGACGCTGCCTGGAATGCTGTGACCGCGAATTGGAATGCGAATGGGTATCGTTTACCCACAGAAGCGGAGTGGGAATATGCTTGCCGCGCGGGAACCACTACAACGTACAATTTTGGCAACTCTTGGAGCGGTGATTGGGGCTGGTACGATGGTAACAGCAACAGTAAAACGCATGAAGTGGGCATGAAGACGCCTAACGCCTGGGGTTTGTACGATATGCACGGGAACGTGTGGGAGCAGTGCTGGGACAGATACGACGCGGACTACTACACGGAGGATGGCGCTGACATGGATCCGCGAGGCCCGACATCCAGGTCTAGCCGCGTCGTACGCGGCGGCAGTTGGGACAGTGGTGCGCAGAGCTTGCGCTCAGCCTATCGGCTCATCAGCGACCCGTTCTACGGGGATATCTGTGTCGGCTTCCGTGTGGTGCGCGTGTCCCCCTGAGTCTATGACAGGACGTCATGTCCCGATACTGTAGCGCCCGCCCTGCGCATCTGCAGGGAATGATTTTAACGCTGCCTATTGCACTTGCTGCAGCACAGCAAGTGTGAACAACGAACAGTATCGTCGCGAGGGGAATATCCTGTTCCGAGTGCGGCTGGGCGAGGATACATAAGACCAACGCCTGGCCGCGACACTCCCCCTATATTAAACGCAATTTCCCGTAGCATGGCCGCGCAGATTCCACGCTTACGGTCTTTTTTATTTTTTTGAGTACATCTTCGGCAAAAATATGTACGGCGTATCTCGGCGCGTATACATAAGGCGTTCCCTGCGCCAAAATTTCGTGGCTGAACGAGGTGAACGTGTTCACAATGTTCAAATGCCCCCTCGCCAAAATCGCCATCCTGGCGGCGAGGGGTGCTTCCCGTCCGGGGAAGCAGGCGAAGCCCAAGGCGCTGGCCTTCCGAGGATCAGAATTCCGCGTTTTCCCAAAAAATTGCGGCTTTACGGCCAGTTGACGTTTTGCGTGAAAAGATGTACAGTTTTTGAGCGTATGGTGTACTGTACAGAAGCAATAAGTCAGCCCCCAGGGGAAGTACAGCCATGAGCATTCTGATGGGGGTTTGAGGCACAGAATTAGGATATTTATGGAAAAATTACCCGAAGTTATAAAAATCGATCCCAACCGTTGCATCAACTGTCATGCCTGTATCGCTGTTTGCCCCGTAAAATTCTGTAATGACGGCAGCGGCGATCACGTCACCATAAAACCCGATTTGTGCGTGGCCTGCGGGCACTGCCTTGTCAGATGCAGCCACGGGGCGCGGTACGGCGTTGATGATTTTCCCGAGTTTCTCGCCGCGAGCCGTACCAAAAAACCAATGGTCGCTGTTGTCGCTCCGGCGGTGGTCGCGAGCTTTCCGGATCAGTATCTGCGCGTTAACGGCTGGCTGCGATCCATGGGGGTGCAGGCTGTTTTCGACGTGAGCTTTGGCGCGGAACTTACGGTCAAGAGCTATCTGGAATATATGAAAGACCAGAATCCCGCAACCGTCATCGCGCAGCCATGCCCATCGCTTGTAAATTATGTGGAGATGTATCAGCCGCAGCTCATCCCCTATCTTGCGCCGGCGGACAGTCCCATGCTCCACACCATACGCATGATACGGGAGTACTATCGCGAATATTCGAACGCCCAAATGGTTGTTATTTCTCCCTGCTGGGCAAAGAAGCGCGAGTTTGCCGTTACCGGGGTGAACGCATTAAATGTCACCCTGCAGTCGATCAAGGATTATTTTGAGCAGCAGAGGATACAGCTCTCGGGCTTCCCGGACGTTGAATACGATAATCCGCCCGCTGAGCGCGCGGTGCTCTTTTCTTCGCCCGGCGGGCTGATGCGCACAACGGAACGCTGGGATAGCGGCGTTTCCAATATTACGCGCAAGATCGAAGGCTCTGAGAATATCTATCCCTATTTCGACCGCCTGCGGGAGATGATCGGACGGGGTCTTGCCCCTAAGCTCATCGACTGCTTAAACTGCGCCTTCGGGTGCAACGGCGGAACAGCCACCGGAAACGTACATATGCCCCAGGACGAACTGGAGGCGGCGGTGGAGCGGCGGAATCTGGAGATGCAGCGGCGCTACAGCAAGAAGGGCAGCGCCCCCGACGAGAAGGACAAGAAGGCGCTCCATGCCTTAATCGAGCGGTACTGGCGCCCGGGCTTATATAACCGCTCGTATGTTGATCGCTCAAAGGGGCTTAACCTGAAAATCCCGAACGATCAGGAAATTGGGGCTATATATGCCGCCATGGGAAAGAAGAGCGACAAGGATATTTTTGACTGTAATGGCTGCGGGTATGGCAAATGCGAGCGCATGGCGATGGCTATCCACAACGGTCTCAACAAGCCGGGCAACTGCTACCATGCGCACCTGACCGGCGCCATGCAAAAGAATATCGTGGAAAGCCTGGAAGGCGGCATGGCGTCTTTGCTGTTAAAGATCGACAAGCAGGATACGGCGTATGAACATTTAAAGGATCGCATCACAGACGCCTCGGAGATTATTAAAGAGTTTGCGCCCGTCGCGTCTTCCATCAAGGATATATCCTCCAAAACCAATATGCTCTCTGTCAACGCGGGCATTGAGGCCGCGCGCGCGGGCGAAGCGGGTGCAGGATTTGCGGTTGTGGCGCGCGAGGTGCGTATGCTTGCGGGGCTCTCCAGGCAGGAGGCGGAACGCTTTGGCCCGCTCTTTGAAAAGATTCAGGATGATTTTACCATGCTGCAGCAGGATCTGGAAAACGCCCTGCGCGAGAGCCGCGAGACCCGGGATGTCGTCGGTCAGATCAACGACGGTATCTATGGGCTTGTTTTCCGCGGCGAGAGCGCGAAGAAAAAGGAATAGAACCTATTTGTAACCGCACTGCGCTGTTATGCCATGACCAGGGCGTGTCCCTAATGTATCACTTGGCAATATTTTTGTCATTGCGAATCCCCGCAACGCGAAGCGCGCAAGGCGAGCGGGGTACAAGCGCAATCCAGGGGGGACATTTTTACATGGATTGCTCGTGTGCCCGAAAGGGTATCGGCTGCGCCTCGCAATGACAGAAAAAAACACTTTAGGGATACGCCCTGGCCAAATGGCGGAGATCGCCGCGCTGCGATCTATCATTCCTGCTTTCGCGGGCAAGCGGATAGTTGTTCTGGGCGATCTGATGCTCGATCACTATCTCATCGGCGAGGCGGAGCGCATTTCTCCCGAGGCACCGGTGCCGGTGCTCGCGGTGCAGAGCGAGCGCAGTTTTCCCGGGGGCGCGGCCAATGTCGCATTGTGCCTCCACGCGCTCGGCGCTGAGGCTGTTCCCTGCGGGCTCATCGGCTGTGACGCCGACGGCGCTGCGCTCGCGGAAATATTTCAGTCCTGCGGGCTCGACGCCTCCTTTCTTGTCGGGAGTACGGAACGGCGGACGACAAAAAAAACGCGCCTTGTCGCGGGCAGACAGCAGATCGCGCGCGTCGATCATGAAGAGAGAAGCCCCTGCGGTGCCGCGATCATCGGGGAGGCGATCCGCGCTTTCGACCGCGCCTTTCGCGGGCATGGTCAAAAGCCAACCGACGCGGTTATCATTTCCGATTACGGCAAGGGGTTCATCCTTCCGCCGCTGATTGCGCACGTCATTATGCGCTGCCGCGAGGCGTCCGTTCCTCTCGCGGTCGATCCCAAATTGGAATTTTTTAAGTATTATCGCGGCGTTACCCTCATCACGCCGAACAGCAGGGAGGCTGCGGAGTGCGCGGGGCTGCGTATCCGGGATACCCCATCGCTCTTGGCCGTCGGCGATGCGATCCGCGCGCTGCTTGATCCCGATATTTTACTCATCACCCTAAGCGAACATGGCATGGCGCTTTTTGAACGCGGGCAGGATCTCGTGGAGATTCCCACGCGCGCGCGCGAGGTCTATGACGTGACCGGCGCCGGCGATATGGTCATTGCCGTCGCCGCTCTGGCGCTGGCTTCCGGCGCGGGCGCGCGGGAGGCGGCGCTGCTCGCGAATACCGCCGCCGGGCTGGAGGTGCAGAAATTCGGGTGCCAGACGATCACTCCGGCGGAATTGCTGGCGGCGCTGGATTCCGAATCATGACCCCATTCGTTCCGCGCGATCCGCAGGCCAAAATTACAACCGCCGCCGAATGCGCCGCGATTATGCGTGAACGCGAGCGCGCGATATCCGGGATGCGCTGGGTAAGCACGAACGGCTGCTTCGATATCCTGCACGCCGGCCACGCCGCCTGTCTCCATGAGGCCCGGCTCTTGGGCGATGGACTGGTTGTGGCGCTCAACTCGGACGATTCGGTACGGCGGTTGAAGGGCGCATCCCGCCCGGTGCAGCCGTACAGGGAGCGGGCGCTTGTGCTGGCGTCGCTGGAGTGTGTGGATCTGGTGGTCTCGTTTGACGAGGATACCCCGATAGCGATCCTGTCGCTCCTGCGTCCGCAGATCCACGTCAAGGGCGGCGATTACGCGCCGGAGCTGCTGCCCGAATATGCGTGTGTGCGTTCCTGGGGCGGAGAGGTGCGTACGCTCGCTTTCACCGCCGGATGCTCGACCGGCGATCTCATCAGCCGAATCCGCGCGCTCCCGGACAAAGGATAGCTCGTGGCACCAAAGATCGTTGGCGTGATTCCGGCGCGCTATGCCTCGACGCGCTTTCCCGGAAAACCCCTGGCGCTCATCCGGGGTGTCCCGATGGTGGTTCGCGTTTATCGGCGCGCGCTGGAATCCGGGATATTTGACGCGCTCCTTGTGGCCGCCGATGATGAGCGGGTATCGTCGCTCTGCCATGACTATGGGGTTCCCGTTTGCATGACGCGCACCGATCATTCAAGCGGCAGTGATCGCGTTTGGGAAGCGGCAAGCGGGCAAAACGCGGATATCATCGTCAACGTCCAGGGGGATGAACCGCTCCTTGATCCGGTATCGCTCCGGCGGCTCATCGAGCCGCTCTGCGATCCTGAGGCAGACGCCATCGCGGTTTCCAGCGTGTACGCGCCGATCCTTGATCCCGCAGACTATGCCAATCCAAACGTCGTAAAGCTCGTGATCGCGGCGGATGGGAGAGCGCTTTATTTTTCGCGCGCGCCGATCCCCTATGCGCGCGAGGGGCTGCCGGAGATCGTCTTCCGGCATATCGGGCTATACGCCTATACGCGGCTCGCCCTTGAACGCTTTGTGCATATGCCGGTGAGTCCCCTCGAAAGGATGGAAAATCTTGAGCAGCTCCGCCTCCTCGAAAACGGGATACCCATTTTTATGCGCCGGGTCGACGCTTCCGCGCATGGGGTGGATACGCCGGAGGATCTGGCGCGGATCGAAGCCCTCCTCGGCGGCGAATGAACCGTTCCGATAAAGGAACGCTCGCAAAACGTGTATATTTATTTATTATGGAAAAGATTGCGCGTGTATCCATCGGCGAATTTGCAGTCGGGCAGGGCTGCCCGCTTGCGCTGATTGCCGGTCCCTGTGTGCTGGAGAGCGAGGATCTCGCTTTCCGCACCGCGCGCGCGCTTGCGGATCTTGCCGCGAAACATAATCTTCCATTTATATTCAAATCCTCCTACGATAAGGCGAACCGCACCTCGCGTACGGGCTTTCGCGGGCCGGGGCTCATTGAGGGGCTGGAGATTCTTGCCCGCGTCAAGCGTGAATTCGGCTTTCCTATTGTAATTGACGCGCACCGCCCCGAGGATTTCCAGGCAATCGCGGATGTGGCGGAGATCGTGCAGGTTCCGGCGTTCCTGTGCAGGCAGACGGATATGCTTACCGCAGCCGCCGTCACAGGCCGCGTTGTGAATATCAAAAAGGGGCAGTTCATGGCGCCCGAAGATATGGGCGCTGCGGCGGACAAGGTGTACGCAAACGGGAATGTCCGCCTGCTCCTGACTGAGCGCGGCGCGGGCTTTGGCTACCATGATCTTGTCGCCGATATGCGTTCCATCCCGATCATGCAGCGGTTTTGCCCCGTTGTGTTCGACGCGACCCACTCGGTGCAGCGTCCGGGAGGGCTTGGGGATCGATCCGGCGGGGATCGCGTCTATGTGCGTCCGCTCGCGCGCGCGGCGGTCGCGGCCGGAGCGGATCTGCTCTTTATGGAGGTGCATCCGAATCCCGATGCAGCGCTCTCCGACGCGGCCTCGACGTTTCCGCTGGACGCGATGGACGTTTTTATGCGCGAGATAAAAGAACTATCCGGGCTTGTGCGGAGTTTCGCAAACGAGAGCCGGGCGCCGCAGGGGGACGCATGACTGCCTTTCCCTTCAGCGAGGCGCGCGCGGTCCTGGAGATGGAGGCTGCGGCCATAGTATCGTTTGCGGAGCGGCTCGACGCCGCATTCGCGGAGGCCGTGCTTCTCCTCGCGCAATGCAGGGGGCGTATCATCGTATCCGGTATGGGCAAGTCCGGGCACATCGCGCGCAAGACAGCGTCCACCTTTTCGAGTACCGGCTCTCCGGCTCTGTTTCTGCATCCGGCGGAATGCGCGCATGGGGATTTTGGGGTTATCGCGCCGGAGGATATCGTGATCCTGCTCTCCAAAAGCGGCGAGACCGCCGAGGTTGTGCATCTCCTCCCGCATCTCAAGCGGCTTGGGGCGCGTATCATTGCGATAACGAATGGCGCGGAGAATACCCTGGCGCGCTTTGCCGACGCCGCGCTTGTACTTGGGGTGGAGACCGAGGCCTGTCCGCTCAATCTCGCGCCGACCTGTTCCACCACCGTTATGCTTGCGCTTGGCGACGCGCTCGCGGTAGTTTTGATGCGGCGGCGTTCCTTTGGGCGGGATGATTTTGCGCGCGTCCATCCGGCCGGGAGTCTCGGGAGAATGCTGCTCACGGTGCGCGATCTGATGCAGACGGAGGATCTCCCGTCAGTAACGGAAGACGCAACAGTGCGCGAGGCGCTTCATGCGATACTGAGCCACAGGAACCGAGGTATTGTGCTTGTACTCGATTCTGACCGAAAATTGGCAGGGGTGTTATGCGACGGCGATTTGAAGCGGCTTTTGCTGCGGCATACCGAACTCCTGGATCTCCGGGTTGGCGATGTGATGACCAAAAATCCGCAGACCATCGAACCCGGCGCGCTCATCGGCGAAGCGCTTGCGCGCATGGAGGGGCTGTATACTTCGCTCGTTGTGCTGGATGATGACTCGCGCCCGGCAGGATTGCTGCATATCCATGATATTCTGGAAGCGAGGCTGGTATAGTGGGCTTATTATTGAACAGGAAGCTGCGGCGAGTGTCTGCCATCCTGCTTGATGTGGATGGAGTTTTAACTGACGGCGGTCTCTTCTATGACGCATCCGGCGGCGAGGGGAAAACCTTTTCCGCCCAGGATAGCTATGGCATAATCCGCGGCATACGCGCGGGGCTTGTGTTTGGTATTGTCACCGGCCGCTCCTCGCCCATCGTTCTGCGCCGCGCAAGCGAGTTGGGGATTTGCCATGTATGGCAAGGGGTAAACGATAAGGGCGCTCTTCTGCCGGAGATTCTTGCGCTTCTGCGGCTCGAAGCGGACGAGGTTTTGTTTATGGGCGACGATATGCCGGACAGAGAGATCATGCTTGCGGCCGGGGTTTCGGTATGCCCGCGTAACGCGGCTCCGGAGATCAAGCGAATCGCGAAGTATGTTACGCGGCATACGGGCGGATACGGCGCGGTGCGCGAAGTCATTGATCGCGTACTCCGTACCCGCAAACTCCTGCGCCGCGACGGAAGTTTAACCGGGAGCGTTGCCGCCTGCGGACAGGCGGAGTATGGCTCGGACAGCCCGGAGGGCGGACAATGAGAATCATTCATCTTTTTTTTATCTGTTTGCTTTGTATTCTTGCATTCTCTTCCTGCTCCGTTTTTTTTGGCTGCGATGAAAGCACGGACGAGAGTGATGGCAATGGCGCGGAGCGCTACCCCGATACCATATTGCGCGGCTTTATTCGTTCTGCGTCGGATCAGGAGGGGCGTCTCCTCTGGCAGATAAAGGCGCGCGAGGGGCGCATCTTCAATGAGAGCAATCATATTTATTTGACGGATTTTATACTGTATTCTTTCGATGACGCCGGTAATTTGAGTTACACCCTGCGCGCGCGCCGCGGTTTTATGGACAATAACGCAAATTCGATCACCGCAAAACTGGACGTTGTGCTGCGAGCCGCAAACGGGCGGGTTCTTGAGACCGAAGAGGCTTATGCCAATAATGACGAAAAAATAATTTCGAATGAAGTTCTGAACCGTATCACACAGGAGGATGGCACTGTTATGATTGGAACCCACCTCTGGGCCGAGAGCGATCTTGGGGTGTTCCGGCTGCGCGGGGCGCAGGGCGAAGCCCGCGAGGGTGCCGAGGATAATCTGCTCGGCGGCTCCAAAAAAAACAACTCCAACACAGGTGCCGCTTCCTCGCTGGAAGCACCTAGGGGAAATACAGCTGTGTCCGCCGTAAGCAGAGGAGCTTCACAAACCGGCTCTGCAGGCCGGGTTGATCATCATCTTCCCGATTATAACGAAGACAGCCTGGAGGAACTCCGCGATTTACTTGCCTTTCCGGAAGCCATGTATTTTCCTGAATCCAATCCGCAGTATAGCTTCCCATTATTTGAGGAGTCCTCTGCGGCAGCAAATTCCAAAGACAATACGCTGGATTCGGGCGCAAAGGAATGAGCCAAGTGCGTATTCAAAAGAAAATTCTCATATTCCTTGTTTTCCATATTTTCGCGGCGGGTGTATTCGCGGGCGAGGCGGCGCATATTGAGGCCGGGAGGATGCGCAGCGGAATCCATAAGGGCGTAAAGGCCCGCGAGTTCAGCGGTTCGGTAGTGCTTGACGGGAAAGAGTATGTTCTTCGCTGCGATGCCCTTGTGCTGTACGAAGACGGGTTCTGGGAAGCGGCAGGATCCATTGTGATCGTCCTTCCGGGAGTGCGGATCGACGCGCAATCCGGGTATTTCCGCCATGAGGGTTTTGCTGTATTCTCAGGCAGCGCATACATCTTTTCAAACTCTCTGAAGATCGATTTCAACCGCCTCTCCTTTACGGATCCCCGCCGCCTGGTTCTTGAGGACGCTGTTTTTTCTCTTGATGAATGGGAAAATGAGCGAAGTTTTGCGGTGCTTGCGCTTATTTTTGACGATATGTCGCTGCATCTTGAACTCCCCAAAGACAGGATCAGCCTGACAAACGCCAATATGCCGATTATCGCCGCAATCCAAAAGGGCATATCCGACGGAGGGAATGAGAAGTGAGGTTCCATTCCATTGCGATTCTTATGCTCTATGGAGTCATTTTGCTTTCCTGGCCGCTTGCCGGTCAGGAAACAAGCGATAGCGACGACAAGATGACCTGGTGGGCACCGCAGTTTGAATACAATCAGAAACAGACTGAGATCTTTCTTTCCGGGCAGGACAGCATTCGCGCCTGGCTGATGCAGGGCGACACCCGTATCAACGCGGAAAAGATATTCTGGAACAGGAGTACCCGGATAGGGCGCTGCTATAATCGCGTGGAGATAATCAGCTTTACGAATGATTCCGTTATTACGGGCGATGAGGCATGGCATTACGCAAACGATACCCATACCCTTGTTCGGGGAAATCCGGTGCTTACGATGAACAAGAGCAAGATAGTAGTTTATGCGGAGGAACTGCACCGTTATGGCGGAAACAGCGCCCGCTCGGAGGCGATCCGGAATGTGCGTATTGAATCCGAAGACGGAACAGGCTATGCGGAGAAGGCTGTATTCTATCAGAGAACAGGGCAGATCGTACTTTCGGAAGATCCCTGGATAGTGCAAAAAACCAACATTCACCGCGCCGATGAGATTACGCTCTACCGCGATGATAACAGGGTTGTGCTGCGCGGACACGCGCGGATGATGCTGGAGCGCGACTATATCCGCGCCAATGAAATAGAGATCATTGATTACGATCAGACAAATACATCGGCGGCGTCGGATTCCAAAGATCGCAAAAACCGTATCGTCTTTTGCCGCGGGGATGTGCGCATCTACAGGCATACCCCTAGGGGAGAACTCGAGAGTATCACATCGGGGGACTACGGCGAACTCTATGAGCAGCGCGGGTATGCGAAACTGATCGGGCAGTCCAAAATGGTTATGATAAGCGATAATACCATCACGGGCGGTGCCGTTATGGAACAGTTTCAGGACGAGGATCTCGCTGTGGTTAAGGGAAACGCAAATATTACCAGGGGTTATCGCGGGGTAGATGCGCAGCTCATCATTTATAACACCAAAACCAAGATCGCCGAGATCACCGGCAGCCCGGTAATCAGGGAGTACGGCGATTTTTTCCGCGCAGATTACGTATTATATGATACCCAGCGCGACACGATTTCCTGGCGCGGTTCCACCATGGCTGTTGTGGGAACAGGAGATCAGCGCGCAAAACAGGAAGCCTGGATCAATAAAACAGGCGGCGGTATGTATACGCTTTCTGAGGGGCAAAACGGTCTGCAGGTGATCAAATCCGTTGGGAATGTCTGGCTTTCGATGAACGGAATCCCGAAGACAAATGCCGGGGTTGTGAGCTATGGGAAGCGCGCCGATGAGGAAGACTTCATTCCGCGCGGAACGCATATAGTTATTCGTGACAGCTGGTCATGGATAGATTTTCTGGCTATGGACGGCATGATGCTCAGGCTGCGCGGCCCCGCGCATTGTGTTCTCTCTGCCGCCGCGTGGAAGGAGAATAAGGGCGCAATATCTTCACGAGCCGCCGTTTCACGAGCTGCCTCTTCACGAGCCGCCACATCAAGTGCCGCCACATCAAGTGCCGCCGCATCAAGTGCCGCCGTTTCAAGCGCTTCCGTTTCAAGTGCCGCCGTTTCAAGCGCTTCCGCATCAAGTGCTTCCGTTTCAAGCGCCGCCGCATCAAGTGCTTCCGCATCAAGCGCTTCCGCATCAAGCGCCGCCACATCAAGCGCTTCCGCATCAAGCGCCGCCACATCAAGTGCTTCCGCATCAAGCGCCGCCGCATCAAGCGCTTCCGCATCAAGCGCTTCCGCATCAAGTGCCGCCGCATCAAGTGCCGCCACATCAAGTGCTTCCGCATCAAGTGCCGCCGCATCAAGTGCCGCCGCATCAAGTGCCGCCGCATCAAGCGCCGCCGCATCAAGCGCTTCCGCATCAAGCGCCGCCACATCAAGTGCTTCCGCATCCCGGGCAAGCGGCAGTATTGCCGCGCAGCAGGAGCGCGCCGTGAGCGGCGGGCAGGCGTCATCGGCGCACTCGGTTCCGGGCGATAGTTTTCCCGATGGCTATGAGGACGACAGCGAAGAGTTGGCGGGACGCCTTGGGCAAATGGGCTTTACCCTGAATTACGGGATTATGATCGCGAAGCCCGGAAGAAATTCAGTTACAGACGTCCAAAATGATAATTTTTTCTGTACGAATATTTCTGCGCCATTTTTGATTGACGCAGACAGGGAAAAACGTATGCGTATGATTATTCTCACCAATCAGGATCTGACTGCCTGGGCGCGCATCCCTTCCCTCAAATCCATTACTCTGCGCAATGATGAAGAGAAAAAAGATTTTGCGTCCGGCACAACCCCGGTTTTTCGGTATGCGATCCCGGCACGTATTCCGGTATATCTCCTGCTCGATCAGATAAATACAAACAACTTCACTCTGAATCAGCATATCACCAACGCATTGGCTGTTCGCAAGCTTGAAATCGAGGAAATAGCGGCGTCGAACGCGGCAATGCAGATCCAGGAATCCCCCAGGATGATCACCAACCGAATTTTGGTTCAGGCACCGCAGCGCGGCATGATTGAGAATTTTATCGCGACCCTGACGAATGTGGCTGCGACCAATTACCCCGATCAGCCGTTTAAACTGGTTATTCCTCCGGCTACCAGGGTTATTCCGGCAGCGCTTCGTCCCGAGATATACTGGGAGGGAGATTTGCGTACATTTGTCCTCAGGCAGCTTGCCGGAAAAAACTTCTGGGGCAGCGAGGCATTTCCGAGACGCCAGACTGATTATTACGATTTGATCTCCGAGACGGAGACGCTGGATATTCGCTATGGCCCGTCCAGGAGACGTCCGGCTTCGGCGTCCGGCGCTTCATCACGCTCGGCGGCGCAATCCGGTTCGGTTTCATCACGCCCTGCGGCGCAATCCGGTTCGGTCTCATCACGCCCGGCAGCGCGTCCGGCATCACGGTAAAGGAGTGACGCGATGAAAATTCTCAGGGTTGAGAATCTCGTCAAGGTATACAAAAAGCGGACCGTCGTGAACAAGGTCTGCATAGAGATCCAGCAGGGCGAGATTGTGGGTCTTTTGGGGCCGAACGGCGCGGGAAAGACGACGACTTTTTATATGATCACGGGTCTTGTCAAGCCAAATGGCGGAAAGATTCTTTTCGGCGATGATTCCGTGCCGTCAAAACTGACCAATATCACCAAGCTGCAGATGTATAAGCGCGCGCGGCTCGGGATTGGCTATCTTCCCCAGGAGGCTTCCGTTTTCCGAAAGCTCAGTGTCGAAGAGAATCTGCTCGCGATACTGGAAACCGTGCGCCCGCGTCTCTCCAAAGCCGAAATGCAGCATCGCAAGGACGAACTCCTGGAGTATCTGAATATTTCCCATCTCGCAAAGCAAAAGGCCTATACCCTCTCCGGCGGCGAGCGGAGGCGCACAGAGATCGCGCGCGCGCTGACGACCGAGCCGAAATTCCTGCTTTTGGATGAGCCATTCGCCGGCGTTGATCCCATCGCGGTTGCGGATATACAGAGCATTGTCAAACGGCTTAAGGAGCGCAATCTCGGCGTCATCATTACCGACCATAATGTCCGCGAAACCCTGAAAATCACGGATCGTTCGTATATACTTGCAGAGGGTCGGATTCTGGTGAGCGGAAATCCGCGGAAACTGGTCAGCGATAAGCTCGCGCGCTCCGTCTACCTTGGCGAAGACTTCAGTATGTAAGACTCTCCAAAATAATGGGGTTTTGATCTTGTCCGTCCATGATGTATAATGGCGCTGGTATATCCGCCGTATGGTTGAAAGGCTGAGGCATGGGGCTTGCGGTAAACATCAATCTTGAGCAAAAACAGAAGCTCGTTATGACGCAAACACTGCGCGAGGCAATCGAGCTTTTGCAAATGGGTTCAATCGAACTCTCTGAGCGTATCGAACAGGAACTTCAGGAGAACCCCATGCTTGAGATTCGCGAGGAGAGTTCTTCCGTTGATTCCGCCGCTGAAGGGCAGGGCGGGCAAAAACTTGCCGCAGACTCGGATTACGGCAATGGTTTCGAGGATTCGAGCGATAATGGGTTTGAGTATTCTTTGCAGGGGCGGCGTAATTCCGACTCAAAGCGGCAGTTTCTTGAAGGCATGGCTCAGCGCGGGCAGACCCTCTCGGAATATCTCATGGAACAATTGCGCCTTATTACCCAAAATGAGGAAGATACGCGCATCGGCGAGATAATCATCTCCTGTCTGGATGAGAATGGGTATCTCCGGCGCTCCATTGCGGAACTCTCTGAGGAGATGCCCGTTTGCGGCCGCTCCGCAAAGGATTTCGCGCGTGTCCTCGATCTGGTGCAGTCGCTTGATCCGGCAGGGGTGGCGGCCTCGGATCTTTCGGAGTGTCTTTTGCTGCAGCTTCGCGACAGGGATGAGCGGGATCCGATTGCCGAGGCGATAGTCCGCGATCACCTCGGTCTGCTTGAAAAACACGCCTGGCGGCAGATTGCCTCCAAACTCGGCAGCACCGCGGAACGCATCGAAGAGGCGTCCCGTCTCATCGCGGGACTGGAGCCTCTTCCCGGAAGAAGGTTCTCCATTGCAAATACTGAATACGCCATTCCCGACGTTATTGTGCGCAGGCAGGGTGATGAGTTTGTGATCATTGTCAACGATGAATGGCTTCCAAAACTCTATATCTCCTCAACCTATCGCGGTCTTATGCAAAACAAGGAAACCGGAAGCGACGTTAAAACCTATATCAGCGATAAACTCGGTTCCGCGCAATGGCTTATTCGCAGCCTCGCGCAGCGCCACGAAACCCTTCGCGCCGTTACCCAGGCGCTTCTCGAAGAGCAATCACCTTTTTTTCTCCATGGTCCGGGGCATCTTCGACCCCTCACCCTGCGGCAGATTGCGGATCGAATCGGGATACATGAATCGACGGTGAGCCGCGCCAGCTCAAATAAATATATGGAAACCCCCTGGGGAATATACCGGCTCAAGTATTTTTTCTCGGGCGCGATTACGCAGAATAATGGCCAGCTTGCCTCCGCCCAGAGTGTTCGCGAGATGATCCGCAGGATAATCGAAGAGGAAGACGGCAAGTTAAGCGATCAGGAAATAATGGGGATCTTGCAAAACCGCGGGATTCATATCGCGCGGAGGACAGTCGCAAAATACCGCAAGATGCAGCGCATTTTATCATCAAATAAAAGACGTTCCGGACTATAAAAGCAAGGGAGGAGCAAAGCAAAATGAATCTCATTATCACCGGGAGGCGTTATAATGTTTCCCCTGGTCTCAAAAAGGCCATTGAGGAAAAACTGGGCAGGATTCGCGTACTTGAAAATCAAAAAATGCAGTTTCATGTACTCCTTGAAAAAGAAAAACTGAATTTCATTGCCGATATCAGTTTTGTTCTGGATGGAAAAAGATTTTATTTTCAGACGAAAGAGCCTACGGTTGCAGAGGCTATCGATAATCTCACGGACAAACTGGAGAGACATATCAGAAAGCATAAAGAGCGCGTACATGCCCATGCCCGCAATACGCATACCCTGACTGCCGATACCGGAGAAGCCGCTCCGTTCGATTATGCTGAAGTCTCCAAAGAACTTCGTTCCGAACTGGATGTGGTGCTTCACCTCGCCAATTCCGATTCCGGTGCAGAGGTGTTTTACTCCGGGGATAATCCCGGGTGTGCTATGGCTGCGCTTCAGGAAAGCGATGAACTCTTTGCGGTTTATGGCTGTGATCCCGGCGGAAAATGCTGGTACTGCAAACACATCTATCTCGCAGGCGATCAGATCGATCACACCAGAATCGAAGATTGCTATGCGGAACAAATGGGCGACCGCGAAGCGTACGCAAAAATCGAAAAGGAAGCGCAGACGCTTTTGCTGTATACAAACGCCGAATCGAACAAGGTGCAGGCGATGCTGCGGGAAGAGGATAAATTGCGTATATATATTCTGGAGAAATAGAAACAGCAAGCCTGGTGAGGAGTCAGTATGGTAGAAAGGACGGTTTGTGTACGGAATCTTGCCGGGCTGCACGCGCGTCCCGCATCCATGCTTGCGGAACTTGCCGGAAAATTCCGTTCGCGCGTCTGGATTATCAAGGATGACCGCCAGGTTGAGTGTGACAGTGTTTTGAGTATTATGCAGCTTGCCGCTGTTTGTAATTCCACTCTCATTGTCCGCGCGGAAGGCGATGACGAGGAAGAGGCCGCGAATGCCCTTGAACAATGTATTACCGATGGTTTTGATGAATATTAAGCGCGTCGCCATATTTTTGTTTATGCCGCTTGCGCTTATGGCGTTGCGTCCGATCCATGGTCATGCTGTCTCTTTTTTTCAGGATTCTCTGTGGCAGACCGGTTTTTCGCAGCCTTTCGGCGCGCTGGACGCAGGTACTCATCAGGGTAAAAATGACGGTTCTTCGAATGATTGGATGTATCTGGAGCGAAAGGATCCTTTTTTCGCCGCTGCCCTCTCCTGGTTTGTGCCGGGGCTGGGACAGCTTTATGTGCATGAACCGCTCAAGGCTGTCTGCTTCTGGACGCTGGATACCTCGCTTCTCTGGGGTGCGGTGCTGACCGTTGCGACTCTCGATATTGGTCTGGAGCGGGATATCGGCTTTCATTTTGCGGTGCGTATGCGGGAAAACCTCTCGCGTACCCGGGTTCTGGTCTCCGTTGGGCTTGGGGTCTGCTGGCTTGTTTTTCATGTCTACCAGGTTATTGCCGCCGCTGACAGCGCAATCGAACATTATCAAAATATTCTCTTGAGGGAGATGCAGCGCGATGGGCTTGCTCTCGAAATCCTGCCCGGAATGGGCGGAGTGTCATGGTCCCATGCATTCTGATACGGCCAATGGACGCAGGCTGAATTCTTGTCTTGCCCTGGCTTTGACAGCGCTTCTCATCCTGCAGGCGGGTTTTTTGTATGCTGAGCCGGGCAGCGACGGGCTTAAAACAGAGTTGGCTTTGCGGCTGCGCCAACAGTATGCCGATCCCTTTCTCGCGGGTTTTCTTTCCGGTATGTATTGGGGGCTTGGGCAGTTTTACGCAAAAGACTATGCCAAGGGATCGCTTTTTGTTTTCGGGGATCTTGTTTTCAAGGGTCTCGCGCTGGGTCTCGCGATCAAACTCAAAAATAAATATATCAGCGCTTCCTCTGACTCCGGGATGTCCTGGCGGGATATGAGCGGTACCGACAAGGGGCTTGTTATCGGCGCTGCCGCCGTCTGGCTTGGGGTGACTGTTCTGTCCATAGCGGACGCCGGAGAGACAGCAAGGAAATACAATGCCCGTGCCGATGCGCTCTTTCATCTGGATATAGGCATGACTGATTCCCGTGAAGGCGGAGGGGCGTTATGCCTCGGATGGAATATTCGATTTTGAAATGAACACTATGGCAATTTGGCGGCGGGGGTTGGGTTTGCGTCAGGGCGTCATATCCCTTTTTGCATTTCTTCTCTTTGCGGCGCAGCTTCCCGGCGCGGAAACGCCCGGTCCATTTGGGCCGGATGCGGTTTTGATCGTCAGTGAAAGCGGCAAACAGGAAATACGTCTCTCGTATTCCGGTGTTTTCCCGCTTAAGGTACTTTCCGCAATTGAGGACGGACTTCGCGTTGAGATAGTTACAGAGATTGTTATCCGGAGAAAATCCGGTTTTTTTCTGTTTCGCGACTCGGTATTTGCGTCTTTTGCGATCAGCAGGGGCATACGCTACGATCTGATTGAGAGCCGATACTCAATAACCGACGAAAAGAGCGGAGGTATTTTATATTTTACGTCAAGAAATCGTTTCCTTTCCGCGCTTGCCGCAGAAATAGCGTATCCGATAGACGCAGCCAGGAAATTTGAGCGCGGCGCGGGGTATTATGCCGAAGCCCGCGTTATGCTGCGTGTTGGTAAACTTTATCCCCCATTCAGTTTTTTGCCCATCATATCGCATACTTCGTCCTGGGTGCGCTCTCCGGAGTATCTGCCATGACAAGGAATATCCTGAAGCTGATTCTCATGGCTGTGGCTGCCGCTCCGGCAATCGCTGCATCCTTTGGAATATCAGGCGCTCTTGCGTCCGCGCTGCGAATAGAGGCAGGGAGCAGCGCATATACAGTTGTTTTCGCGCTGAGCCTTCTTCTTGTCACTATTTTTGCCTATGTAATTTTCAGGATTTTCCTGCTTGTCCGCGATCGCATGAGCCAAATGCCCGGGTCGCGCATACGGATCAGGTTTTCAGTTTATTTTGTGATCGCGAGTCTCCTGCCGCTGCTCGTATTTTCCGTTTTTTCTTATTCCAATTTCAAGAACGGCATGGATATGCTCTATAATCCCGAGATAGAGAACGCGCTGGATCTCGCGATTCAGTATGCCCAGGAAAGCAGCGAAGCAATCCGGCATGAGTTTATAGCCTTTGCGCAGAGATATTTCAGAACACGGACAGGAGTTTTTGACGAGCGCGAAAAAAAGAGCGGTCTCCTGCATTTTGAGCAGATAGGCCGTTATGATCTTGCGGGTGGATATCTTCCGCCGGGTCTGAAGCGCAGGCTGACCGCGATGGCTCTTGAAAGCGAAGTGTACAGCGACGAGTTTGGGCATTCCCTTACGTATTACAGGATCCAGGGCGGATTTGCGGAGTACGCAGCGCTCGGAATGAATCCGGCATTAAGCGCCGGAACGGAGAGGATCAGTCTTGCGCTCACGGAGTATCGGCAGCTTCGCCTTATGCGGCGTCCATTTGAGATCGCGTTTCTGTCCTTTGCGGTGCTGTTTGCGATTTTTGTCATCCTGATATCCCTGCTGCTTGCGCTGCGTTTTGCGCGCATCACCACCGAGCCTGTACGTGTGCTTGTGGAAGGAACACAGCGCATTGCCGGGGGTGAGCTGGGGTATCGTATCCCTGTGGTTGGGCTGGACGAGTTCCGGCAGCTCATGGAAAGTTTCAACAACATGAGCAATCAGCTGGCTCAGAGCAAGCAAAGGCTTCACCGCGCGGAGCGCTTTGCCGCCTGGCAGGAGGTAGCGCAGCGCCTTGCCCACGAGATCAAGAATCCGCTCACCCCGATACAGCTTGGCGCGGAGCGTTTGCTCAGAATGCTGCATAAGGGGCGGGAGGGTCTGCCGCTTGTTCTCGAAAAAGTTTTGCCCGCCATCATTACGGAGGTTAAGGCTATCAAGGATCTGGTCAATGAATTTGCTTCGTTTGCGCGCCTGCCCGCAAAGCACGTTATGCCTGTGCGTGTCGAAAAATTTCTCGAAGAAACACTCGATACCCTGAAAGCCAGCCATGAAGAGATAGATTTTACCCTGGAAATTAAGTCCGAAATCGGGGACGTACTCTTTGATCGGGAGCAAATGCGGAGGGCGATCATCAATATCCTTCAAAACGCGATAAACGCCATCGCGAAAACCGAACGCCGGGGAGAGGTGCAGGTTGTGGCGGAAAAAATCGATAACGAAGTTTTGTGTATAATACGCGATAACGGATGCGGCATTCCCGCCGGAACGGGCGACGCGATTTTTACGCCTTATTTCTCGCGGCAGGAAGGCGGTACCGGGCTTGGCCTCTCCATTGTGGAAAAGATTGTATATGACCATGGGGGGCGGGTCTGGTACGAAAGCAGCCCCGGGGGAACGAGTTTTTATTTTACCATTGGGCGGGATGCCGCCGATCAGAAAACGGAGAATGAATAGATATGCCCAATATTCTTGTGGTTGACGATGAACACAGCATCCGCGAGGCCATCCTGGACGTTTTGCAGGATGAGGGATTTGACGCAGTGTATGCCGCGAACGGAGAAGATGCACTGGACATTCTCGCCAGGGGGCGCGTGGATATCATGCTTTTGGACGTCTGGCTTCCCGGGATTGGCGGCGTTGAGGTACTCATGCGTACGCATAAACTCTTCCCTTCCGTAACGGTCATTATGATTTCCGGACACGGGACTGTGGATCTCGCGGTGGAGGCAATGAAGCTGGGTGCCTTTGATTTTATCGAAAAGCCGCTTTCCATCGATCGTCTGCTTCTGATTTTGGGTAAGGCGTGCCGTATGCGCGAACTTGAGGAAGAAAACAGACGTTATAAAACCAGCGCATCCAAAGACTTTGTTCTGATTGGCTCAAGTCCGGCCATGACAAAAATCCGCGAACTCATAGCGAGTTCTGCGGCAGCCGCCAGCCGTGTGCTGATCTCCGGAGAGAGCGGAACCGGCAAGGAACTTGTCGCGCGCTCCATCTGGCTTGCGAGCGGGCGGAAGAACGAGCCCTTTATTGAGGTCAACTGCGCCGCGATCCCCGAGAACCTCATTGAGAGCGAATTATTCGGGCACGAGAAGGGTGCCTTTACGGGCGCGCACGAGAGCCGGAAGGGTAAATTTGAGCTTGCGGATACGGGTACGATTTTTCTGGATGAAGTCGCAGATATGTCCCTCCAGACGCAGGCCAAGGTACTGCGCGTACTCCAGGAGATGGAGTTTGAGCGTGTGGGCGGAAGCAAAACCATTCATGTGGATGTGCGCGTTATTGCCGCCAGCAATAAGGATCTGATGCAGGAAATCAGTAAGGGTAATTTCAGGGAAGATCTCTTCTATCGTTTGAATGTTATACCGATCCGTCTGCCGTCATTGCGGGAGCGCATCGAAGATATGCCGGAGCTTGTAGCATATTTTGGCGAACAGTTTTGCCATAAAAGCAATCGCTCGCGCCCGCTCTTTGGGAACGACGCCATTGAGGTGATGAAACGCTCTCCCTGGCGCGGCAATATCCGCGAGCTGCGCAATATGATTGAGCGCGCACTGACCATTCTGTCTGTCTCGCCGATTGACGCAGCGGCTATGCGTTCCCTTCTGGGAGACGTCTCCCCGGACGCCGCGAACGCGCCCGGGGAGCGTTTGGGTGAGGACGAGTATGACGGCCTCCGTGAAGCGCGGAACGCCTTTGAAAAAGAGTACATCCTGCGTAAACTCAGGGAAAACGGGATGAATGTATCCCGAACCGCCCGCGTTCTGGGGATAGAGCGCAGCAACCTGCACCGCAAGATCAACTCCCTCGGGATTGATCCGGGAGAGTAGCTGCTTTTTTCTTGAATACCCAACAAGAGTATAGTATAATTATGTATGGATACTTTTTTACAGGCACAATGGAGGAGGGAATCCCAATGAAACAAATGACCAGAAAGCAGCAGGAGGTCTACGAATTCGTTCTCGCGCGTATTGAGAGTCAGGGCTTTCCGCCCACCGTGCGCGAAATCGGCGAGAGTTTTTCCATTTCGGTCAAGGGTGCCTACGATCATCTGAAGGCAATCGAACGCAAGGGCTTCATCAAGTGTTCATCCTCAAAGTCGCGCGCGATTGAGATCATGGATCGCCTTCCGGCGGATATTCGTCAGGGCGAGCGTATGCTGCGCGTCCCGCTTATGGGTTCCAGCTCAGCCGGAATGCCTCTTCTCGCGGAACAAAATATTGAAGAGGAATTTTACTTGCCGCGCGCGTTCCTGGGCGAATCGAGCGATGTGTTTGCGCTTCGTGTACGCGGCGACAGCATGACGGGTGCCGGGATCATGAACGGCGATCTCGTATTGGTGCGTATGCAAACCCATGCCAGCGACGGCGATATCGTGGTCGCTCTCATCGACAGTGAAACCACCATCAAACGCTTTTTCCGCCGCCAGCGCGGCGTTGTACTCAAGCCTGAAAATCCGGCCTATAAGGAGATGCCGCTTTCGGCGGTGGATATCCTCGGCAAGGTTGTCTGGGTTTTCCGGCGCATTCAGTAAAGCGCAATGGCTGCACAGTCCAAATCCTCCGCTTCCAGGCAAAGCGCAAAGGCGTCGGCTGGCTCATCATCGTCAAAAAAGGCACCCGTCTATCTCCTTCTTGGCCCGGAAAAAGTCACAAAGCGCGAGCGCGTAGCCGTGATCCTGAAATCGCACGGCATTGCCGACGATCCCGCGAACCCCGCGCGCAGTCAGTATTTTGCGAGCGACAGTCCCGCCGAGGAGATCATGAGCGAGATCACGAGCTATCCGTTTTTTGGGAGCGCAAAGGCCGTGATCGTGCATGAGGCTGAACGCTTGCCGCGCCCCGCGCTGGAGGCCTATCTCGCTTCGCCGCTGGAAACCACCGTATTGATCCTGCTCAGCGAAAAAACCAAAGGTAAATTCAGCGCGCCGCTGGAACGGCTCTGCGAAAAGATGGGAACCATCGAAATTTTCTGGGAGCTCTTTGAGAATCAACTCGGTGCCTGGGCGGAGAATAAGGCGCGCAGGGAATATGGTCTCGCAATGCCGTCCGGTCTGGGCGCGCTCTTAACCGAAATCTGCGGGCGCAATATGGCGCTTGTGGAGCAGTCGCTGCAGATACTTTCCAATTATTTTTTGGACAAGAGCTTCACCCTCGAAGAGACAAGCCGGGTTCTCGGGGAGCAGCGCGGGAGCGATATCTTCGCTTTTGTTGCGCATTGTTTTCATGGGCAGGCTGTTCCGGCCATCACCATGCTGCGCGCGATTCTCGCGGAAGGGGAGAGTCCGATTTTTGTGCAGGCCATGCTGATGCGGCAGGCGGAACTCTTGTGGCGCTATCATGCCGGCGCGCGGACAAAGGAAAGCCTCGGGGTGCAGCAAATGGCATTTCGCGAGATCGAACAGCAAAGCCGAAGCTGGTCCATGCCGCTCTTGTCGCGTGCACTTTCTCTGATTGCATCGCTGGATCGCTCTTTCAAAAGCGAACCTGCGTACTGCGGCGCACTCAGGCTTGAGCTTGCGGTATTTTCTTTGGCGAATAAGAAGATGGCATAATTGCGCGAATGCGGCACAGCGTTTGTAGTTTTTCCATTTTGGGAACAGTTGTCGCATATCGGGAATCTGCGAATCTCAATTTTTTGACAGCGTTTCCGCCGCTCCGCGCCTGACTAAATGCCATTTACAGGATATAAGTCGGCACATCCGGCGATATGGCAAGCGTGCATTCTGCGGGACTCTCACTCGTTTGGCGCGATATGCTTAACAAGAGCGCGTTTCAACGATTCCGCCCGTTTGCCGCCCAATACGGCGATGAGTTCCTCCGGGCTCGCGCTGCGGACGCCCGCAAGCGAACCGAAATGGGCGAGCAGCTTTTTGCGCGCCGCCGGGCCAATCCCGGGAATATCTTCGAGCGCCGAATGCGCGGTGTCCCTTTTTTCGGCGTGATACGTATTCACGAACCGATGTACCTCGTCGCGGATGGTTTGCAGGAGGCGCAGCGCGTAGTGATGCCGGTCAAGCGCGAGCGGCTCTTCGCGGTCTGGCAGAAAGAGGAGTTCCTCCTTTTTGGCGAGCGCCGCGATCGGGAGGGTACCGAGGCCCAGCGCAAGCAGCGCCTCGCGCGCGGAGTGGAGCTGCCCGCGCCCGCCGTCGATCAGGACGAGATCCGGGAGGGGCTTGTTTTCATTCACGAGCCGCTGGTAGCGCCGCCCGACCGCTTCCTGTATCGAGGCAAAATCATCCTGTCCCGCCACGCTCCTGATAATGAAACGGCGGTAATTTTTTGTATCGGGGCGTCCATTTTTGAAATGGACGCAGGCGGCCACGTTGGCTTCCCCCAGGGTGTTCGCGATATCAAAGGCTTCGATATCGCGCGGCGATGAGGGCAGACCGAGCAATTGCCGGAGCGTCTCGAGGCCGTCGTCATGGAGGCGGCGCTTCATCTCGTCTTCAAGCGCGAGGAAAGCGTTTTTTTCAGCCTGCCGCGCGAGGCTGCGCAGACCGGGATCGGCGGTCTGGCTTTCCAGGAGAAGCATATCCAGAAAGCCTGCCTCATCCGGTTCATCCTCTACCTGTTTGCGCTGAAGCATGATATATTTTGGTTTGTGTTTTTCCCGCGCATAGTGCTGCTTCAGAAATTGCGCGAAGAGTTCAGGTTTATCTCCGGCGTTCTCCTCAAGCCAGAGGTGCTGCGCGACGAGCTTTCCGCCCCTGACCGCAAAAATCGCACACGCCGCAGCGCCTGAGCCTTCGGCCATTGCGGCGATATCGATATCCATCGGGAGATTGTCTCCGGGCAGCCGGCAAACCGCCTGCGCCTGGCTTGCCTCCATGATCGCCGCGAGCTGATCGCGCAGTACCGCCGCGCCTTCGTAGTCAAGCCGCAGGGAGCGCGCGCGCATCTCATTTTCGATGTGTATACGAAGCTCCTCCTGCTTCCCCTCCAGAAAGAGCAATGCCCCTTCGATATTTTTTCGGTAATCGGCTTTGGATATCATCCCTTCGCAGGGTGCCGGGCAGCGCCGGATGCGGGCGTAAAAGCATAATGGGGGCGCGGGCTTTCCTTCGAGCAGTTTTTTATGGCAATAGCGAAACCGGAAGAGGCGGTGCAGGAGCGCTATGGTGTTGCGGATAACCGCTACGCTGGGGTAGGGGCCGAAATACTGATTTTCCGGCGCGCCGGGGAGGCGTGTCTTGAAAAAGCGCGGGAAGTCCTCGCCGATACTGGCCGCAAGCCAGGGATACCGCTTGGAATCGCGCAGCTGAATATTATAACGCGGATGATGCTCCTTGATGAGATTCGATTCCAGCAGGAGCGCTTCGGATTCGCTCGCGGCGACAATATGATCTATATTCGCGATCTGGGCGATAAGCGCGCGCGTTTTTGCGGATTCCTGCGTTTTGTTAAAATAGGAGGCAGCGCGGCGGCAAAGACGCTTCGCTTTGCCTATGTACAGGATCTGCCCCGACGAATCGCGCATGATATACACCCCGGGCAAATCGGGGAGGGATTGCGCTTTTTGGGCAAGATGAAGCGTCTTTGAGGTATCGTCCGCGCATGGATTCTCGTCGTTTGGCATGGTATAAAGATACCTGCCCGCGCCGCATCCAGCCCCGCAAAATTTTTTGCCTTTTATGTGGCGGACTGCTAGTATTCATATACGTTCATCATTTGAGGAGGAAGCCCGTTGTCCACGCGATATCATTCCGGTATTAAGGCAAAACGCCAAAACGAAACCCATAAAGCCCACAATAAAGCGGAAATGAGCAAGATCCGCACCCAGGTCAAAAAAACCCGCGCTCTTGCCGCCGTCGGCAAGCAGGATGAGGCCGCCGCGCTCATGCCGGAAATGTTTTCCGTCCTCGATAAGGGGGTTAAGCACGGTCGTTTGCATAAAAACACTGCCGCGCGCCGGAAATCACGCATCGCAAAAAAACTTGCCCTGACAGCCAAGGCATAGCCGCAGCTCAGCTCGGTTTGAGGGGCTCGCATACGTGACAAAGGCAGATATCGTTGACAAGATAAGCCGTGAACTCAATGTCCAGAAAAAAGACATTGCCTTTGTTATCGACTCTTTTTTTGACATCGTAAAAAATCTTCTCTCCAGCGGTGAGAGCATTGAACTGCGCGGGTTCGGAACCTTTGGTCTTAAGGTGCGCAAGGGGCGCGCGGCGCGGAATCCGCGTTCGGGTGAAGCTGTGTCGGTCGCGGATCGCGTTGTGATCAGCTTCAAACCCGGGAAGGAACTCAGGCAATTGGGGAAGCTCGTCCCGGTGGAAAAGGTGCGTGATCCCGGGCAGGCGCTACGAGCGGCTGATCAGAAATAATCCGAAATACGCAAAAAAATTCGGCCAGATCCGCGCAAGAAAAGTTCTTCGCCGCTCGAGGCTGGCAAGGTAAAAATGTTTTTCTATTGTGATACCGTTTTCATTGCAAAACCGGATAAAGTCACGGATTGTGAGTACGTGGATATTTGGGGTATCGTACCAATCGTAGGGGAGCAGTCTGTTTTTGGGCATACGCCCCTTGAAGAGCAGCCCAAAGCGAACCCGAAAATGTGCAAAATTGGGAAAGCTGATGATCGCTTTTTTCCCGATACGAAGCATCTCGTCGATTGATTCCTTTGGGTTCAATACCACCTGCACCGTGCGCAGCGCGATAACATAGTCGAATGAATTATCCTTATAATGCTCGTTCAGACCCTCGTCTATATCTCCCTGTAAAACCGAGAGTCCTTTATTCACGCAGGAAAGCACATTTTCTTCGTCGATTTCAATGCCGCGCGCCTTAACCCGTTTGTTTGAAACCAAATGGCCAAGCAGGGTGCCGTCCCCGCAGCCCACGTCGAGTACCTTCGCGCCCTCATCGATATTTTCCGAGACAATATCAAAATCGACCCGCGCTCTCAGTCCGGCGGTTTCGCGTTCAGGCATGGTTGGCATCGGCGAGTTCTCTGTCCAGGTTATTCAGAAAACTATGCACCAGGGGACCCAGTTTCCCGTCAATGACTTCTTTTATCAGAAAGGAGTCGTGTCCCCAATCGGTGCTTATGTCCGAATATGTTACGTCAATATCATTCGCGCGTAAAGCGTTAACAATCGTTTTTGAGTCGCGGGAGGGATAATGCCAGTCGGATGAAAAGGAGATCACAAGAAATTCCGCGTCGACGCCGCTGAACGCCTGCGAGAGATCATCCTCAAAATCGGCGCTGATGTCATAATAGTCGAGCGCGCGCGTAATCACGATATAGGAATTGGCGTCGAAGCGATCCACGAAGGAAGAACCCTGGTGCATCAGATAGCTATTCACCTGAAACTGCGGGAAGTCCTCGTCCTCGGGGGATGCCTCGTGAATCTGCAGGCGCCGCGCGAAGCGCTCCTGGAGCGATTTTTCAGACATATAGGTGATATGCGCCATCATGCGCGCCATGGCAAGACCCCGGTGCGGCCCCTCGCTCTCGTAATAATCGCCGCCGTCATACCCCAGATCGCTGGTGATGGCGTGCCGCCCCACCTCGTAGAACGCGATATTCTGCGCGGAGTGCCTGACCGTGCAGGCTATTGGGATCACAGAACGGACGCGATCCGGACGGGAGATAGCCCATTCCAAAGCCTGGATGCCGCCCATGGATCCGCCGATGATGCAAAATATTTTTTCGATCCCGAGAAAATCCATGAGTCTTGCCTGGGCGTTGACCATATCCCTTAAGGTGATGGCAGGGAAGAGCGACCCATAAGGGCGTCCGGAGGCGGGGTCGATAGAACTGGGACCTGTTGTCCCGCGGCAGCCGCCCAGGACGTTTGAGCAGATGACGAAGAAGGTATCGGTATCGATCGGCTTTCCCGGACCGATCATCGTGTGCCACCAGCCGGGTTTTGGTTCGCGTCCTTCCTCCCGGGCTTTTTCTGTTTCCTCGCGGGTATATCCTGCCGCGTGCGCGTCGCCGGTGAGGGCATGGAGTACAAGAATGGCGCGATGTTTGTTTTTGGGATCGCCGTAGGTTTCGTAAGCAATGGTTATGGGAAACAGAGTCTTGCCGCTCGTCAGGACAAAGGGATTTTTCGCGTCTCCAAAGGTATAAAACCGCGTTTCGGTGACAGGAGTATAGCGTTCTCCCGGGCTCGTATCATTCTTCTCCACGCCCAAGCCCTCCGAAAATGAATCTTGGTTTAATAATACCCAAAGACGCCCCGCATATCGAGAGGATATTACGCAGCAGCTGCGCGGATAAGCGGCTTGACGTGCGGCTGCACCCTATTTTATAATCGGCTTCATGGAGATATCTGTAAAGCAGGGAGGTCAGGGGCAGGTATGGGCAGTTTTTCCCTGTATGACGACGATGCGGATTTCAGAACCCTGAACGATATTTTTGAATTTGCGACGACCGAATACGCGCAGAATATTGCGTACCGGATGCGGCGGGACGACGGAAAATTTGAGGAATACAGCTATGCCCGTTTTCGCGGTATGTCGTGCGCACTCGCGAATTACCTCTCCTCTCTTGGCGCAGGAAACGGAACACATATCGGGCTGCTTTCCGAGAACCGCCCCGAATGGCCGATAATCTATTTTGCTATCCTGCGCGCCGGGGCGGTCGTTGTGCCAATGGACGCCCTTCTCTCCGAAAGCGAGATCACACATATAGTTAAGGACGCCGAGGTCAGCATTCTGTTTGCTTCGCGCCCTCAGTTTGAAAAGCTCAGCGAAATGGGAAACCTCCTGCGCGGGCTGAAACAGCTTATCGTCATTGATCCGGTCGCGTCGGATAATCGCAGGGTGCTGAATTTGCAGGATGCGCTTCTGCAGGGAGAAAAGAAAGGCGATACTCAATTTACTCCCGTAAAGAAGGATGATCTTGCGGCTCTCATATATACCTCCGGCACAACCGGGGTGAGCAAGGGGGTGATGCTCTCGCACGGGAATATCACCTCGGACGTTCTGGGTTTGCGGCGTCTCATCTGGTTTGACAAAAGCGATTCCTTCCTCTCGGTGCTTCCGATGCACCATACCTTTGAGGCCACCACGGGTATGATCATCCCCATATCCAAAGGCAGTTCGGTGACAGTGGCGGAGAGCCTTGCCTCAAAGCGCATCATCGCGAACATCAGGGATGCAAAGGTCACGATCATCATGGGCGTCCCGCTTTTGTATGAAAAAATGCTGGCGGGAATTTTCCGGGGCATACATGAAAAGCCGCTCCCGGTGCAGCTTCTGTTTAAGGGAATGTATGGTTTAGTCAGGGGCGTGAAAAAATTCAGCGGGCAGAGTATCGGGCAAAGCGTTTTTCGCTCCCTGCGCAATAAGGCAGGACTCGGATCATTGCGCTACCTGATCTCAGGCGGCGCGCCCTTGCCGGTCTGGGTCGGGAAGGGCTTTGCGCATCTTGGCATCCATTTTCTGAATGGCTATGGTCTGACCGAGGCCTCCCCGGTACTCGCGGTGAATGTGGAATCGGATACCGATAATACCACCGTTGGGTATCCTGTCTATGGCGCGGAGCTTTCCATAGATGAACCCGATCAGCAAGGGATTGGCGAACTTCGCGCGCGGGGCGATATGGTGATGCAGGGGTATTATAAAAACAAAAAGGCAACGGATGCGGTGCTGCGGAACGGGTGGCTCTATACCGGCGATATCGCGCGGTTTGACGCCAAAGGCCGCGTTGTTATATGCGGACGCAGCAAGGACGTTATCGTTACCGAAGGCGGAAAAAATATCTATCCCGAAGAAATCGAAATGCTTCTGGATACCTCGATTTATATCAGGGAATCGCTTGTGCTTGGCCGCCCCATCTCAAAAGACAATCCGGGCGAGAACGTCGTCGCCTGCATCGTCCCCGATTATGAAGCCATTGAGGCGCAGTATGGAACCAAACTTGAGGCTGCGGCAATCGAAGAACTGATATCCGGCGAGATAACGGCGCTTGGTTCCGATTTGCCTGCATACAAAAAAATCAGGGAGTTTGTGATCCACAGCGAGGAATTCCCGAAAACGTCCACGCGAAAGATCAAACGCTATCTTTTTAAGGGGATCACGATGAAATGATCTCTTTGCTTTTTTTCATGTGCCATTTTGTATATATGAGAAGGCATATATAGTACAGGTTAAAGGGAATAATAAACACCCAATACACGCTGGTGAGATCACGGCATAATACCCCAATAATGGACAGGATAATATGCGTGTTGGGTCCAAGAAATGACCAGAGGAAAACAAGACGCTCCTCCTGCCGCGCAATGGCTATGCGCTCCCGCTCGGTATAATGGATTTTTGTATAAGCGCCGAGCGGAAGCAGGATTTCCTGCAAGCCGGTGTAAAAGCGATTGATATAAATAACGGCCGGGTGTCTCCGGTGGCGGGACTGGCGCTTGCCATCGGAGTGTCTTGCGAGCCGCATTCTGTCTTTGGCAATCTGATCGATCCCCGTATTGACAATGCCCGATATCCTTGTTTTGAGGTGATCAAAACTCAGGATATGCAGCACAAGCGAACCGAACCCGAGCAGAATGAGCGGGAGGGCGGAATTTTCAGAAAATGGGATAATGGCATACGCGCTTACAGTCTCGTAATGGACGGTGCAGGCATAGATGGTTGCGCCGACATTGGCGAAGCCCACAACGTAATCGGAGATACCGTCAAGGATGCGCCCGAATTTTGAGGTGGTTCCCTTGAGGCGCGCGAGCTGTCCGTCGGCGCAGTCGAATACTGCGGACGCCTGGAAGAGAAGACCGGTAATGAAGAGGCTTGTGGGGGTTCCATACAGGACAGCGACGGCGGACAATATGCCGGTGAACATCGCAAGCATCGTCACCTGGTTTGCGCTTATGGATGTATAGCGGTAAAAAAATGCGACGCAGAGATCCGCGAGGGGGCGGTTCAGCAGGGTGTTGATGCTCTCATCACCGGCTCGATGGATTCGGTCTATCGCTTCCCGGAGCGTATCTTGCTGGGTCATTGCATTCCCTGTATCCGATGTTTCCGTACTCATTCTACACCAAAATCCGGCAGCGGGAAACATAAAAGGAATGCCTTCTTGACCTGAGCCAAAAGCATAGGTATGCTTGCATTGTGATTGTATACTCCTGCAAGATGGACTGGTATGGCTGGAAAACATAGATATCTGCGCGGCGTTATTGTTTTTTTCGTTATCTCCATCGGTACGCTTTTAATGATGTACTTCTTCGGGGATTACGAAACCCTGGATCAGGATCTTATGCGCAATCTCGGGGAGATCAGCCTCTGGTTTTTCCTGCTCGCCGTTGCTTTCTATTTTATTAACGTCCTGACGGACAGTTATCTGGTGCGCACCCTTCTGCATGCGGTCGACGACGATATGCCCTTTATGCAATGTATTTATTCTGTGCTGGGCAATGAATTTCTGACGGCCATTACCCCCTTTCAGTCCGGCGGGCAGCCCCTGATGGTGTATGTAATGCACAAGAATAACGTCTCTCTCGGCAAGGGTATACTTATAGTTTTTTTCAAGACAGCGGCGCAGATTTATTTTTTTGCGATTGCCGCACCCATAGTGCTTCTTATATGGCCGGAGTTTGCGCAAATTCCCGAACTGACGGCATTTTATATTTACGGTATGCTCTTTTTCACCTATTTTTTGAGTCTGACTTTTCTTGTTCTCGTCAAGCCGCATTTCGCCAAGAAGATCTCCGTGAGCGTATTCCGGTTTTTGGGCAAGTTCAGGTATTTTCGCAAACGCAAAGCCAAGATGGCGCGAAGTCTGCGCAAAACGATCCGCGAGGTCAATATCTTCAGCCATTTTACAAAAAACATCCTGAAAACAAGAAAGGTG